>CALIXX010000016.1 GCA_938046115.1 uncultured Candidatus Saccharibacteria bacterium | reverse complement strand
GTGGTGGACGTGCTGACGGAAACACAACACCAGCACCAGCTAACAGTGGTAGTAGCCAGGATGTCGTCATCGAAGACATCGACGACAAGCCGATTGACCTATCAGAAATACCATTTTAACAACATACTAAAGGAGAACAAATAATGGCCAAGCGCATGCGCAAGGACACACCGGTCTATTTTGACTACAAAGATGCAAAGACATTGCAAAAGTTCATTAATATTTATGGGCAGATCGAGCCACGCAGTCGCACAGGGTTGTCGGATAAACAACAGCGACAGCTCGCTGTAGCGGTGAAGCGTGCTCGCCACTTGGCGTTGCTGCCATTTGTGGCGCAAGGTTAGGAGCTTTTTCAGCGCAGTACCTCTGTGACTGCGCTGGCGGATGTTTCGAACGAAGCAGCAACTACTAAACAGGAGATAGGTGATGTACCAACCAACTGACCTCAAAAAAGGCGTGATTGTGCAGCTCGATGGCAAGCCGTATCGGGTTGTGGACTATAATCAGAAGGTAATGGGCCGGGGTGGCTCAATTGTCAATGTGCGGCTGAAGAACTTGATCGATGGGAGCGTGCTGCCCAAGACTTTCAAAGGGCAAGACAAGATTGAGCCCGCCGAGGTATCAACACAGAGCGTGCAGTACCTCTATAATGATGGTGATACATTCTACTTTATGGAGCCAACCAGCTTTGAGCAGTTTGAGCTTGCTGCAGACCTCGTCGACAGCGCTAAGGACTACTTGAAGGAAGGGGATAACCTCGGTTTGCAATTCTTCGACGGCAAGGTGATCAATGTCGAGCTGCCAAAAAACCTCTACCTTCAAGTCACCTACACCGAAGATGTTGTAAAAGGTGACACAACCAGCAGTGTGCTCAAAGATGCGACGCTGGAGACGGGCCTGGTAGTGAAGGTGCCAGCCTTTATTAAAACGGGCGACGTTATTTCTGTCGATACAGCAAGCGGAGAGTACCGCGAGCGCAAGAAATAGTGCCCTGAGAGCTCATGAGAGCCGCTCTCATCGCGTTGACATGCAAAAGTGAGAGGAAAGTAGGGAAAGTAGGGATAACATATATACACCGCAAAAAGCGGTGTATTTTTTGTGCCGTGTAATTCCTGGGCTAGAGCATCCTAGATATGTAATAAAAACAACATAGAGAAGTGGCGGTTTTTGGCCAATTTTGAGCGTGAGCTTGCGGACACTCTGTGTTTTTGCTGAGTAATAGGGGAAGAAAGAGGACGTAAATGATGTTGTAATAAATAGCACATAAGGTTCGCTGTCAAGCTCGATAGGATCGTGCTATTATTGTAGAGAATGCAACAAAGCTTTCTGTGACGAGGATAATGCCAAAATATACAAGGCATTGTAAAAAATACAGAATATGAACAGGGAATACCGGGCGAACGTTCGAATAATGAGCGTGGTAGGAAGTACAGCGATTAGGCAAAACGATGACATGTGCACAACACAAAGGCGTAGGTATCGTGATGTACAAACAACACCACGATAGCTGGAGGGGTATAGTGAGCACAACAACGATGTAGTAAGATCAACGATTGTCTCGTGCGGCATGGAGCGCACACACGTATGCTTGCACCCAGGATAAACACAGTAACCATAAGCATAAATGAATAAATTTCCGTTACAGACGCGCATTTACCTTTAGCAATATAATAACGCTTATGGCAATAGGGTGTAATACAAAACGCACCAAAGTAAACATAAGTACTATATAAATAATGAACACACTTTTTTGTTGTGTAGCTGCGAAGCTACGCGCTTTGCTTTGGCATGCTACTGCAAAAAATTGCGGATGGCGACATAACGAGTGGAGCTGTCGCTGCGAGATAAAAAATGTGATCATTGCTCAGCTCGTCTATTTTTGAGTTTGGATATTTTTGACTTTTTGCTTTTTCGTGTAAGTTTGTTGTAGCTTGTTGGAGGGTGTTTCATTTTTGATTTTTGTATGCCAGGCAAATTATAGCGAGGCGATATGCTGCTGCGAAGTATAGGCTGCGTAAGTGAACGGCTGATGATAAAAATAATCATTGTTTGTAGATTTGTGCAAAAATGGATAGCTTATTATCGCAGCTAGAATTGCTTGCAGATGGCCCATACAAATTTTGCAAAACGTGTATAAACGCAAAATATCGAGCGATACATCTCGGCCTATCTATGTGCAGCGAGGATGCGAAATATACCATGTGGCATACACAAATACTCACGCTTGGTTTGCAAAAATGTGATGCTGTCAAAAACCAATCTTTTGTTCAGACAAGTGGACTCGCTATGCGAAGCATCTACTGCAGTGGCATCGTGTTTTGCTATGTATAGCGCTTTTGCGGGAGGATGAATGCGCAGCTTGTTGGTGATGCGGCACAGCCATACGAGCAAGATATTTCGCTATCACGATGTCCACTCAATTTTTGTTATATATACTATATGCTTGGCTGAGCTGTCTTGTGTCTTGAATATCTTGCTAGCTTCCGACGGCGCGTGCGAATGAAGAATAGCATGCTGCAGTGCGCGATAGTTTGAGTGGGTTATTAATATAAAAGCTGCAATAGCGCGCAAAGAACAAAGCGGATCTCTCCATCATCAAAATTTGAAAACGGCGGAAGCAAGAAGCATATCCGCGCGCAGTAATATCATCCAATCTCATCATTATCATGCTCTATAGCCTCATGTATTGTGTAAAGACATGGCAGGTCTATTAGCTTCATGTCAACTAAATATCTATCCACTCGTGCAGTATAATAAGAACATGCAAAAACAACGACTAGACAAAACAATGGTGGCGCGTGGCCACGCAGCAACACGCTCGGCGGCTGAGAATTGGATTCGCCTTGGCAAGGTATTGGTGGATGGTGTGGTGGCACACAAGCCGGGTATGTTTGTGGATGAGTCGGCGCAGATAAAGCTGGTGGCGTACGAGCGCTATGTGTCGCGGGCGGGGCTTAAATTAGCCAGCGTCGCGCAGCGGCTCAATATTTCATTTGATAATACTATCGTGCTTGATGTTGGTAGCAGCACTGGCGGCTTTACTGACTATGCATTGCAGCATGGTGCGCGCATGGTGTATGCGGTGGACGTGGGGACGGAGCAGCTCCACCCCAGCCTACGTGGCGACCCGCGCATTGAGCTGCATGAGAAAACCGACATTCGCAATTTTGTGCCAGCCACTACACCAGACATTATTGTCATTGATGTATCGTTCATTAGTCTGCGCAAAATTCTACCGCACTTAGTGCGCATCAGCAGTCCGCGAACCAGTATCATCGCAATGGTCAAGCCGCAGTTTGAGGCGCAGCGCGCGCAGCTCACGCGCAGTGGCATCGTCAAAAATGACAGCGTACGCCGTGCCATCCTGCGCGACTTTGAGCAGTGGGTGCGCACCTACTATGTGATTATTGATAAGGCCGATAGTAGCGTGAAGGGCACGCATGGTAATCAAGAGCGGTTTTACCGATTGCAAAAAAGCAGGGCAGGGCGGTAGTCTTTCGTATCACCATATATTATATATAGACAGATTTGGAAACAGCAAAGAATAGACTAATGTGAGTGTCTTGGAGAGTCAACTATATAGTTATTGTGGAAATTCTTTGACATAAGAGAAAAACGCATGATGAAGCAAACACTGCGACTCGTGATGTATACATACCGTAAAATACGCAACGCGCTCATCATAGCACAACACATAGCGCCATCACCACCGTCGGCCCATTGATGAGTGTGCTTGCAATGGCATGTGCTGTCATTGGTACATACACGTTGCGCGTCATACTATATGCCAAGCTAAATGGCAGTGCCCACACCATGCCCAGCAGCACACCCCATGGCGCGACGAAGTGCTCTGCTGCAAACAACATAGCACTTAGTAGGGTGGTGCAGATGATTGCTGTGCGACTAGCCAGGCAGATCATCTGCTTGCGAAAAATTGTTTCCTCTACAATGGCGGGGAGAACTATAGTCGAGAGCGCAAAGAGTAGCAACTCGCCTGCCGTTTTGACTGGCATTGTAATGGCACCTGTGGCGAGGTGAGGGAAGGCTTGCTCGAGCAGGCTCGTTGCGCCAAACGCTCCTGCTGCGCAAACCAGCGTGATTACTACCTGCCGCCAAAAGTTCCACCCACCAGCAAGCGCACGATACCACTGGTGCATACTCACACTTTTTGTCGCGACGATGTAGCCAAGCAGCGCCACGAAAAATGCTGTATTACTATAAACATATAGGTGCCGTGGCAGGACAAAACACGAGATGATGAAAATAACCTCGAGTATGACCGGTATGGCAATGCGCCGCACATAATGATGCATATATTACCAGTGTACTCTTTGCTATATCTTCTGAGAAGATTATAGTAATAATCCATGCAAAAACTCGCCATAAACTCATGGCGAGTTTGTTCATGTTTCCTAGCTAGGATCACTTGCTTACATTAAATCGAAATTCTACCACATCGCCTGGCTGCATGACATAGGCTTTTCCTTCGGTGCGGATTTTGCCTGCTTCGCGCGCTTTGGCCTCGGATCCTGCTGCCACGAGGTCGTCATAATCCACTACCTGCGCCGCAATGAAGCCTCGCTCGAAGTCGGTGTGGATGACCCCAGCCGCTTGTGGTGCCGTCCAGCCTTGGTGGATCGTCCACGCGTGCACCTCCTTGGGTCCAGCGGTGAGGTAGCTCTGCAGGCCGAGCGTATCGTACGCTGCTCGGATGAGTTGTGTCAGGCCAGCCTCGGGCACATCATAGCTCGCCAGTAGTTCTAGCGCATCCTTCGTGTCGAGTCCCTTGAGCTCATCCTCTAGTGTGGCGCAGATGAAGAGCGCTGTGCTGCCACGAGCTAGCGCCGCCAAGCGGGCTTTAGCTTCGGCATTGGCTAGGGTGGCTTCGTCGACATTAAAGACGTAGATGACTGGCTTGGCAGTGAGGAGGTGGAGGTCGGCGATTGCTTCGTGAATAATATTTTTGTTCAGATGAACAGGGGTACCAGCGGCAAGATCGTCACGCAACTGCTGCAGATATTCGAGTGTGCTGCGCGCCTTGGGGTTGGCCTTAGCTTCTTTGCTGAGGCGGGTGAGGCGAGTCTCGATAGTCTGGATGTCTGCCAGCATGAGCTCGGTGTTAATGATGTCGATATCGCGCTGCGGGTCGACAGTGGTATCGACATGGACTATATCGTCATTTGCAAAGGCGCGGACGATGTGGACGATTGCATCGCACTGGCGAATATGAGCGAGGAACTTATTACCCAGGCCTTCGCCACTGGCAGCACCAGCCACTAGCCCGGCGATATCGACAAAGGTTACAGTGGCCGGCACGACCTTTTCGGCGTGGTACATATTGGCCAATACATTCAGGCGCTCATCGGGCACAGGCACAATGCCAGTGTTGGGCTCGATGGTGGCAAAGGGGTAGTTGGCTGCCAAAATATCATTGTTGGTGAGGGCGTTGAAAAGGGTCGACTTGCCAACATTGGGCAGGCCAACGATACCAATAGATAGACTCATATATATAGTATAGCAGCGCAAGGGAGAAATCGGCAGGGGAGAAGAGGAAAATGCGAGGAAGTGTGGAAGTATTGTTGCATTTGATCGCTGGTCTCCAGATATTTTCTTGTGTAGTGATAGGCTATGGTTGGCTCTAGGAGCTAAATCTTAAAGCCTATCTCTGCGTTAGCTCTACCAACCCATCGCTTCATCTGATGGAGTGTGAGAATCTGTCATTGTGCTGACAGATTCTCAGCCCAGCGCAAGAGGTCGATACTTGGGAAGTATCGACCCTTATAGTGTTCCATCGGAGGGAGCGTGGGGAGGTAGAGTGTGAGATAATTATAGATGTTGCAATTCGGGCACACGCTACTTACTTATTTACACCATCTGGCGTTCGTCGTCATGAACACAGTGCACAATTGCCCTAACTTTGCTATAATCATAAGCATGACATTTGTACATTTTTGTCGCCGATCACTGGTGCGTGCTAGCCTGATGGGGCTGCTGTGCGCTGTGGGGGTGAGTGCGGCACTGGGTGGGCTGGCCACGGCTCGGCCCAACAATGAGGTCGAGGCGAAGTTGCCTGAGCTCTGCCGCAGTGGTAGCCCCTGTGCAGTGGTGTGGTTTTCGCAGCCTGGCGAGCGGAATTATTATAAGTCGGGTATCTCGATCGATCACAATCAGACTGGCCTCGTCGATATCGTCATTCGTGGCTCGGGCTACTCGGGCAATCGCTCGGGGCCCTTCGACATTAGCTCGATGCACCTCGACCGCAACATGAATTGGAATTACAACCGCAATAGCCGTATCAAGAACGTCCAGTCGAGCGTGATGTACCGTGGGCGCGTCAGTGGCCAAAACCAATACACCAGCCAGGGTGGCGAAGTGCGGGCGCAGCTCGACATTGGCCAGTTCGATATCCCGGTGGGGCAGTCGCGCACGGTGGGGATTGGCCTGTATAGCTGTATCTCGACCGATGGCGGGCGCACCCTGGCTGCTAGCGAGAATATTGCCTGTGGTACGAGTGACGTGAGTGTAACGATTACGCGGCGCATTCCACCTTGGACAATCAATGGCCAAAGCTACGTGGGCAAGCAGTGGCCTGGCACCCAAAATATGCAAAAATCCATCCGGGCCTTCCCGGGTGAGCAGATCTACTGGGCGCACGACCTCCGTAACAACGGCCCCAACAGTGCAACCGTATCGGTGGGGATGGATGGCACTGGCTTTGCCAATAATTACAGTGGTGGACATAGCCTCGCGCGCAATGTGACGGGCCGGCCTGGGCAGCTCTTTTATACGGTGTATCCGAGTGGCGGCATGACTGACCGCTTCACGAGTTATCGTATCCAAACGAGCGACGTTGGCCGCACACTCTGTCAACGGATATCGTGGTCACCTGGCATTGCTGGTGACCCAGCGTGGCGGCGCAGCGATCCAGCGTGTGCTAGTGTGCACTCAGACTTTGAGCTCTATCCATCGGCCACGATCGACGGCAAGAAGCTTGCCACGCTAGAGGGTGGGAATATTGCGCCCAGCCGGATTGACGAATCCATCCACAACACTGGTGCAAGCACCGACAAAGACCGCAGCGAGAGCGAAGCCGCGGCCTACCAGTTTATCGTGCGGGGGCAGCACCGCCAGCAGTTCCTTGGCAGCTTGAGCAGCATCTTCGATCGTGGGGCGGCAGTGGGCTATCCCTATGCCCTGGGTAGCTACAGCGGCAGCGACACAGCCTGCACCTGGCTGCGCGGCAAGCAGCCGATCGACTGCACCAACGAGCCCACCTTTCGTGAGAACAAAAAATATCTTGAGAGCCACACGCGCCTGAATGACACCAAAGATATCAACGCTGCCGATGCCAAGGTGGGGGATATGATCTGTCGCATTGTTGCTATCAAAGATTATAACTATAAACATACCGACGGCAACGAGCGCCGCATCTCCTCACCCGCCTGCGTCACGGTAACGAAGCTACCATGGGTGCAAATCTGGGGTGGCGACTTGCGCGTCGGCAACGGCATTGGCGCGGCGAGTGGCAATGGCGATGCACAAATCGTTACTCTCAAGACGACTAAGGATGGTAACATGTATGGCAGTTGGGCTGAGTATGGCATGATGGCGCCGCAAAATGGCGGCAAAATCCTCTCTGCCACCGGTGGTGTATTGTCTGGCCGGCGAGGGTATGGTGGTGATTATGACCGCTCCAAGGATAGCCTTGCCTTTGCCAATACCACCACACCAGCTGGCCGCTGGGCACCGCCAAGCAATGTAAAGGTACCAAGCTTTGGCCGGGGCGCAGCGGCTGGTACATCCATCGACGTGGGGAGCTTTGCGGGCCATAATGTGCGCAGCGTTAATGGCGATGCCACCATCCACGGCACACTGCCCGGCAGTAGCACGCTGGTGGTGGAAGCAGGCGGCACGGTGACGATCGATGGCGACCTCAAGTACGGCGCGACCACTGTCGATGACGCCACCAAGCTTTCGCAGCTCGTCATCAAGGCTAAGAATATCGTCGTCCGGCATAATGTCAAAGAGGTCAATGCTTGGCTGATTGCTCAGCCAACCGGTGGCAGTGGGGGAGTCATCTCTACCTGCGACGAGATCCGTCACGTTGGTGCGTACTTTAATGGCCTCACTGCTGAGACCTGCAAAGAAAAGCTCACCATCAACGGTACCATCATGGCGCGTCAGCTCCAGCTGCGTCGCACCTTTGGTGCTGAGAAGGATAACCTCGCCGAAGCTGCTGAGGTGCTCAACCAACGCGCCGACGTCTTTATGTGGGGCTCGCGCTACAACAAAAACAACGACCTCCCCATCACCACCGCCACCACAACAGAAGCCGCACCGCGGTTTTAGCTGTGATGATTGGCTACAGGCTATAACAGGAGCAGGCTAGAAGCTGCTCCTATTATTGCGGTAGAAGATACCAGACTCAATATAGCAAAGCGTGAGTTATAGTTGCTCCAACTCTTGGCCGGGTCGGTTCTTGGCATCTTTCAGTTTTTGGCGCATCGCTGCTGGATCGAAGTTACCAGTAAATCCCATGATCATGTCGGTTATATCGGTATAGGACTTGATGACGTCTGGGTCATTTGTTGAGGCGCGAAGGCCGGTTGGTGATGATCCATCGAGCTCTAAGGTGAGCAGCGTCGAATGGCCATACTCCCATCCTGGGCGCCAATCGCCAGAAGTTGAGCGAGTGTCTAGCTTGACAAGGTCAGGTAGATACATAATAGTAAGTGATTGGGAGCCATAGCCTGGTGGGATAAAGTTTTTATCGCAGCTTTTCGTTGGTACCCAGACAACACGTTGGTCGTAATATGATATCTCTTCATCCTCAAATACTGCACCACTTGGCCCAATCGAGGCAAGCGATTGCTGTGTAATAGTCTCGTCTCTCCTGAGCTGTCCGCGCGGGAAAGTATAATCTCTTGGATGAGTAATTTCGTTGCCTTGTTCTAGATAGGTATAGAGCCATAATGCATATAGATCAGGTGGTGCAGGGTATGCCCCAGAACGCTCCAGGAATTGCCTGCGCATTTCCCAAGAACTTAGAGACTCACGCTGGAACTTGAGCATTTCTTCCTCGTGTCTCCGTTGCTCCTCTGCGAGTAGATCTGCCGCAGCTGCAAGCGCTCGCCGTGCTCGGCCGCCAGGCGGCGTATCACTTAATTCATTGGGGGGGGGTGATATTTGGTTCTCGAGAGAGTCGATCAAAGAATTTCATAATAACCTCATATATATCAGACAATGAGAGATATGTCAACTATCGATATTTTCCGCCAACCCCCTTGCCTAAACCAATGTCGCTTATGTATAATAGATGAGTATGAAGTTTCAAAAAGGGTCGGGCGATTTCTTTGCACTCGATATCGGTACCAATGCCGTGCGGGTTTTGCAGCTAGCACCAGCTGGCGACGAGTGGGAGCTCGTGGCACATGGCTATGCGCCCGTTGACCGCCGTATTACTAGTAGCGATGCACCAGAGTCGCGCCGTCGCCTGGGCGAAGTTATTATGACTGCCGTGGGCCAGAGTGGCATCAAGACGAAGAATGTTGCGATTGGCCTGCCATCAAATAAGACCTTTACAACAGTGGTCGATGTGCCGCAAGTTTCCGATGCCGAGCTGCGCGCCACGATGAAATACCAGATAGACCAATATGTGCCGATGTCGGACGACGCTAAGGTAGATTGGGTGCTGCTTGGGTCATCGCTCCATGCGAGCGATCAGCAAGAGGTGCTGATTAGCAGTGTATCGAAGGGGTATAGTGAGGATCAGCTTGAGTTTATCGAGGGCCTCGGACTGAATGTGATTGCTATCGAGCCCGACCCAATTGCGATGGTGCGGGCCTTTGCACCACCTCAGCAAGCGGCAAATGGTGCCGCAGTGATGCTGATCGACATTGGTGAACTCTCGACTGACCTCGCCATTATCTACGGTGGGGCACCGCGCCTTGTTCGGACTATTCCGTCTGGTGTCAGCAGTCTCGTCAAGTCGGCAGTACAAAACCTCAGCGTTCAGGAGGACCAAGCTCGGCAGTTCATTCTCAAGTTTGGTCTGGCGGAGGATAAGCTCGATGGGCAGGTGGTGCGTGCTATTGAGGGTGCGCTGGATAACTTTGCGAGCGAGCTTATTAAATCAATCAAATTCTTCCAGACGCGCTACGCCAGTGCCCAGGTGTCGAGTATTACACTGACGGGCTTTGGCGAGATGATTCCACATCTCAGCGAGTATGTTGCGGCCAAGGTAGAGGTTCCGACCGCCCCTGGTAACCCATGGCACGGTATCCATATGCCTCAGACGAGCCAAGAGCAATTGGCTAACGTCGCACCAGAGTTTGCCACAGCAGTCGGCCTAGCAAAACGGAGGAACGACGCATGATAGAGATTAACCTCATTCCTGATGTCAAGCGCGAATACCTGCATGCCCAGCGTATGCGCAATGGTGTGATATCGCTCTCCATTCTCGTGAGTATCATCGCTGGTGCAGCAGTGGCACTGCTGGTGGTGTATGTTGGTACGCAGAGTGCCCGCGAGTGGCTGACCGACAACGAGATCAAAGACCAGTACGGCAAGATTAGTAGTGTTAAAGATGCCAACCAGATTGTCACCATCCAAAACCAACTAGCTCAGCTCTCCTCGATGCACAAGGATAAGAGCATCGACTCGCGTATCTTCGATGTGCTCAGTGCTATTAACCCTGCTGCGCCCAATGATGTGAAGATGTCGACTGTCAGCCTCGATCCGTCTGAAACGAAGCTCTCTATTGAGGGGTCGGCAGCCAACAGCTTTGAGGCGACAGACAAACTCAAGAAAATGATCCTCAACACCAAGCTGAGTTACACTGATGGCGATAACCGTGTCCAGACCGTTAAGCTGGCTGACGATGTTACCGTGAGCGATACCAGCTATGGTGAGGACGCCAGTGGATCTAAGGTGCTGCGCTTCAAGCTGACCTTTACCTATCCCAAGGAGCTTCTCGCTAATAGCTCTAAGAATCTGCGCATTGAAGCCCCAACTGGCAGTACTAATGTGACTGACTCACGCCTACATGTGCCCGATAGCCTCTTTACGCCCAAGGCGACCAACAAGGAGAAGAACTAAATGAGTAAGAAAGACGCCGCCATCCACAAGCGCCAACAGATCGAGCAATCCAGCCGAGTGATGTTCCTCTGGGTGGCTGGAGCCTCAGTAATTGTGGGCTTTGCACTGGTGATATCGTGGTTTTTGGTGCAGCAAATTATCTTTAAAGAGCGGGTGCTTGGTGAGAAGAATAATACCGCGGCCGTACTCAAGAACAACAACGACGCAGTCGAGAAGCTACGTGGCGAGCTGAAGGTGCTCGAGACCAACTCACACCTCAATGCCAGCCGCATCAATAATGATGAGAAGGCGCTCCAGGTGGTGCTCGATGCTCTGCCAGCGGAGGATAATGCTCTCGCGTTGGGGGCTTCGCTCCAGTCTAAGCTGGTCAATGGTGTGGCAGGAGTGTCACTCGATTCGCTTAACATCGACCAAACGGATGACAGTGAGTCGTCTGGCAGCACTGGTGCAGCCGCCAGCAATGGCAACTTGCAGTCCATTCACTTCACCATGGAGGTATCGGCCAGTAACCCCAACGCTCTGCGCGAGCTTTTGCAGCGCTTCGAGCGCTCCATCCGCGTGATCGAGATTGACCGTATGACCATTGAGCGGACCGACAGCAAAGTCGCCATGAAGATCTCGGCTCATGCCTACTACTCGCCAGCCAAAACCATCGAGCTAAAGAAAAAGGACATCAAACCATGAAGAAGACCGACATCGCAATGATTATCTTGATTGCTAGTATATCAGTGGTGGTGGCGTTTTTTGTGGCGAGCAGTATCCCATTCTTGCAAATGCCGCAGCGTGGCACCAAGGTAGAGACAGTCGAGAAGCTCTCGGATACGATTGATGAGCCAGACAGTGCAGTATTTAACAAGGAGGCGATCAACCCAGCGGTCGAGACGATCATTGGGCAGTCGCAGCAGAAATAACAGAGGTAGCGTGTGGCACTGATGACAAGTGATATGCAAGAAAAACTCACTACACTCCTTGTTGACGAAGGGCTGATCACGCGCCAACGCCTTGATGATGCTACTAAGCTGGCACGCGAAAGTGGCCGACCACTATTGACTGTGCTAACTGATGAATCGGCGATCGATAACGAGCTGCTGACTCGGGCGATTGCCCATGTGTCTGGTGTGCCGTATGTCAATCTCACTAATACAATTGTTGACCAAGACATCCTCACGCTTTTGCCATCGGACATTGCCGAACGTTTCATGGCAGTACCACTAGCCGAGGTGCAGAACCGCTTGGCGGTGGCGATGATTGATGCCAACAACGTCCAGGCGGTCGACTACCTTGCTAATCGCGTCCAGCGCCCACTCAAGGTCTTTATGGCGTCGGAGGCTGGAGTGCGCCATGTGCTGGAGCAGTACCGCACCGACCTCAGTAGCGTGAACGTGGCAGCTCAAGTGTCGCAGGCCGAGGCAGCCGCTGAAGCTCGGGGCGATATCAAGACAATCGTCCAAGACTCACCAATTAGCCGAGCTCTGAGCACTATTCTCGAATACGCCGTAAAGAGCCGTGCGAGCGATATCCACATTGAGCCGCTCGAGAAGTCGCTTAAGATCCGCTGCCGCGTCGATGGCGTGCTGCGCGAAGTTATGCAATTACCTAAGAGTATCGAGCCAGCACTAGTGAGTCGGATCAAGATCCTGTCTGAGCTCAAGATCGATGAGCACCGCATCCCGCAGGATGGGCAATTTGCCGTCAAGGTGGCAGATAAGGAAGTTGATCTCCGTATTGCCATTAGTCCAGTGGTGTGGGGTGAGCAGGTAGTGATCCGTTTGCTGGATAAGACTGGCACATCCTTCGAGCTCGAGCAGATGGGCTATGCTGGGCGCGCCCTCCGGCTCATTCGCCAGGGGATCCACCGTCCCAATGGGATGATTCTCACCAGTGGCCCGACCGGTAGTGGTAAGTCGACCAGTCTCTATGCACTGATTAAAGAAATTAAGGATGATACCATTAACATCGTCACATTGGAAGACCCGGTGGAGTACAAAATGGAGGGGGTCAACCAGATTCAGGTCAATAGCGACGTTGGCCTTACCTTTGCTAATGGTCTACGCAGTATTCTCCGCCAAGACCCTGATGTGGTGATGGTGGGGGAGATCCGCGACAACGAGACGGCCAACCTCGCCGTTCAGGCGGCACTGACGGGCCACCTGGTCTTTAGCACGCTCCACACCAACTCGGCAGCGGGTGTGTTGCCGCGCTTGCTCGATATGCATATCGAGCCATTCCTCATCGCCAGCACTGTTAATACCATCATTGGCCAGCGTCTGGTACGCCGCATCGGGCCCCAGCACGAGAATTATTGGTCGAACCCACTCGAGACAGAGATGATCCTCAGCACTGTGGGGCACCTCTTGCCCAAGACCAAGGCAGAGGCAGCCAAAATTTCGGCCGACCTTGGCTATACCGACTTACCGCTGGCTGGCCAAAAATCCTACCGCCTCGTGCGGGGGCGCGACACTGCCAACACACCACGGGGCTATAGCGGCCGAGCCGGACTCTTTGAGGTGATGGAAGTGACAGAGGAGATCCAGCAGCTCATTACCGCCCGAGCGTCGAGTACCGAGATCCAGAAGAAAGCCATCGAGCAAGGGATGATCACGATGCGCCAAGATGGCTACCTCAAGGCGCTGCAAGGGATTACCACCCTGGAGGAAGTCAACCGTGTCACATCAGACATAGCATAAGAAAGGAACCAACAACAACCATGGAAAATAGAGAATTACGCATAGAAGTCCTGCTCGAGGATGTGGTGCGGCGTCGCGCCTCAGACTTGCATATTCAGGTGGGGCTGCCCCCCATGCTGCGCATCGATGGCGCGCTGACCCCTGTGGCGGGCTTTGGCCCACTAGACGAAGCACAGGTGGAGCGGCTTGTTTTTGCTATTCTCGACCAAGACCAGCAGCAGGTGCTGATGAAGGACAAAGAGTTTGACTTTAGCTTCGCCTTTGGTAATCTTGGGCGCTTCCGGGTGAATGCCTTTCATGAGCGGGGCAACTTGGCGGCTGCGCTGCGTTTGATCCCGAATGAAATCAAGTCTGTGACCGAGCTCGGTATGCCGCCTGTCGTCATGACCTTCGCTGACTTTCCGCGTGGCCTGGTGCTAGTAACAGGACCAACTGGTAGTGGTAAGTCTACCACCCTTGCTGCTTTGATTGATAAAATCAACACCGAGAAGTCGCACCACATCATCACCATCGAAGACCCGATCGAGTTTACTCACAAGAGTAAGCGCTCGGTGGTCGTGCAGCGCGAAGTGCACTATGATACCTACTCTTTTAGCGCTGCGCTGCGCTCCAGTCTACGCCAAGACCCAGATGTCGTGCTGATTGGTGAGATGCGCGATCTTGAGACGATCAGTGCTGCCATCACTATTGCTGAGACAGGCCACTTGGTGTTTGCTACCTTGCACACCAATAGTGCAGCACAGAGTATCGACCGCATGATCGACGTCTTCCCGCCGCACCAGCAGCCACAGATTCGAGCTCAGCTGGCCAATATCTTGATGGCAATCTGTAGCCAGCGCCTCGTGCCAGCCATCGGTGGTGGGCGAGTGGTGGCCGCTGAGGTCTTGGTGGCCAACCCAGCGGTGCGCAACGTCATCCGCGAGGGCAAGAGCCACCAGCTTGATGCCATCATCCAGACTGGAGCAGACCAAGGTATGCAGACGATGGATCGAACACTGGTGAGTCTGGTCCAGAGTGGCACCGTGACATATGATAGCGCCCGCGAGTTTGCGGTTGACCTCACCGAATTTGAGCGCTTAATGAGAGGATAATTGATGCGAAAGTTCAACTACGAAGCACGCGACAAAGCGACTGACACCATCATCAAATCTATCGTCCAGGCCGAGTCTGAGATGGCAGCGGCACGCGTTTTGACTGAGCAAGGCTTCGTTCCGCTCGACATCAAAGAAGTCGATGAGAGCGGTGGGCTCTTTGGCAGCCTGACGCGTCGTGTGACAACCAAGGACAAAGTGGTCTTTACTCGTCAGCTCGCAACACTAATCGGTGCGGGGCTACCTCTGTCGCAGAGCCTTCGCACGGTGCTTGAGCAGACAGAGAACAAGAAGCTGCAAGAGATTATCCAAGAGATCATTGCCGATGTTGAGGGTGGCCGGCAGCTGTCGGACTCCTTTGGTAAACACCCCGAGATCTTCGACAAAATCTACCTATCGCTCGTGACTGCTGGTGAGGCCTCTGGTACGCTCGACCAAGCGCTCAAGCGGGTTGCCTCCCAGCAGGAAAAAGACGCTGCCATGGTGAGCAAGATTCGCGGTGCTATGACGTACCCAGCCATTGTCCTGGCGGTGATCATGGGCGTGATGCTCTTTATGCTGCTCGTGGTGGTACCGCAGGTGGAGAAGCTGTATAGCGACATGCACAAGACACTGCCATTCCTCACTGCGGCGCTGATCGCTGTGGCGAAGTTTACTGCAAGCTTCTGGTGGGCAGAGCTGATTTTGCTGGTGGGTGCCATTTACTTCACCCGCCAATACGCCAAGACAGGCCCCGGCACGCGTACCTTCGACACACTTAAGCTTAATATGCCCTTCGTCGGCAGTATGTTTCGCAAGCTTTACATGGCGCGCTTTACCCGTACTGGCCAGACGCTGCTTGCGACTGGTGTGCCTATGCTCGACATGCTCGACATTACCGCGACAGGGGTCAATAATACAATCATCGAGGCTTCCATCCGCCGGACTGCCGAGAAGGTCAAGGGGGGGCGAGCGCTGTCTGTCTCACTGAGCCGTGAGGATTACATCTTGCCAATGGTGCCGCAGATGATTAAAATTGGTGAGCAGTCGGGTAAGATCGACGAAATGATGGGTAAGACTGCCCAAGTTTACGAAGACGAGCTAGACGAAGAAATCCGCAACATCTCCACTGCCATTGAACCTGTGCTCATGGTTGTTCTTGCCATTGTGGCCGGTGGTATGGTGGCGGCCATTCTCTTCCCAATATATAGCTTGGTGGGGCAGCTGACGTAGTGCTTGCAGCCAGAAATCGAATACTTTGTTTTCTCTGTGCTAGCTCACTCTCCCACACTTCATCCGATGGAGTGTGAAAACCGGTCGTAATGACCGGTTTTCAGCCCAACGCAAGAGGTCAACATCCAGCGAATGTCGACCCTTATAGTGTTCCGGAGGAGGGAGTTGGGAGCGTGAGCGTGAGAGGTAGTGAAGCTGTATTGACTATTGAATTATGCTTGATTCTTGGGTCTTGTGATAATCTCAAGAGAGAAAGTCTGATTCTCTATAGCCGGTTATGATAGTATAAGAGTGCACTATAGTCGGGGCCGGATAAGTGTCCATGCGTCGGCTTTTCATTGCCTAGCACAGTTCACTTCAGAGTAAATAGCATGCTATACTATACCCATGCCCTGGTAGCTCAACTGGATAGAGCGGCTCCGTCCTAAGGAGAAGGTTGTAGGTTCGACTCCTATCCGGGGTACCAAAGGAGTTAGAATATACTATAAATAAAAACTCGTCACGATGATAGCGATTTTTTGCTTGAGCTTTTGTGCTAGAAAGTGACGAGCTATGAAGCGAAGAGAAGAGTAGCTTACCTCCCAAATCCGCCAACTACCTCTGCTGCCCAGCGCACCCAGTCGGACATATCCTCCCAGCGGCTGCAGGCAGCCCCGACGAACATGATGGCGGAGGAGAAGAGGGCGAATGAGACGACCCAAGCCATAAAGTCAGCTGGCATGGTGCGCGTGCCACCACTTGTCCAACAGAGGTAGCATAGCCAGCCAAGTGCTCCTGCCGTAAGTATGCAGAGCGCTCGCACGATGCCATGGCCAAGGCGACGCTGCCAGTCAGGTGCTGTGATTGGCTCGGTGGGGTCGATAGCCACTGGCGTTGGTACCTTTGGCGGCGGTGGCGCAGCTGGTGGGTGGTGTGGCGGTGGCACTGGTGGCGCTCCGGCACCAGCAACAGTACGGCGCTTATGAATAAATCGCCCAGCCGTCACCATATACAAATACTCCGCATAGTATGCATGACTTCATTATACGCAGGGGTTGTGGGGTGGTGTCAAGTTCGTGCTACAATAGACAGCAAGAAAAGCATAACAATCATCACACAAAAAGGCAGGGCATAATGGCACAGACCAAGGCATTTAACGGGCAGCGTGAGGGCGAGGAGCTGCTGTTTGTCTTTCGGCGGCATATTATTGCCATGCGCAAGGGATTTTATATGCTGCTGGTGCCACTAGTGGTGGGGGCTATTCCGCCACTGATCTGGCAAGACACACTAGAGCTGTTTTTGCTGCCGGTGGTGGGGCTCGTCTTGGGGTCTATTGGCTTTTGTTATCATTTTTTGATGTGGCGCTACACCTATTACATCGTGACCGACCAGCGCATCCGCCAAGTGACGCAAAAAGGATTTTTTGGCACCGATGTGGTAGAGCTGAGCTTGGCAAAAATCCAAAATATCAGCTATAATATACCAGGATTCTCGGGTGAGGTGTTTCATTTTGGTACGATTGTGATCCAAACATTTGTGGGCGATCTCATCATCCGCAATGTCGATCATCCCGAGCAGATCTACAATCAGCTGCAAGATGCCGTCAGCGAGGCGGAGCGCGCAGCACAAGCAGCAGGAGTATCACCATGAAATTACCAAGCAAAAAACCCAAACGCAGCCGCTACGGCGCTCAGTCTACATCAACTGCCCCAGCCGCTGGCTTGAAGGATCGCCTCGCAGCACTCAAGCCGAAGCAGGGGGGTAAGAAAGCGGGCAAATCTGCCAAAACAGAGGCGGGCACAGCCAACCCCAACACTCCCAAGAAGTTCGAGCGCATCACCAACGAGACGGTGGCAGCGCACCGCGAGGAGATATTGGCTGGTGGGCGCAAGTTTAAGCACCCTGTCCAGGTGTCGCGCCGACGGGTGATTATCAACACGATCATTGTGGCGCTGGTAGCGGCCTTGCTGCTGGCGGCAGTGGCATGGCAGCAGCTCTACATTGCCCAGAGCTCCAACAACCTCCTCTACCGCATGACGCAGATCTTTCCTGTGCCAGTAGCCAGTATTGATGGTGAGCTCGTGCGCTATAGCGACTACCTAGTGCAGTATCGGGGATCTAAGTATTATCTAGGCAAGTACGATGAGATCCGCATCGACAGTGATGATGGCCGCGAGCAGCTCAAGCACATCAAGCGCGAGTCGCTCAACCGGGCGCTGGTTGATACCTACGCTGCCAAGCTGGCACGCCAGTACAACATCACGGTGAGTGATCAAGACATTGATACCGTTATCGAGCAGCAGCGCAACACCGCTAATGGCAAGATTAGCCAAGAAACGTATGATGCATCGTCGCGCATGATGTATAACTGGTCGCCATCGGATTATCGCCAGGCAGTGCGGCGCAGCATTGTGCGGGCTCGGGTAGCCTTTGCGGTTGATAAGACGGCCGATGAGCTGCAGCACAAAGCCGCGGGGCTGGTGGCAAGCAGCAATGGTGAGTTTGCCAAAATCGCGACCCAGCTTGGTGGCAGTGGCCGCAGCAAACCGCAGGTGGGGGATTCTGGCCTGATCAATCTTGCCAGTAGCTACAACGGCCTCGCGGTGAGCGAGATCGCTAAGCTCGAGCCTGGCAAACCCTCTGGTGCTATCAAGAGCACAACAGACAGTGGCTACTACTTCGTCAAAGTCAACGAAAAGAACGACAGCAAAATCCGCTTCACCTATCTCTACATCCCCCTCACCGAGCTCACCAAGCAAGTTGCCCAGCTCAAAAGCGACGGCAAAGTGCAAGAATACATCGACGTGCCGCAGAAGTAGAGAGTATTTCGTCCGATGGCATGTGAAAACCGGTCGTAAATGGCCGGTTTTTAGCCTTGGCGCTGGGAGGTCATACTTGGGAAGTGTCGACCCTTATTATATTCGGGAGGAAGGGGTGATAGGGTGTAAGCGTGAGACAAAGTGGGCGTATTCGACTAATATGTCGTGCCTATGGTTTTCAGCAGGAAATACGCGGGGCAGGCCATTCTTGGTACATTTTCTATAGCAATTATGCCAAAAATACCAGTCATATAGCACCGTTTTGTGCCTCTCCGCATAGGCTTATCATCTTGTGCGAACAAAACCTAGACAATGCTGCCATTCTACGCTATGATAGCAGTAACGTAAGCATATTCGTACATTGGTACAAAGGAGAAGTATGAAACAACACCAAGCGAAGCAAGAAGGGTTTACCATCATTGAGGTGATGCTGGTGCTGGCGATTGCCGCCTTGATATTCTTGATGGTCTTTGTGGCACTGCCTGCCCTGCAGCGGGGTCAGCGCGACACAGCACGTAAGAATGATGTGCAAAACATCGCTGCTGCCGTGACGCAATACACATCAAACAACCGCGGGAAGTTCCCCGACAGTAATGGCCTCAAGGGCTACCTGGGCGATCTCTCGAACCTCGACAAAGAGAGCATCACCGTCCAAGATAATGCGGGCAATGGCACCGTAACACCTTCTACCGAGAGCGCCATCGTCGTCAAGGGTGTGCGCTGCGACGCCACCAACTCCGACGGCGCGACCCTTAAGAAGGGCACATCGAAGCAATTCGTCGTCGTCACCAAGCTTGAAGCGGGCGGCAACGGCGTGGCATACTGCCTCGAGTCATAGTAGGCAAGCATATATAAGAAGATGGCTGGTACCAAAGGGTGTCAGCCTCTTTTTATGTATGGAGTACACGAATTGCTGAATCGTACTTGTGACGAAAATGTTCCGGCCAGATAATACACAGCATGTATCCGCTTGCTTGATTGCTGGCCTCCAGATATTTTCTTACACAAGTATGACCCAGCAATCCATCATACAGAGGTGATACTGTGTGAGTATAACTCCACCCCAAAACGTCACGGTCTCATACTGACCTATTTTTAATGACGTTGGCTCTGCATCTCCGCAGATTCTCACACACCATTAGAAGAAGTGGTGGGGAGGTGGGGTGGCATTAAGAAAATGAGATTTGTATATGCAAGGTACAGATAAATCCCGAGGCTCACACACCATGCGTGCTGAACAAGAAAATTTGCGAAGGCCAGTAGCCAAGTGGGTGTGAGAACCTGCCGTATATTCTGGCCGGATAGTATGTCTGCATGAGCCTTCGGTAGGGCGTGATGATGTAGCACGTTCTTGCATATCTTTGCTATACTAGTGAGGTATGACGATCTTGATAGCAGGCGCACTGCTCCTCCTCGGTGTAGTGCTGGGTAGCTTTGCGGGCGCGCAAGTGTGGCGGGTGCGTGCGCGGCAACTGCGGACTGATAAGCAAACCGGCCACCCCTACGACAAACACGAATGGCGTCAACTACGCGTCCTCTTGCAAGGCACACTGCGAGACGACCGCTCGCGCTGCCTGCAGTGTGGGCATGTGCTGGCGTGGTATGATCTACTGCCAGTCGTGAGCTGGCTGTCGACTGGTGGGCGCTGCCGCTATTGCCAGCAGTTTATTGGTTGGTTTGAGCTGGTGATGGAGCTGGTGCTGGGGGTGGGCTTGGCACTGTCGTACCTGGTGTGGCCATGGGCACTGCCAGCCAGTAGCTTGCTCTTTGCTGTGTGGGTGGTGGTGGCCTTGGTGCTGATGATCCTCGCGGCGTATGATGCCAAGTGGCAGCTCCTGCCCGACCCGCTCAACTATGGCTTGATGGCACTGGGCGCACTCTTCGTGCTGGTGCGGATGACGACGCTGCACGATGTTGATCTTGTATCGCTCACGGGGGCGGTGGCGCTACTGGCGGGGTTGTATGGTGGGCTGTATGCCATTTCGCGCGGGGCGTGGATTGGCTTTGGCGATGTGAAGCTCTGCGTGGGCTTGGCACTGCTATTGGGTGATTGGCGATTGGCCTTTATGACGCTGTTCTTCTCCAACATGCTGGGTTGTATCATCGTCCTGCCGGGCCTAGCACGTGGCCAACTCAATACGCGCTCGCAGGTGCCATTTGGGCCGCTGCTTATCATTGGCTGCGTTATTTCACTCTTGTTTGGTGGGCATATCTTGCGCGCGCTGGTGGCATTGCCGCTGGGCTTTTGAGGCTCAGGCTGGGTAGATTTGCTCCTTCTTATAAACCTGATGTAATACTTGACAATCCAGAGAGAGAGAGAGTACTATAGGCATCATAAACACCTAACTCCAAGGAGATATGATGCCACGATATGACCAGCCACTGAGTAGTGAGACAAAACAACAAGAACCGTATAAGCCAGAGTTGCGAGACTTCCCAACGCCAAATACCCAAGAGTTTAGGGATGGAATAAATGATGAGTATACTCGGCGAATGGAAGAGGCTGAACAAAAGATTAAAGCAGACCTTGCCAGAGAAGACAATGAACGCCGATGTGAGGATATCGCCAATGAAATACAGCGGCTTGGCGGGGTATTGGCAGAGAATGGCTTTGGTAGCCGGCCTGAGGATAAGCATGTTGTCGTGAGCAGTCATGCTGGCGACGAGACTGAAAATTTTCGTGGGAGCTTCGTTCAGTATGAGACGGCCGTTGCGGCGCGGCTTATCCCCAAGGGTGCACGTGATGATAGTGGTTGGGGACAAGCTCAAGAGACCTCGATACGTAAATGGAGCGACTGCGATATCACTGACCCACATAATGAAACTCAGTATAATAAGGGTGGTTACATCATTAGCATCGTAACTGACCCAGCAGTCGAAGTGTATTCCGATCGACCACTAACAGAGGAACAGAAGGATTACCGCCGTGGTCTTCACCAGCGAGGGACAGTACTGGTAACCCTTGCTGGCCGGTGTAATGATGAGCCTAAGATACTTGATGTTGGTAAGTTAGAGTGGTTGACCGATTCAGTTGATCCTAAGGCGTACGAGCTCGTCCTTGCTGCTATGCAAGATATTGAAGCGGAGTTACTAGCTGGCGAAGAGACGCAGTAGGCAGTAAAACCCTTCGAAGTGAGCCAAGCAAAGACCAGCCCAGAAGTGGCTGGTTTTTGCGTTCTTTGCCTGAGCTTTGCAGGGCATCATCTCTCCCCAGAATCGCCCCATCGCCCTGTGCTGCTAATGCTGCTTGTGCTATACTAGAGAGGTTATGAGTATGCCAGTGAAGCCAGGGTTCACCATTATTGAGATGATGCTGTTTTTGGCGGTGAGTGGGGCAATGGCAGCCGGGATTATGGTAGGTGTGGGCGCAACGGTCAATGCGCAGCGCTACCGCGATGCCACCCATTCGCTGGTGAGCTTCTTCCAGGGGGAGTACGACCGGGTGGTGAATGTCCAGAACGATCACGACCGCAACCTTGGCTGTAGCACCAGCGGCATTAGCCAGAGCATTACCCCGCAGGTGCCTGGCACGAGCGAGTGCACTATCATTGGGCGGTTTATTACCACTAGCCGCGATGGCCGGAGCCTCATCGCACGGACGATCTATGCCACGCGCGATGGCTCAACTGCAGCAACGGATTATGAGGCGCTGACTCGCTCGGGGCTTGTCCAGTCGGACACCGCCAGCCAAACGACTACCTACGAGCTAGCCTGGGAGACGGCGCTGCGGCAGGGTGCACGCCACTCGTATTTGATCGTGCGCTCGCCCTCCAGTGGTGCCATCAAGACCTACATCGGCAACACAGACAACCCGATGACCGTTCTCTCGCCTGATAATGACGCCCAAAAAGGCGACACCAACCTCTGTATCGATCCCGATGGATTGGTCTTTACTGGCATTAGTGGAGCGGTGATCGCTCGGGGTGGCAGCTCGGCCAGTAGTGTGAAGCTGATTGGTGGAGGAATAGGCCAATGCTAGAGCGTCGCCACGAGCGGGGTGATACGATCATTGAGGTGATGTTTGCCTTTGTACTCTTTAGTATGGTGATTGTGGGGGCGTTTATGATTATGAACCAAGGTATGGCACTGGCGCAGCGCTCTCTGGAGGTAACGCAGGTGCGGCAGCAGATCGACTCGCAGGTGTTACTGATTCGGACTGCTCAACAGGCGGTCAACCAGCAGCTGTGGGAGACCATCAAAGGCAAGGTAGGTACGACCACGCCCATTACACTGAGCGAGCTAGCTGAGAGCAACTGCCGCCTTTCGCCGGATACATTGCGGGGGCGCGGCGCATTCTTTGTTGCGCCACGGGCCGATGCTGCCACGGGCAAGCAGGTCATCCGCCTCTTCGAGCCGACCAACGCCAGCTACCAGCCCGAACCGACAACCTACAGCAAGGTAGACTTTGGCAACGATCCGCGGGCGCAGGGGCTCTTCGTCCAGATTGTCAAGGCGGAGGGTGCCAACGCCAATCTCGCCTATGATGTGTACGTCTCTGCCTGCTGGCCCACCGTGGCGAGCGATAAGCCAATGACGATTGGTACCGTAACGAGGTTGTATGATGTGGCGCGCTAACAGAGGTAAAATGCAAAGAGAGAAGGCGCAGCGCCTGGCGCAGCACACTGTACGGCGCGGAGAGCCAGGCTTCACTCTCATCGAGCTGCTATTGGCGATGAGCTTCCTCTCAGTGCTGCTTATTGCCATTACGACCTCCACGCTGCAGATCATTGGCCTGTATACGAAGGGGGTGACGCTCAAATCAATCAACCTCGCAGGGCGCGATGTAGCCGATTCCTTCCGACGCGATGCCTTGGCCTCGGCAGATGGGATCCGCTATGTGTCGCCAGACAAAGGTGGTGGGCTGGGGCGTCTGTGCTTTGGTACGATGTCGTATGTGTGGAGCCCAGCCACCAAGCTACAGCAAGGCAGTGCTATCCGCTACCAAAACGACACACGCCAGGGTGATGTGCGTGGCGATATGATTGTCCTCGCCCGTGTGGCTGATGCTGGTGCGCAGTATTGCAACCCAACAGCTCGTGGCACGTACTCGACCGATGTATTTCTTAGCAAAGCAACGGAGCTGCTGGGCTCACGTGAGGGGGATTTGGCGCTGCGCGATTTACAAATCAATCCCGTTATCGACTCAACCGACGGCACACACACTATCTACCGCCTCCGCTTCGTCATTGGCACCAACCAGCAAGATACGATCAATACCGCCAACCAGACCTGCAAACCGCCTACGAATGACAGTGCTAATTACAACTTCTGTGCCATTAATATTTTTGAGACATTGATACAGGGGTAGAATGATGAGGTGGATACAACAGCAGAGCAACAAGCAGCGGCAGGCCGGCATGGTGTCGCTCTTTGTGGTGATGTTTTCGACTGTGCTGATTGCAGTGGTGACGGTGAGCTTTATCCGCCTGATGGTGCAGGAGCAGCAGCGCGCCAGCAACAACGACCTCTCGCAGAGTGCCTACGACTCAGCGGTTGCTGGAGTAGAGGATGGCAAGCGTGTCATTCGTGCGGCGCTCAAGGGCAATGAGCGAGCTCGCCGCGCCATCGAGCAGCAGCGGTGCAACACTGTGGCAGCGGCTGGTGTGGTGTCGTCCGTCAGTGGTGAGACGACCATCAAGACCAGTAGTGGCAGCAGCACGCTCAACCAAGCGTATACCTGCGTCAAGATCGAGGCCAAGACTGAGGACGTCAAGCTCGACCTGGCAGAAGGGGAGTCGACGGTCATCCCGCTGGTCGGTGCAGATGCCTTTGATAGTGTGCAGATCGAGTGGATGCGCAAGAAAAACAGCGATAACGAAGTTGCCTCCATCGAGACACCAACCTCTGGCGACCTCCGCTCATTGCCACGCAAAGACCAGTGGAGCCCCAACGCGCCAGCTCTCATCCGAGCGCAGGCTGTCTTACCCACCAAGACAAGCGTTAGCCTAAGCGAGCTCGATAGCGCCCAGGTGTCGACCAACTTCTTGCGCCCCAGCATCATTACCGACAATGCGAACCCGCTCACCATCCAGCGCCCCGGCCTGCGCGCCAATAGCGACAGTGGTGCTCAGACGACCGTTAATGCCGTGCCGTGCTCCAACACGCGCTACACTGGTGGTGGCTACGCCTGCCAAGCCGTTCTCCAAATGGCTGGTGGTGAGTCTGTACCAGCTGGCTCGCGTGTGGCGTTCTTGCGTGTGACTAGCCTGTACAAAGCCTCGGCCGTCAAGATCTCGCTCAAACGAGCAACTAGCGTGACGAAGTTCGACACCGTCCAGCCCGAAATCGACTCCACCGGCCGGGCAGACACCATCTTCCGCCGCATCAAAAGCCGCGTCAATGTTGGCTTCAACACCAACGGCAGCTTCACCTTCCCAGAGCAAGGTGTCGACATCACCGGCAGCCTCTGCAAAAACTTCTACGTCACCAACGACGAAGCAGGGCCACTGGGCACGTCGTGTAATCCGTAGGAATGAGAATCTAAAATAGATAGGTCGCTATTATTTAGAATAGCGACCTATATTTATACATAAGAAAGGGATGCTATTTACGGCGCATCTGGCCCAAAGTACTCGAAGTAGGCATCTTCTGCGTCGGTTATATCCTTCATTGCAGGAGACTCTATTGTGACGCTTACGGTATAACGGATGTCTGTATTATCATAAACTGTCTTGTCAATGAACCTGCCTATGGAGACATACGCCTTTGAAGGAAGGTACCAAGAATGGTGTAGTATTGTATCATCCGAATCGTCCTTACCTCTACCAAATTTTGATTGCATAGACTTCACGCACGCAGAATATAGGCCATCAAGCTTATGTGCAAATTCTTTCTCCAATTTGCTAGGAATCTTAGTTGTTAATGGTATCGTTATAGAGCTAAAATACTCCATTCTGTGATCGAAGAGAATGGATCCATCTCGCTCGCTACCAACTTGAACTGTGCTGACAAATCCTCTGCCTTCAGGGCCAAGGCGCCACCCCAATGAATCTCGCAGCTCGAATGCCTGTTGTCTGGTCATCGGCCAGTCATGGTCCGCCCAAGCGAGGATTACTCTCATCGCTTCTTTATGGTCAAACATTCTGATTACACTACCATCCGAGCCCTTGTACTCAGTTGCTCGCGAAGGCTGGATGTTGCTACTTGGTGATGACATATTATTCATAGTTTCCTTTCTAGGGTTCCTACCCCTGTTCTCTCCCGCTATGAAACTGCTCGAAGATGTCGCGCAGGTGTTGGTCGGTGACGTGGGTGTAGACCTGCGTGGTGCTGATATTGCTGTGGCCGAGCATGCTCTGGACACTGCGTAGGTCGGCACCATTCATCAGTAGGTCGGTGGCGAAGCTGTGGCGCATAGTGTGGGGGCTGACGTGCTTGGTGATACCAGCGAGGCGGGCATATTTGCTAATCATCGATTGCACACTGCGCGTCGTGAGGCGGCGGAAGTCGCCGCTGGTGTTTGTGGCACCGTGGTTGCGACTATAGCTGATAAAAAGCGGGTCGAGCGAATCATGCCGGGCGCTGAGGTAGGTCTCGATCTGCTCGGCGGCACGGCTACTGACGAAGACTGGCCGGTCTTTTTGGCCCTTACCACGCACCATGAACTCGCGGCGCTTGAGGTTGATATGGTCGCGATTGAGATTAACCAGCTCCGAGACGCGCAGACCACTGGAGAAGAGCAGTTCGATGATGGCTTTGTCGCGCAGGTTGGCTTCTTTGCCATCGCTTGGCACGGCATCAATCATCCGCTCCACCTCGTCATAATGGAGGAAAGTGACTTGTCGTTTGTGTGTCTTGGGGAGCTCGATCTTGCTCGGCGAGAGGCTGGCGATGTCGCGCTTGGAGAGGTAGTTGAGGAAGCCACGCAGCGCGATGAGGTGGTAGCTCTGGGTGAGCATGCCGAGCTCCTCGCCATAGACGCTTTGGTAGCGATTGAGCCAGAGGCGGTAGCGCCGCACCAACTCGGGCGTGATCTGATCGACCGTCAATTCAGCACCAGCAAACTCAACGAAGCGCTCGAGGTAGTGCTTGTAGTTCTCCGCTGTTTTGGACGATCGGCCACGCTCCACCTCCATATATTCGATGAAGTCGATGATCAAATCTTGCATATAATAGTGCTGTGCCATTTGCCATAGTATACCACAATATATAGATAGAGAGGTAGAGTATCAGGTGTCGGCAGGGTTATCACATTTGACTATATGATTGCTTTGTTAACCAGCGTCGTAGCTTACTGGATAAGAAAATATCTGGAGGTCAGCAATAATGTATGCGGGTATGCTCTATCGTCTAATCTAGCCGAAACATTTTCGATCCAGTAGGCTACGATGCGATACACCACAGTTCTAGCGCTTTCCATTTTCGCGATCACCCACAATACGCTATAATACAAGCAAACCTAACAACAAGGAGCTTTATGAGCGAAACAACAGCGGTGCCCAACAATAATAATGTGCAAAAGACCTTGGTCGTCTTCAAGCCAGACGCTGTACAGCGGGGAATTGTCGGCGAGATTTTGACCCGTTTTGAGCGGGTGGGCCTCAAGATTGTGGCCGTCAAGATGATCGCTCCGACACGTGATCATTACTACCGCCACTACGAGGAGATTGGCAAGATGGTGTCGCGCCGTGGCAAGCACGCCTTTGGGGTAACGCTGGACTTTATGATGCAAGGGCCAGTTATTGCTATGGTGTTTGAGGGAGTAGAGGCTGTCAAGCTGGTGCGCAAGCTGGTGGGCCCCACCGAGCCAATGGCTGCCGAGATGGGGACGATCCGCGGCGACTACTCGCACATGAGCTTTGGCTATGCCAACGACGAAGACAAGGGCGTGCCCAACCTCATCCATGCTTCGGGCAACCCCGAGGAAGCCGAGCAAGAGATCAACCACTGGTTCTCAGATGACGAAATCTACGAGTACCATGCATTGCATGAGAAGTTTACGCGCTAAGCGTTGATTTCTTGCGTATCTATGCTACAATAAGGGTATTCAACTCCTAGCAAAAGCTCTCCCGCCATATGGGAATCAGCACAGTTAGGAGTTTTTTAGTAAGAAAGGTAGGATAGTGTGCAAACGGCAATGGCAGTGCTTGTGGAGAGTTGGTTGTATCGACAATGAACCCACCGAGAGGGGATTGACTTTATTCTTGATCCGCTTGGCCATCATATCAGAGATAGTCTTAGTTTGCATATTGATGGACTACAAACGAAAGACGACCATTTCCGCATTATATAAATAAAAATCCTCTTGATCTGTTGCAAGAGGGTGTATCGTATCCAATACTGGCGCGCTCGACCGGATTCGAACCGGCGATCTTCTCCGTGACAGGGAGACGTGATAGGCCATCTTCACTACGAGCGCATAGGCTAGATCAATAGTAGCAGCAATTACCAAAAATCGCAAGAGGTTCACGAAAGGAATCGCAGGTTTTTTGCTTTTTCTAGCGCTAGCTCACCCTCCCCACACTTCATCCGATGGAGTGTGAAAACAGATTGTAATAATCTGTTTTCAGCCCAGCGCAAGAGGTCGATATCTGGGAGATATCGACCCTTATAGTGTTCCGGAGAAGGGAGTGTGGGGAGGGTGAGCGTGAGAAGCAGTGAAAATTAGGTTATTCCCTGCAGTACAAGGCAGCTCTTCTAGAGGCTATCTCCGCCGCGCTGCCTTCCATTTTCGCCTCGCCTCTAGTATAAT
>CALIXX010000015.1 GCA_938046115.1 uncultured Candidatus Saccharibacteria bacterium | reverse complement strand
AGCTTGGCTCGGTGAAAGGGAAATAGAAGGGATTGACTCGCACATCAAGTTGTTTACCGTAGTAGCTTTGCAAAAATTCCTGCAAGGTCGCAATCAAGTTGCCGATGTTGACCCCCCTCGCTACATACACGCCCTCCACTTGGTAGAAGGTGTGCTCGTGCCGGGCATCCAGGTCTTCATTACGGAAGACGCGGTCGGGTACGATGGCGGCGATTGCTTCACCTGCATCCAAATTGTGGCGATAGGTGGTCAGGACGCGGTTTTGCATGGTGCTGGTATGTGCCGGCGCGATCAGGCGGTCGCCCTGCGCGTCTGTCTCGACGGTCATGAAGGTGTCATAATCATCGCGGGCGGGGTGGCCTTTCGGGAAGTTGAGGCTCTCGAACATATGGAACTGATCATCGATCTCGCGCGACTCCTCCACCACAAACCCCATGCGGTAGAAGATATCGCTAATCCGCTCGATCTCTTGCATGAGGGGGTGGATTGACCCCTGGCTTGTTGGCAGTAATGGGGGAATAGCCGTGTTGATATCCATCGGCGCCGTGACGTCGATCGGTGTGCGCTCAACCGTCTCAAGTTCCTCAAGACGGCGCTCAATAGCGGTTTGCACAGCTTGCTTGAGCTCATTAACACGCTTGCCAAATGGCCCACGCTCCGCTGGGGGGAGGGATGTGATATGCCCATACAGTGCGCGCAATTCCTCGTGGCGCAGTACTTCGCGCGGGGTGGTCGATTGGCTCACGGCCAGGAGTAGCTTTTGCTGGATAGCGTCAAGGTCTGTCATACTGCCACTCCGTTATTGTTGTCCATTGATGGTTAGTGCAACAAAAAAGCCAAAGGTAAGCAGTGCAAGAAAACCAACGACCAGCCACACCCCAGCTAGTGTCGTTGTTTGCTTGGTACCTTTGAGATATTCGGATTGCTCGACGCCAGTATCACCGCTTGCTGGTGCAGTGCCATCACCAGTGTGACTGCTGGCAGCTGCTTTGGCGCGGAGATCAGCCGCGATGCGCTCTTGCAGCTCGCTGCGCGTTTGGTCTTGTTTCATATATTGTCCCATGTCTTTAGTATAGCATTATTTGGCACGATCGACATCTGATATCGCCGACAAACAGGGTGATGTGATATACTAAAGGCGTAGTATCAACTAGTGAAGGAGGGACGTATGGCTACCAAAAAAGCCGTTTCGACCAAAAAATCGGCCGCGAAAGACTCGGCCTCCCAGCCTCAGGCTGCACCAACCGTAAAGGCTGCATCGACCACATCAGCCACCAAGACTGTTGTCCATAAGCGACGCGAGCCAGCTCTGCCGAGCAACTTACTCAACATTATTTTTGCTGAGCTGCTTGGTACATTTATGCTCACCATTGCCGCGATTGGTGCGGCAACTCAATTTGCACCACTCTACCTTGGCCTCACACTGCTTGTGATTGCTGTGGCGGTGGGTGCAGTATCAGGCGCGCATATCAACCCAGCGGTTACCTTTGGCCTCTGGACGATGCGCAAGCTCAAGACAGCGCTGGTACCATTCTACTGGATTGCTCAGCTGCTTGGTGGGGCGCTTGCTGTCGTTGTACTGAATGGTTTAAGCGGGAGCGCTTTCAAGCTCAGCTTCGAGCATTTTACTACCTTTAGCTGGGCGGTCTTTGGTGTTGAGCTCGTCGGCGCAGCAGTGCTGATGTTTGGCATTGCGGCTGCTGTATCGCGCGTGGCTGAGCTCAAGCAAACAGGCCAGGCAGTGGGGATTGGCCTATCCTTGGCCGTTGCTGCTATCGTGGCCGGTGGTTTGCTGACACAGGTACAGGCTTCGGTGGATACATCGTCAGTCCAAGACATTAAGCAGCTACCACATGAACTGCGTGCAAAGAGTGCAACACTCAACCCAGCAGTGGCCATTGCTGCAACAGAGGCACCAGACAGTAGCTTTACTGGCGCACAAGCAAGCCGTGGCGAGACTGGCTATAGCCGCCTGAGCCTTGAGGTGATTGCTGGTACCTTGATCGGTGCTGCACTTGGTGGTAACCTCTACCTACTAGTGGCAGGCCGCAAAGCAGAATCATAAGTAACAGGTATCAGATTGAAACCAAGACCACTCTCCTTAGTAGAGTGGTCTTGCTATATTTGCAAACATTCGCCATACTATAGCGTATGAAAGATTCTCCCTTACCCCAAGCTGGAATTATAAAAGTAATTGCTACGCTCATTGGCGGCATTGTTGCAGTTGGCGCGATCGCCGTTGCAGCTGCCTTCTTGTGGCCCGCCCAGAAGGCAGAACTACGCACAGCAGATATCAAGCGACTGGATTACGATGGCTCGATGGCGGCTATCAACCAGCAAATTACCCACGATACAGCAGAGGCTGGCCTGCGCAGCGAATGTCGCTCGTTTGCCAAGACGCATGGCAAGAAAACAGCCAAGGCTATCTTACTTATCCACGGTATTAGTGGCTGCACCAGTGATATGGCCGATATTGCTAATGTATTCTACGAGCAGGGCTACAATGTTTATGCACCGCGCGTGCCACAGCATGGTTATGCCGACAAGAAGCGCCATGGCCAGATCTCCTTCAGCGACATGGTCAACTACATGACCACGAGCGCTCGCCAGGTCAGCGGCCTTGGTGAGGAAGTTGGGGTGGCGGGCCACTCTGGCGGCGGCAATATGGCAACGTGGCTTGCGCAGTATGGCAATGGACTCTTCTCGCGGGTGCTCCTTATTGCGCCGTTTTATGAACCATCGGCTAGCCAGGCTCCCAAGTGGCAGATTCCGCTCATGCGCAACCTTTACGGTAATAATATCCTACCAGATCGCTACAGCGGCAATGATGAGGTGAATGGCCTGTCATATCGCGCCCTAGCAAAGTACGTCACACTCAAAGAAAACTACAAAGCCAACCTCGCTGCACCAGGTCTCAAGCATGTTGGTGTGGTCGTGAGTGAAGGGGATCACGATATCGACCCAGACCTCGCACACGACATCCCACAAAAAATGGCAACCAACAACAATGCTTCCTTCCAATACAAAAAATTCCCCGCCGGCATGAATATTGGCCACGATATGACACGCCGCGCCGCGCCGGGGGTGAGCGCTCATAGCGAGGAGGTTTTCCAGACCTACCTTACTGTGTACGAAGGGAAATGACGATGGAGGCACTAGTAGCCTTTGCTGGTTTTGGCTTATTTATTATTCATGAACTGGAGGAGATTGCTCGGTTTGTGCCGTGGATTCGACGCTATGAGCATGACCCGGCATTTGCTAGGCAGATGATTATATCGAATCGCACCGCGTACCCATCAACAGAGACGGTTGCCATCATCATTCTCGAAGAGTCGATCGTTGCACTGGCTCTGCTTGGCGGTGCAATTGCCTTGCACTCACTTGCGCTGGTATGTGCAGTTATTCTTGCAAATATGCTGCACTTGGTTGGGCATCTCGTTGATGCAGCGAAGTATCGAAGCTGGACGCCTGGTAGCGTCACGGCGCTTGCTACACTTCTTGGTAATGGTATCTGCATAGCCTATAGCTTTGTTGCTGCACCACAGGTGATTGGTATGTCGCTGATACTGACACCTGTCGCTGGTTTACTACTGATTGGTAATCTATCGTTTATGCTGGGTCGGTCGCAGGCGATTGAGTGGTGGCGCATGAAGCATCTGTAGGAATAGCGAGCGTAGCTGATACGTTAAATTATGAAAACCAGCAGAACACGCTGCTGGTTTTTTACATATCAAGACTATTCCGTCATATAAAAGAACATACTATTGACATTATATCGAGCTACGGTATACAATAAGACTATACGATATATCGCACTACGATACATATGACTTCGATGTATCAATCGAGAAAGGATAGTTAATGGATAAAACAACGAAACGACGGGATGACGTAAAAATTCTGCTGGCATACTTTGCTGGCTACATGGTAGGTATGACAGCATTGTCGTATGTACTAGAGCGATTTGCTGCTATATCATCGACGAGCGTGCTTGGGCTCATTATCAATGCTGTAGCAAGTGTGCTCCTGCTTGGCTATATTGTAATGAAGAAACGAGCTGAACTTGCTGCTGCATGGCGCACTGCACGGCAAGCACCAGGCAAGAATAGCTGGTTTGTCATCAAGTATTTTCTCTTTGCATATCTTGCAACGATCCCGGTAACACTCCTGCTTGTTGCGTTGCAAGTCACTAACCAAAACCAAACGACGCTCGTCGGTCTCTTTGGTGGAGCGCTATGGTATGCGGTATTTATGGCGGTGGTATTTGGGCCGATCGTCGAGGAGGTTGTCTTTCGTGGCGTTATCTTTGCTCGCTTATTGCAAAAATCTCGTGTTCTTGCTTATGCAGCATCAATGGTACTCTTTGCGCTCGTGCATGTGGCGCCATACATGCTCACAGGGGGAATCAAGAATGGCCTGGCGATTATTAGCTATTTGCCGCTGGCGTTCTTCTTGTGCCGAGCCTATGAGCAGAAGAAGAGTCTGTATGCCTCAATAGGCGTACATCTCCTCCAGAATAGCCTCGCGACGATACTTCTTGTGCTCGCAACCCGAGGCTAGACGAGGTATAATATATCTGAGAAAGCGCACATGATCCAAGCAAAACTACGAAGAATCTACTCACCGATGACCGAGACAGGGTTCTATATCCTATTTTGTTTGCAGGCGGAGATGCATGGCTATACGATTGGTCAGCGTGTCAAACATATGACAGACGGCCAGGTGCAGATTAGCCCTGGCACAATGTATGGCACGCTCGCCAAGATGGAGAAGGATGGCATAATCCGCTTCGTACGAGAAGAGGATAAGCGCAAAATCTATCACATCACACCACTTGGCCAAGAGATATTAGCCTGCGAGCTGCGGCGAATCGAGCGGCTGTATAACAATAGCAAAGGAAGGAAATAACTGAATGTCACGAATCATGTGCCGGTACTACATGCTGCCCGAGTATGGAGAGGAGGAGGCGTTTTTTGCTGAGCAGCATCGGCAGGGGTATGCCCTGAAACGCTTTATCATCCCGTTCTTTTATATATTCGAGCCGTGCCCGGCGGCGCACTATACGTACAAAATCGACTTTCAGAATCTTACTCGGCGCGAAGAAAACGCGCAGTACCAGCAGCTCTATGCTGATTACGGCTGGGAGTATGTTGCATCGGCCAATGGCTTCCATGTGTTTCGCAAGCCGAGCAGTGAAGCCGAAGAAGACGATATCTTTAGCGATAACGAGTCTCGCCTGGCAATGGTGAAGCGCATTAGCAAGCAGCGTATGGGGCTGCTGATGATGATCGTTGTGTTGCTGTTTGCCTATATTGGATACAAACTTGTACAAACGCCAGCTGTCTTGCAGCGGCCTGAGTTCTACGGGTTGGTGCTCGTTGCGCTCTTTGATGGGTATCTTTGCGTGCGGTGCTGGCGTGGCTTGCGCCGGCTGAAGCGTGCGCTGATTGCCGAGCAGCGGTAGAGTCTGTAATATTAAACTTCTCTATTCTTTCTGAAGTTTTCTCCTCACACTCCCTTTGATTATGCTAAGAGAGTATCTAATTTCGCACATGATGCTCTCAGCAGAATGACCAATCAGTAGTCTATTGTAATAGAAACAATAGGGGAGAAGATAGCTAAGGAAATTTGAGTCTCGCATTCTCAAAAATATAATAAGAATACTGCAGCTGGCTGAGCTGCAGTATTTTTGTGGGTGGCTAGAGCCAGCTAGATTTCGGCAGTTTGGCGACCTTCGTAGAGGTTGAGGTACTGCGTGTAGACTGCCTGGTGGTAGGTGGCCATACCGCCATCGGTTGGGCTAACCATGTTGTGGCCAATGTTGAGCCGCTTTGGTAGGTTGTAGTGCTGGAACGATGCATTGCTTGCCTGAGCCATGCGCTGCGGAATACTCACCGCTAGGCCGTTGTCGACGGCATCGTCATTCTCACTCGTCACTGTTGCAACGCGCGTGAGGCCTGGTGCAGCGAGGTCTTTCTTGAAGTTCTCTTTGACGATGAGATACTTGCCGAGTGCACGGTATGACAGGCCACTTGGGCTAAACTTATCTGGCAAAATGTTATAACCATACAATGTGCGCAAGATGGGTAGCTGCCACTTGGGGGCTTGGCTAGCTGCTGGCTCGTAGAATGGGGCAAGCAGCAACACATTCGTAAAGAAGCCATTACCATACTGGGCAAGCCACGTCGCCATATCACCACCACCAGAGTGGCCAATGATACCAAGTTCATCGCCCAGGCCGCTCACTTGCTGTGCGCTCGTCTTCATGAAGTTGGCAATGTCTTTGGTAGAGATTTCGCCATGACGCTTATTGTCGGTGTGGCCATGCTTAGGCACGCGTGGCACATAGACATTGTAGCCTTGGCTGTAGAATTCATCTGCCAGCTTTTGGTAGACGTTGCTGCAGCCACTGATGCCGTGAATCATGAGGACAGCCTTTGCGGCGCGCTTGCCGTGAGTCTTGGTGAATGTGCGGCACTCTGGGCGAATGGTACTGTCGCTCTCTTCTTGCTTGATTTGCTGGTCGATGCTATTCATCGCCTCGTTGTAGTTCTTGCGGCTTATAGTAGCTGAGCGCAAATCGCTACTGGCGGCCGCTTGGCTTGGCGCTAGGAACGTCGTTGCTGCCACAAGCCCTGTCACACTCAACAGGCCAGCAACAACCCAACTTTTTAGGCTGATATAGTCTAGTTTTGTCATGTCAGTCCTCCTTTAGTACTCTCCAGTATGCCGGATTGTTGCGTCAATTGCAAACACTGGTTATATATCTTGAAGCGAGCGCACACCAGTGTAGCAAGAGTGCCAACAGAGGTCATATTGATGTAAAAAACACAATAAAACCGCATTAAGTATACAAATGCGGTTTTTGGTATATCACTGGTAGCGAGTATTAGTCGTGATGAAACTCAAGCCGCTTGAGCCGATCATACTCATCGAATTGGTAGCTGACGCGGATACTTGTACCAGTATCATCAGTGACACGGGCGTGGTGGACGCCATTGTCATCGTCGTTCATCTCGATGCTCCAGCCTGGCATCAGCTCCACAAAACCCTCCAGCGACCACGCAATGTCATCCACCTGCTGCAGATAGCGTGGCAAGCGTGAGTAGAAGTAGTCGAGCGTAATGGGAGGTACGGGCTCAGAGATGTTCTCAAGCAAAAGCACTACACGGCGACCGCCACGAATCGGTGAGCTGTAGTAGTAATACTCCGTACCAAAGATAGTGATGGCAGCAAAGCCGATATCGTGCGCGACACTGGCGATCACAAGCTGCTGGTCTATATCAGACGGGAAGGTATATTCAACTTCTGGACTAACAAGATCATTCTCTTTGTGCTCTAAGCCATACTCGCGTACCTTGTGGGCGAGCTCAACCGCTTTGCCAAACTGTGCAAGCTCGTCCGCGTAGCCCCACATGAGGGTTGGTGGCTCGACGGCGATGGATGCAAGTAGGTGTGCCTTGGCCGTTACCTTGCCTGTGTCTGATACCATGGCGAAATACTGTTTATTGAGATCGACCTCGTAGCGAGAAGAGTCGTACGACCCAACCTTGTCCTGAAACATCGTGTCCATTAATTCTTGGCGGAGCGCGCTATAAATACAGTTACGCTGCCCCATTCGTCGAATACCGGTATGCATATAAACCTCCAGATTATGTTCTTGTATGCTTTTGTAATTGTAGCATAAGCAGATGGATAATGTAGCATATTCTGGATAGTATCGCTATTTTATGTCAACACTACAGGGGTAACACACTGCACTCTCAAGCAACCTTGACAGCACCACAGAAGATAGATACTATATACGTATAACTATACATATAAGGAGGAGTATGATGGCCAATAAAACAATCTATTTTTCGCACAGCGACGAACGCTATATTGAAGGGACTCTGCCTGGCCTTAGTATGAGTCTATCTGCAGCACTGATGGCGGGTTATCGTTTGTTAGTTGAGCGGCAGCAAGCAACACACGATGGCTTTCATGAAATACAGCTGCGCGTTGGCAAGGATGGCGTGTATCAGCATAAGATTTTTATGGGGCGTAAAATATACAGGACAATAGCAAAGGATAAAGCAGCTCTTCGCGAACAGCGAGTGTACCTTACGCAAAAGGGCCGTTATGTGTACTATGAGCGCAATCACGCCGACTGGAACTATTGGCCTACAGGCACGCAGCGTAGCACGCAAACCAACGACAATCCAGCGACGGTCAAACAATGGGGGCGAATGGAGGTTGTCGATACGATCGATGAGCTCGCGGCGTATATCCCAGAGCGCGCTGTGCAAAATTTGCAACAGAGCCTGGAGCAGCCAGTAGAGCATTTGGATATTTGAGAGATAAGACGGTAGATAGTTTCGTATCTTTTAGATGGAGTAGCGTTGATATACGACGAAAGAGAATACGGTTTGTAGCACAGCCTTACCTCGAGATGGTATACTATAACTCAGTATGAAAGTCAGCCTCAATGTTATAAAACAACTTATTAACTTTGAATTACCGCCGGTGGATGAGCTGGTGCAGCGTATTAACCAGCAGCTTGGTAGTGTGGAGCAGGTCGAGAACCTGGCCGAGCGTTACCGCGGTGCGCGCGTGGTGCGGGTGGTGGAGTGCGCCAAGCACCCCAATGCCGACCGCCTGAGCGTGACCAAAATTGATGATGGGATGGCCGTGCCGGATGTGCCGCGTGATGAAAACGGCCTGGTGCAAGTGGTGTGCGGTGCGCCCAATGTGCAGGCTGATATGTGGGCCGTGTGGCTGCCGCCTGCAAGCACGGTGCCAGCTAGCATCCTCGAGGGCGAGCCCTTTACGCTCGATGCTCGCAAGCTCCGCGGGGTGCTGAGCCAGGGTATGCTGGCTGCGGCAGATGAGCTAGCAATTGGCACCGACCACGAGGGGATTATAGCGCTGACGCCGCGCGATCTACCAGCCGGTAAGACGCTGCAACCAGGGGCTGACTTTGCCGCGCTGTTTGGCCTGGATGACTATGTGCTTGATATCGAGAACAAGATGTTTACCCACCGGCCAGATTGCTTTGGCCAGCTAGGCGTGGCGCGCGAGATTGCTGGCATTCTCCATCAACCATTTACCAGCCCGGCGTGGTATAACCTGGAGCAGGTATTTGGCGATGGTGATGGCTTGCCACTTACGGTTTCGAACGATATCCCACAGCTTGTGCCACGCTTTATGGCGGTGGCAATCCATGGCGTGCAGGTAGCGCCGAGCCCATTTTGGCTGCAGTGCCAACTGGTGGCGATGGCAGCAAAGCCGATTAATAACATTGTGGATGCGACGAATTATGTGATGCTCATGACGGCTCAGCCAACCCATGCCTATGATTACGATACACTGCAGGGCGGGCAGCTTGGCGCGCGTATGGCGCGGCAGGGCGAAACGCTGGCGCTACTGAATGGTAAGACAATTGAGCTGACGCCAGACGACATAGTGATTGCCGATGGGCAGGGCCCGGTGGCCCTGGGCGGTATTATGGGTGGCAGCCGCACTGAGGTATCAGCCACAACCACCACGATTGTGCTGGAGTGTGCTACCTTCGACATGTATGCGGTGCGCAAAATGGCCATGCGCCACGGCGTGTTTACCGATGCGCTGGCCCGCTTTAACAAAGGCCAGTCACCCCTGCAGAATGCGGCTGTACTGAACCGGCTGATCGGTATGGTGGGCGGTGAGCAGGCGAGCCACGTAGTGGACAGTAAGCCATTTACGAGTGAACATGGTGGGATTCTTGATGAGTATTTTGCAGGGAAGTACGAGCCTGCAACCATAGACATAACAAGTACATTTATTAATCAGCGGCTTGGCTCTCACCTTGCCGAAAACGATATCTGCACGCTACTTAATAACGTCGAAATCCACAGCCATGGCCCAGAGAACGAGCTTGGCTATATCTGCCTGCAGGTGCCTTTCTGGCGGACAGACCTGGAAACTAAAGAGGATATTGTTGAGGAAATTGGCCGGCTGCACGGCTTTGATACTGTGCCGCGCCAGCTGCCCATGCGCCGTATTCAGCCAGCGCGTAAAAACCCCCGCCGTGAGCTCAAGCGCGTTGTGCGCGAGGCACTGGCCAAGGCGGGTGCCAACGAAGTGCTGAGCTACAGCTTTGTGCACGAGCGTGTGCTCAAGGGTGCAGGCCAAGACCCAGCCCAGGCCTTCCGCCTCTCGAATGCCCTCAGCCCCGACCTTCAGTACTACCGCCTGAGTGTGCTGCCGAGTTTGCTCGATAAAGTCCACGCTAATATAAAGGCGGGGCACAGCGAATTTATGCTGTTCGAAATCGGCAAGGGTCACACCAAAGCACGAATGGGTGAGGATGGTCTGCCAGCTGAACAATTACTGATTGATCTTGTGTATAGTAGCAAAAAGCCTCGGGCTGGCGCCGCCTTTTACCACGTGCGGGCAGTGCTGGACCAGCTGGCGCGTGATAGCGGCCTGACTCTCGTGTATACGCCAGTCACGGCAGCTCAAGATGATCCAGTGTATGCACCTTTTGACATTAATCGCTCGGCTCATATCTGGGTGGAGAGTAGCGAGGCGGATGGCCAGCCCGAGCGGCAGCTTATTGGTGTGGTTGGTGAGCTGCGCCCGGCAGTAGTGAAGCACTTCAAGCTCCCTGATTATACTGCAGTGGCATCACTCCGCCTTGATGTGATGGAGCAGGTATGGCGCGATACGGCGGTGCACTACCAGCCAATGAGCCGCTACCCTACCACCGCGCGCGATATCTCAATCCAAACAAGTACAGAGGTTACCTATGATAAACTCATGCAAGCAGTCTCGAGCGCTATGACTCGAGCCAGCGAAACATACCCAGATGTGACGATTCGCGATCTCACGCCGCTGAGTATTTACAAAGCGACCCCTGATGCATCGCACCAAACCACGACATTTCGCTTGACGCTATCAAGCAGCCAAGCAACATTGAGCGCTGAGCGCGTCCGCTCAATTATCCGGACGGTGTTTGCACCCGAGCAGCATGTGCTGTTTCAGGGTGTGGACTTTGGCGAATGAGGTTGATGTAAGCGGCGCTGTGGTAGGCGATTGCGCAGGCGGAGGAAGCTCCGCCGCGTGGGCCGGCCAATCAGTACGCCAAATGACGCACCAGCCGCAATGGCAATAGCGATGAGGACAGCGCGTACCAGCAGACCTGCCTCGCTCGAGCCAGTGGTCACGACGCCCATGAGCCCGTTATAGAGCGTGACACCTGGCACGAGTGGAACGATCCCGGCATTGACAATGGCAAGGCTGGGCATATGCCATAGGCGTGAGGCGGTCGTTGCAATAAAGCCAATTACCAATCCCGCTGCCGCACTGGCCGCAATAGCAGACATGCTCCAGCCGGTAATGGCGAGGTATATATCATAGCCAAGCATGCCAGTTGCACCAGCTAGGATGATACCGACCGGTTGAGTGTGGTTGCCCAGGGCAAAGGTGGCCGCAATAGCAGCTGCTCCAATATACTGATACATCGTGCCAGTCAGCTGCAGTTGGTCGGGTGTCGCGACAAATTCGATCCCAAAGCGCCGCGCTGTATACAGGCCAATCATCACACCGATCACTACGCCCATTGTCATCATCGCCACCTTAAGGAGCCGGCCTGTCGCCGTTACATAATATTCGTCGATCGCATCTTGGAAAGCACCAACGATCATCATCCCTGCCACCAAGAGCACGATACCGCTAACGGTTATGATGGTTGGGTTGATGATACCAAGAACATCGAGATAATGGTTGGTGGCAAGCCACGTGATGATGGTTGCAACCAATGTAATAACGCTTGCCGCGATGATTTGCGTAAAGAACACAGGAAGAGCAATGCGATTTAAGCGAGCCAGCAGCCACATAATCGCTACACCCATCACAAAGGTGGCAAAAATCACTGGTAGCGACGCTGTATAGAGCAAGGCCGAGCCAGCGCTGAGCCCACCACCTGCCAGATAAATTACCCAAGGTGGGTAGCGCCGTGGCTTGGCAAGGATGGCATCGAGCTCACGCTCGGCAGCATCGAGAGTGAGCGCTCCATCGGCAATGGTCGCAGCCAGAGTCTGGAGGCATTGCATATGTTGGTAGTTAATCTCGCGCGGTGGGATGGTGCGCAGAAGCGTCAGTGGTTCGTAATCGTTACCCCTGTCTTGCGATAAAATAAGCTGCGACGAAATAACGTCGATATGTACTTTGCGGGTACAGTAGGTATCCGTAATACTGAGTGCCATATGAACGACATTTTGGGCTGGTGTGCCCATTGAAATGAGCTGGTCAGCAATGCTCATTGCGAGGCGTAGGGCACGCATATTGGGTGTGAGGGCGCCATCAAGCTTCTCGACTGACGTTGGCTGTAAGGTGGCAGTACCGCCAATAGCGAGGCGGGCAAGCAGGGGCGAAAATAAGGTATGGAGACGGTTCATCGCTTTTTAGTATACTGAGAAAAATCGTCATTGCAAGAGGCGTGTTGGCCGATGGTTGTTCGCGTGGTGTTTCTGCGCAGCGCCAGGTGGTAGAGAGTGACAGGATTAACAAGGAATATATAGCAAAAACTAGACAGCATTTATCGTCTCGACCTCTGTTATCTAGCAGTCATACTGGCAAGTGTGCTATACTGGGCAAGATAGATTAGTCGATGAAACAAGAGGAGTTATGGCAACAACTAAGACACAACGCTGGATTATTATTGTTATTTTGGTCGCGACGATTGTCGGGACGCTGGGGTCATTTGCGGCAATGATTCTTGCCTCGGAGAATTACAAAAATGACCAAGCCAAAGCGCAAAAGGCGCAAGAAAAATACCAGAAACTCATGAAGGACTACCAAGCCAAGACAGCTGCTCAAGCACAAGAGTTGTCAAACAAATATTACCCAACCTTTAGCCAATATACGAGTCGGGTTGGCGAGTTTGATCGCGATAGTGTGAAGGAGCTCTCCAGTGAAGACTTGGTGGTTGGCGATGGTGAGGAAATCAAGGATAATACGGCATTTGCGGCCTACTACATTGGCTGGAACCCAAAAGGCAAGGTATTTGACCAATCTATCAAAGACGGCAAACTTGATGCACCGTTTGCCGTTGAGGGTGGGCTCAAGAGTGCGCGTGTTATCACTGGCTGGAAGGAAGGCATCAAGGGGATGCGCCTTGGTGGGGTGCGTGAGCTAACCATCCCCTCCGACAAAGCATACGGCGAGAAGGGTCAAGGCAATGACATTCCGGCCAATACACCACTCAAGTTCATCGTGATGGCAGTGCCAAAGCCGGCTACAATCGACACTTCAGAACTACTGAAGGCATATCAAGAAGGTCAAGGAGGGAGCAACTATGGGCAACACTACCAATAACTCAACTCAGATGCCGATCCACGACGTGGTGATGATCGGTGCAGGGCCAAGCGCTCTGGCTGCCGCGGTGTATACCACGCGCGAGAACCTGCAGACGGTATTGTATGAAAAAGCAGTGATCGGTGGTCTCGCAGCGATTACCGATAAGATCGATAACTACCCAGGTTTTGCTGACGGCGTGTCGGGTCTCGACCTCGCCGAGCAGCTGCAGCGCCAGGCAGAGCGCTTTGGGGCGCAGATTGAGCTGGGTGAGGTGTCGAGCCTCCGCAAAGATGGCAATGATACGATTGTGACAGTCGATGGGCAGGATGTGCGTGCCCGTGCGGTGTTGATTGCCACTGGCAGTGCATATAACAAGCTTGGTATCCCTGGCGAAGATGCATTGTATGGTCGCGGCGTACACTATTGTGCGACCTGTGACGGTGCGTTTTATAAAGGCAAGCGGCTGGTGGTGATCGGTGGCGGAAACTCTGGCTTGCAAGAGGCGATGTTCTTGACTCGCTTTGCGGAGCATATTGACCTCCTAGTGCGAAGCACGATCAAAGCGAGTGAGATCCTCCAGACCGACCTGCAGCCCTTTATCGAGCGAGGACAAATTAGCGTTCATCTTCATACCGAATCGACCGAAATTATAGCAGAGGACGGCAAAGTGACTGGTGTTGCAGCCATCAGTAATGGCCAGCCAACTACCTTCGCCTGTGATGGGGTGTTTGTCTTTGTTGGCCTTAAGCCAAATACGGGCTTTTTGCAGGGTACGCCCGTCCAGCTCGATGAGCGGGGGTTGATTATTACCAATGAACATCTTGAGACGACGATGCCTGGCGTCTTTGCCAGTGGTGATGTGCGTAGTGGCGCAACGATGCAGATTGCTACAGCGGTGGGCGAAGGCGCAACGGCTGCTTTGAGCATCCGCGAGTATATTCAGCAGCACAAAGCATAGAATAGACAGCACTAGTGTGGGATAGCTAAGAGCCTAAATCTCAAATCTCAGCTCCTGAGTAGCATCCCCTTTCTATCTAACAAAGTAAAAAATCAGTCGTAATGGCTGATTTTTTACTGGTATGAAGATGAAGCCGATATACCTAGAGAGGTTGCTTGTCAACTGCATTGAAGGGCTGCTTCTGCTCTTTTTGGTCGCCTTTTCGATAAGCTCTTTAGGTGTTTACTCGATTATTGCTCCTCTGCATTGAATTGGATAGTGGTAATATTCGTCCACAGAAAGTTAGTTGGATTCAGACAAATATCCCTAATCTCGCACGACAGGCGTACTGTGTTTTATCAGATAACTTTATATGTTATTAACTAAAGCGCTGTAGCTCAGCAAGAAACTTATCTGGATAGTTGGTCACGACGCCGTCGATGCCGCGCTCGGCAAGCTGCTGCAAGGCACCTGGGCGATTGACTGTATAGACGTAGGTAAAGAGATTCGACCGACGTGCAATTTCTATCGCCAGTGGATGTGCATACAAGCGATGAAACCCCACCGCGGTGAAGTCGAGCTTGCGCTGATAGGCCAAGAATGCAAAGGGATTATTGCGGTGAAGTAGAGCAAGATTGGCCTGAGGCGCAAGCTGTCGAAATTGCCGAAGCTCGCGTATGGAGAATGACGAGAGCAGTACATTATCCCAATCATCTGGCGATGTGATGGAGCGGGTGAGGAGCTGATATGTCGGCTCGGCGCTACCGTGCCCTTTGAGCTCAATATTGAGTAGCACAACGCCCAAAAAACGGTCTAACACTGCTGCGAGTGATGGGATAGGCTGCTCACTGGTGAGGGCCTGCAACTCGGTATACGTCAGGTGGCTGATTGATTCATTTCGGTGGTGGGTGCGCAAAAGGCGATTATCATGTGCAACCACAGGAACACCGTCGCGCGTCAATCGCACATCTAGCTCAAGCATATCAGCGCCCGCCGCGACACCCGCTGCCATAGCGTCGATAGTGTTCTCTGGTGCGAGCCCGGCCGCACCGCGATGACCAATGATTAACATGCTAGCAGTATTATACCATCAAATGGGTTGGTTATAAGAATAATGTGCCTACAGGGCAAGGTTGCATTGCCAGCGCATCTTCTTTTGCCATTACCGAGTAGATTTTGCTAAAATAAAACAGATAGCAACAGAAAGGAGCTAATATAAATGGCAGATTTTAATAAAGTACTGACACCCGGCGACGTTGACGCTGGCATTGTCAATGTGGTGGTGGAGATTCCGCAAGGGAGCTACCACAAAATTGAGTGGGATCGCGACCTCGCAGTGATGAAGCTCGACCGGGTCGAGCCAGCAATCTTTGCCAAGCCAACCAACTATGGCTTCATTCCACAAACCCTAGATGAAGATGGCGATGAGCTCGACGCGCTCATCATCACCGACCAGCCACTGACAACTGGCGTCGTCTTGGAAGGTAAGGTGATTGGCGTGCTGGAGTTTGTTGATGATGATGAGGTGGATGATAAGGTGATCGTCGTACCAGCAGATGACCGCAACACAGGTGATGCAATCAACTCGCTCGAGGATCTCCCTGCTGCAACGCTCAAGCAAATCGAGCACCACTTCAACCACTACAAAGACCTCAAGAAGCCTGGCACTACTGTCGTGAAGGGCTTTGGCAACACCGTGCGTGCCAAGCAGATTATCCATGAATCTATTGCGCGTTGGAATGAACGCTAGATAGCATGTTCAAGCAAATACAAAATACCCCACTGGGGTATTTTGTATTTTTACTCAAACTTCTAAAATTCTCTAGGTTACTATAAGCAGTTAGTACTTGCACAATATTGCTTTATCAAGAAAGTCAGAGGCTCGCAGGATGGTTATCACAATAGGCTACCCATATCTGTTGGATAATAATGGTGATAGAGGGAGCAAAGTTGCGGCAGATCGATAATTTTAGAGACTTAAGTTAAGATGTGCGTCAATTATCTAACGTTACCTCAGTTATTTTTCTTTGACTTTTTCGAAGCAGCGTCAGGCTTACCGATTGGCATAATTTTATCCGTCAGACTAATCGCACCATTCACAGCCTGGACGCGGATCTTATTGAGCTGGAGACGGAGCTTGTCGCGGGCGTGGCTAGTGGTAACGAGCTGTGCCCAACCTGGCTTGGGGTAGGAGAGCTTGCGGGTGAGGACTTCGATGACATCACCATTCTCAAGTGGCCGCTCGAATGGCTCCATCTTGCCATTGATCCGGAAGCCGTAGGCATGCTTGGCAATGTCAGAGTGGATGGCATAGGCAAAATCGAGTGGCAAAGCTCCCTCGGGGAGATTGTAGATGTCTCCCTTGGGAGAAAAGACGAAGATGCGGTGGCCAAAGAGATCGATTGATAGCTGCTCGCGAGGGATATCCTCGCCAGCACGCAGGCGAGCAGCGATCTCTTGCAATTGCGTAATCCACTGCAGCTGAGCCGGTAGGTTCGACACGCCGCGCTTGGAGTCGCCTTTGAGGTACTCCTTGCTATCTTTTTGTTGCTGGTAGTGGAAGCTGGCGGCAAGGCCGCGCTCAGCATACTCGTGCATATCGCGCGTGCGAATCTGAAACTCGACGATCTGCTTATTAGGCGTGATGACCGTTGTATGGAGACTCTGGTAGCCGTTTGGCTTGGGGATGGAAATATAGTCTTTGATGCGAGCAATCATCGGTTGATAGAGCGAGTGGAGAATGCCCAGCACGAGGTAGCACTCTTCCTTGGTGTGGACAATGATGCGTAGTGCCATCAGGTCATAAATATTGTCGAGACTACCGCGCTTTTGGAGTTTGCGGTGTAGGCTGTAGAGGCTTTTGACTCGCCCATTGATCTCAAACTCGAGCTTCTCGTCCTTGAGCGCTTGCTCGACCTCGAGGCGGACGACACCAAGCTTGCGGGTGCTTTTGCCCAGGCGCTGCTTCATGACCTTCTCAAGCCGCTTGTATTCTTTGGGGTCAAGGTAGCTAAAGGCAAGCTCCTCTAGTTCCATCCGCACGCGCCCCATACCTAGCTGGTCGGCCATGGGAGCGAAGACCTCGAGTGTTTCTCGGGCGATCTTTTGCTGCTTCTCGGGCGACTTGAATTGCAGCGTCTGCATATTGTGCAGCCGGTCGGCCAGCTTGATGATAATGACACGCACGTCCTGTCCCACAGCAATAAGCAGCTTGGTAAGGTTGTCTTTTGTCTGAGGGAGATAGTGGTCGAGGTCGCGCATACCAGCCCGAGCTTGACTCACCTTCGTCACGCCATCAACGAGGAAGGATACGTCATGTCCAAAAAGTGACTCAATGTCATCTAGTGATGTCTCGGTATCCTCGACGGTGTCGTGGAGAATACCCGCGATGATGGTGTCGCTGTCCATCCCCCAGTCAATCAAGATAATTGCAACGCTCAGTGGATGGGTAATGTAGGGTTCACCGCTCTTGCGCTTTTGCCCGTGGTGAGCTTGGGTGGCGAAGTCGATCGCATGGTCGATTTCATACAGCTGATCTTCGCTATAGAGGCCGCGGGCTTTTGTCAGGACATCTTGTTTGGTCACCATAAACCTAGTATATACTGCCAAGAAGAAAAGTGCTATTGCCCTTGACCATTCCACCTGCTATAGTGATGCTTAAATATGCTTATGCTAATGGAGGGAAAAATATAATGAGGCAAAGCAGGGCGGTATGGTGGATACAGCGGAGCCAGAAGGGCTTCACGCTCATGGAGCTGATGATTGTGATTGCGATCTTGGGCTTACTTGTGACGCTGTCTATGACGGCATATTCGGGCTATCGCCGGCGCTCAGTTGATGTCGCAACGCGTGCGGCGGCCACCAGTGCACTTGAGGCGATCAAGACGCACCACGCCAATGCCAGCGCTAGTGGTGCAAGCTATAGCACTAACCTCGAGCAAGTTGGTTACCGTCCGCCAAGCGATACAGCTGTGCAGGTTACGCTGAGCGCCGATGCTACCAAATTCTGTGTCCAAGCCACCGACCGCCATCTCACCGATATTCGCTACTATGCCACTACTGGCATGGCACGACCACAGGCAGGCAGCTGCCCAGCAAATATTTGAAAATATGATATAATGTAGTTATGTACTTAACCCAATTGATACGAGACTATGCTAATAAAAACCCTTACCTAACAAGAGCTGACCGAGCAGAAGTGACGCTATATAATGATGCAGGTGAATGGGCTGTGGCTGTCGAATATATTTGTGCAAGATTGACCGATTATTTAGCAGAAAAACGCAGTGCACTATCTCAGCAAGAATTGGATGAGTTAGAGTCGTTAGTTGATGCAACGAAAAGTTTGGAAAAGTTTGATGACGCTTTCTTAAATACTGTTAAGGAAGTGTCAAATACCTACTCTTTGTGTATATAAGTCTAACACTCCCTCCTTAGCTCTCGCAAACGTGAAAGAACACCGTCGCCGTCTTTACAACACACGTCAGACGCCGTATAATGTCTTGCATGGCTGTCATAGCACCAATTATTTTGAGTACAAAAACTGATGAATATAAGGCTGCGGTAGAGCATTTTATGCCGTTTGCCAAGCGGGTTCATATTGATATTTCTGATGGCGTATTTGCGCCCCGTCAAACGGTAGGGATCGGCCAACTGTGGTGGCCTCAGTCGTGGACGGTCGACATCCACGCTATGGTGGCGCGCCCTAGCGTGTACGTTGAGAAACTGATCAAGCTGCGGCCCAGCACAATTATCTTTCATGCCGAAGTCAAAGAGGATTTGATCCCTGTCTTGCAACAGGTCAAGCAAGCTGGTATTCATGCTGGTGTGGCCCTGCAGCGTACGACGGTACCCGAGACAGTGGCATCGTATATCGAGACGGCCGACTATGTATCGATCGTTAGCGGCAAGCTGGGTGAGTTTGGTGGCAAAGCGCGAATGATGCAGCTGGAGAAAATCCGGCTAGTGCGGGCTATTCACCCTCGGGTCGAGATTGGCTGGGATGGTGGCGTGACGGTAGATAATGTCTTCCATATTGCCCAGGGTGGGGCTGACGTAATTAGCGTTGGTGGAGCGATCAACCACGCCAAAGACCCGCAAGCAACGTACAACAAACTCCTTGCTGAGATGAATCGCCAGAGTGTGATTTAAGGCCCGCGCTATGCTACACTAAGGAGCGTGACGCACATACCATTTCAGCTTCGTTCTGCTTACAAACCGACCGGTGATCAGCCACAGGCGATCGCCCAGCTACTTGGTGGCCTGGAGGCTGGTCAGCGCGAGCAGACACTACTTGGTGCAACGGGTAGCGGTAAGACCTTTACGATGGCAAATATTATCGCTCAGCGTGGCGTGCCAACGCTTGTTTTGGCGCATAACAAGACACTCGCGGCGCAGCTCTTTAGTGAGTTCAAACAGTTCTTTCCAGACAATGAAGTGCACTACTTTGTCAGTTATTTTGATTATTATCAGCCAGAAGCATATATTGCCAGCAGTGATACATATATCGAGAAGGACTCAGCCATCAATGAGGAGATCGACCGCCTCCGCCATGCGGCGACTGATGCATTACTCACGCGCCGCGATGTGATTATTGTGGCCAGTGTTAGCTGTATCTATGGCCTGGGTTCGCCAGCCGATTATTATGAGCTATCCGTCACGGTGCGCCAGGGCGAGCGGCGCGTTCAGGACAAATTTTTGCGCCAGCTGATGGATATCCAATACCATCGCAATGATATCGATTTTGCACGCGGTGCCTTTCGTGTCAAGGGCGATGTGGTCGATGTCTTTCCAGCAGGGCAAGAGACAGCCTATCGGGTGGAATTTTTTGGGGATGAGGTGGATCGGATTACGCACATCAACCCGCTTACTGGCGAGATTCTCGATGAGCCAGCGGAGTTTACCATCTTTCCGAGTAGCCACTATGCAACACCTAAGGAGAAAATTAAGCAGGCGATTGACCTGATTCGACAGGAGTACGAGGAGCGTGAACAGTGGTTTGAGACGCACGGCAAGCTGCTTGAGGCACAGCGCTTGAGCCAGCGCACCAAGTACGATCTGGAAATGCTCGAGCAGACTGGCTTCGTGAAGGGGATCGAGAACTATAGTCGCTACCTCACCAACCGCGAAGCGGGTGAGCAGCCAGCTACCTTGCTCGATTACTTTCCTGACGATTTCTTGATGCTGATCGACGAGAGTCACGTAACCGTCCCCCAAGTGCGCGCGATGTATAATGGTGACCGCGCTCGCAAAGAAGTGCTGGTGGAGCATGGCTTTCGCCTGCCAAGCGCGCTAGACAATCGTCCACTGCGCTTTGATGAATTTGATAAACATATCAACCAAGTGATTTACGTCTCTGCTACCCCTGGTGATTATGAGCTAGAGCGCAGCCCCGCTCCTGCTCAGCAGGTGATTCGCCCCACTGGTTTGCTCGACCCAGAAATTATAGTTCGTCCAACTGAAGGACAGGTAGATGACCTCATTGCAGAAATTCGCGAGCGCACCAGCCAGCAGCAGCGCGTGCTCGTGACAACGCTCACCAAGCGGATGGCTGAGGATCTTTCTACCTATCTGACCGACCTCGGCATCAAGACGGCTTATATTCACAGCGAGATCGACACGCTCGAGCGCGGTGATATTCTACGCGATCTGCGCATGGGCCTGTATGATGTCCTGGTAGGGATCAACCTCTTGCGTGAGGGAATCGATTTGCCAGAGGTGAGCTTGGTGGCGATTATGGATGCCGATAAAGAAGGCTTCCTCCGTAGCGAGCGTAGCCTCATCCAGACAATTGGCCGGGCAGCTCGCCACGTTGAGGGCAGGGTAATTATGTATGGCGATAGTATCACCGACAGTATGCGCCGAGCAATTAACGAGACTAAACGCCGACGCGAAATTCAGCAGGCATACAATCGCGAACATGGCATTACACCGCGTGGCATTAATAAAGCGATCGACGAAGGCCTGCGCTCCATCATCCCGCAAAAAGAGGATGACGCGCCCAAGCTTGACCTGCGTAAAATCCCCAAGGATGAATACAAGAGCCTCATCAAAGACCTAACTGGCCAAATGAATCTCGCTAGCGCTAATCTTGAGTTTGAGCGAGCAGCCGAATTGCGAGATCTGATCGCTGAAGTGAAGAGTAAGTTGTAGTAGTAGCTGAGTAAACCTACGATCGACACATGCATAGAGTGTATAATGTGATGTAGTATGCCTATACGTGATACTCACGCCCTGCCAGAACAGGTGATATATTTCTTGGCAACGATTGATCGTCGACCGAAGTTTATCCGGTGGTCGATTCTTATTGGACTTGCTATCTGCAACGTTATACTGCTCTGCCTGCCAGTGACATTCTTTATCGTTTGTTATTGCATCGTGTTTTGGAGGACGCGTGATTATTACAAAACAGTCGAGTTTCAAAGTGTCAAACAGAGGCTTGCCAAGCAAATACAAGAATATAACGACTTCAATGCCTTTTTACCCGAAACCAAGCGTTTTATCCGTCAGCAGCAGTCGAGGCTCTCGCATGCGCATGTGAAAAATAGCACACTTACGGTGTATAAAAATGCGCAGCTTGACCCATACCGCTATATCGTCAAATATTTTTTTGCGCAGCGCACAATAAACGAAGAGACAGTGCAGATACTCGAGCAAATCCTCCAGAAATACGACACAATTAAAAAGACTGAGGAAATACTGCGGAGCGAATACAACGAGATTATGGACTTTATTGATGCCAAAATGTACGTTGGAGCCTATATTTTCAAGAAAATGACGATGAAGCGGCTTGGGTCGAATACATTACCTAAGTTTGAAAAGAATTATTTTCTCGTATATTCATTTAAGTATAGTTCGCCCGCCAAGCGCAATAACTACTCGTTCGATATTACACTCACAGAGAAAAAGCTCCAAAAATTGGCAGAATATCTCAGCCAACAGATAACCTATCGCAAATCTGCGCAGTTTCAGCGTCAGCTCATGACACCAAAGCTTAGGCGGTTTATCTTGCGCAGAGATAATTACGAATGCCAAAAGTGCCATGTCTCGCGCCAGGATGAGAAGCACCTCTTGCTTGAAGTTGACCATATTGTGCCAGTGTCGAAAGGTGGTATCACGACTGAGCAAAATTTGCGAGCACTCTGTTGGCGCTGCAATCGGGCTAAGGGTGATAAATTAGAAGCAGCCTAGTCTAGCATTGTACCCTGTGCCACTCATACCTCTTACTGACGCATTACTCGTTGCTCATTGATGTATAACGATTTCACACGCCGAATGTGGTACAATATATCCATAATGAGTAATATTACCACTGAAGATGTGCAGCACCTTGCACAATTAAGTTCGATTAGTCTTGGCAGTTCAGCCGACGTTGCCGCGCTGCGCCAAAACCTCGAGGATATCCTGCACTACATCGAGCAGCTATCCACTCTCGACACGACCGGTGTTGAGCCAACCTACCAAGTAACTGGCCTGACTAATGTGTGGCGGCCCGACACAATAGATGCCAGCGGCGTATCGCGCGAGCAGCTATTGGGGCTAGCCGCCGAGCAGGCAGATAAGTGTGTAAAAGTACCGAAGGTGTTGTGATATGAATATTACAGAGAGAGTTGCTCAGATCAAACAAGGCCAGACATCGGCTACTGCCCAGGTACAAGCGGCTTTACAGCGGGCGCGTGACGCCAAGGAATACCACGCCCTGCTGAGCCTGACAGAAGAGCGGGCACTGCAGCGGGCACAAGAAATTGATGAGGCACTGGCTCGGGGCGAGGACGTTGGAGTGCTGGCTGGTGTGCCGTTCGTCGTTAAGGATAATTATCTTGCGTATGGTGCACCAAGTACGGCAGCTAGCAAGATGCTTGAGAACTTTGATACGCCTCTTCAGGCAACAGTGGTAGATAAGCTTGAAGCAGCTGGGGCGATCTGCATTGGCAAGAGCAACCTCGATGCCTTTGCGCATGGTGGGAGCACAGAGAACTCATACTTTGGTGCCACGCACAACGCTGTCGACAAGACGAAAGTTGCTGGCGGCAGTAGTGGTGGCTCAGCTGTAGTGACGGCGCTCGACATTGTGCCATTTGCCTTAGGAACAGATACGGGAGGCTCGATTCGCCAACCCGCCAGTTTCAATGGTGTGTATGGTATCAAGCCAACCTATGGTACAGCGAGTCGCTATGGTGTCGTGGCAATGGCCTCGAGCACTGATACGATGGGCTGCTTTGCGCGCAGTGCTGAGGATGTTGCTGTGGTGATGAACGTCATGGCTGGCCAAGACCCGAAGGATATGACGACGTTGCCCAATTTCTTCGCGCCTGCAACAGAGACGCCGCAGCAGCTGAAAATCGGTATCATCAACGAAGCAATGGGTGATGGTGTTGATGCGGAGGTGCGTCAAGCGATCAGCCAGTATGCCGATGCCCTGCGATCACATGGCCATACCGTCGAGACAGTTAGTATGCCGATGCTTCAGCATGCCCTTGCTATTTATTACATTGTTGTGCCAGCTGAGATCTCAAGCAACCTGGCGCGCTACGATGGTGTACGCTATGGCCATCGCGCTGAGGGAGTTAAGACACTGGCCGAACTTTATGGTCGGAGTCGCGACGAAGGCTTTATGCCTGAGAACAAGCGGCGCATTATGATTGGTAGTTACGTACTGAGTAGTGGGTACTTCGACGCGTACTATCTCCAGGCGCAAAAAGCGCGGACATTGCTCATCAACGAATTTAATACCCTGTTTGGGCAATACGACATGCTTCTTTTGCCGACAGCACCAACTCCTGCCTTTGGTCTTGGTGAAAACAGCGACGACCCGCTTAAGATGTATCTCGCAGATATCATGACAGTGCCAGCCAGTCTGGCAGGCTTACCTGCACTGAATGTGCCAGCTGGAGTAAGCCAGACGGGCTTGCCAATCGGTGCGCAGTTGATTGGCCCCATGCAGAGTGATGCATCGCTGCTTGCTGTGGCAACCCAAGCAGCTACAGAAAGGAGCGCCTAATGTCTGGCAGTGTCACGATCCTTTTGGTGGGTATTATTATCATTGCTGCGATCTTGGTCGTCGTTGTTGCCCTGACGCGCCAGGGCGGTAAAGTGCTCAATGTCGAGAAATACCAAGCACGCTGGCTTGCTATTGAGAATAGCCTCGATAAATCCAATATTGGCACGTATCAGTTGGCTATCTTCGAGGCAGATAAGTTGCTCGATCTTGCTCTCCGCGAACGTGGCTTTGCTGGCGACACAATGGGCGAGCGCATGAAGTCGGCCCGCGAACAATGGAGCAATAGCAACCACGTATGGGGTGCTCACAAGGTGCGCAACAAGCTGGCACACGAGGCTAATGTGCGGCTCTCGCGCGAGATTGCCTTGCGGGCATTAGCCGCGTATAAACAGGGGTTAAAGGATTTGGGAGCGATATAATTATGGCAGTTTCTCACGATGTTTTGCAAAAATATGAAGTGACGATTGGTATCGAATGCCACGTCCAGCTGGCAACCGACACGAAACTCTTTAGTCCAGCCGATAATGACGCCCGCGATGCCGAGCCCAATAGCAAAGTCCACCCAATCGATTTCGGTCTGCCTGGTATGTTGCCAGTGCTAAATCGCCACGCGGTTGATCTTGCGATTCGGGCTGGCAAGGCACTCAATGCGCCTATCGCTCGTGTTTCGCGCTTCGATCGTAAGCATTATTTTTATCCAGATCTACCGAAAGGCTACCAGACGAGCCAGATGTATCAGCCGATTATCTTGGCGGGCTATGTCGATGTGCCACTTGATGATGGTAGCACCACGCGCGTCCGGATCGACCATGCTCACATGGAGGAAGATGCTGGCAAGTTAACACATCACGATGGTTACTCATTGGTCGATCTCAACCGGGCGGGTACACCACTGATCGAGATCGTCTCACAGCCTGATATTCACTCGGCAGCCGAGGCTCGTGCCTACGCAGCAGAGCTTCATAAGCTCATGACCTATGCTGGCGTCACACACGGCGATCTCTACCATGGTAATATGCGCTTTGACGTTAATATCTCGATCGCGCCAAAGGGTTCAGATCAGCTTGGGACGCGTGCTGAAGTGAAGAATCTCAATAGCTTCCGCAGCGTAGAAAAGGCGGTGGAATATGAATATGCACGCCAGGCGGATCTGCTCGAGCGTGGTGAGCGTGTCGTGCAAGAAACCCGCGGCTGGAGTGACGATAAAGGCATCACCACGAGCCAGCGCAGCAAAGAAGATGCCCAGGACTATCGCTATATGCCCGACCCAGACATTCCACCGATTGTCTTGACGGACGAAGAGATCGCCCGTGTCCAGCAGGATGTGCCGACGACGCCAGGTGAATACCGTGCGCAGTGGCAGAGTCTTGCGCTGGATAACTCGGTGGTTAATACTGTGCTCAGTCATCAGCCACTGGCTATTTTGCTGAGTGATATCTACCCGCTCGAGCATAATGCTGCGTCTGTTTTGCAAAGCCTTGGCGTTGATGAGTCGGTGTATCGACGGCTTGTCAAGCGGATATTCAATTGGTTTACCTCCACACCAGAAGAGTTGATGGATATGAGTAAGGTGGAGTCGGGTTTTGTTGGGCCGCGGCGGCTCTTGCTGCTCTCGCAATTGGTGGAGGACAATAAAGTCAGCTCGACTGGTGCGAAGGAGCTCTTTCTCGACCTCTTTGACGAGCAATATACTGGCAAGATGCCTGAGGCGATTGCTGAGGCAAAGAACTTGCTCCAGGTGTCAGATGAGGGGGCGATTGGCGCGATCGTCGATGAGGTGATGAATGACCCAGCCAGTGCGGCGTCCATTGCCGATATCAAGGCCGGCAAGGATAAGGCAATTGGCTACCTCGTCGGGCAAGTAATGAAGCGCTCCCGTGGCAAAGCCAATCCAGCTCTGGCGCAGAAACTGATTCGTGAGAGGCTGAAGTGAGCAACTAAAGGATATACAAGGAGAAACATAATGAAACGACCAACAAAAGCAATCATCGCCGCCGCGGGCTTTGGTACGCGGTTCTTACCTCAGACGAAGGCTATGCCTAAGGAAATGATGCCGCTAATTGATAAGCCGATCATTCAGTATGTGGTGGAGGAGCTCGTCCAGGCGGGGATTCGCGACATTATCATCGTGGGGAGTGCCAATAAGCGTGCGATCGAAGATCATTTTGATGTGCCAAATGAGGATCTGCTAGCTAACCTTCGGGCTGGTGGGCCGAAGAAACAGCCATTGATCGACACCGTCAAGCAGCTGTCTGAGATGGCAAACTTTATCTACATCCGCCAAAAGGGCCCATACGGCAACGCAACGCCACTGGCTTGTGCAGCACACCTCATCAACCGTGACGAGCCCGTCATCTATACCTTTGCCGATGACTTCATTGCTGCTAGCCCAAGTCGCTTCCAGCAGATGATCGCTGCGTCGCAAGAGCTCGATGGTGCGGTGCTATCGTGCAAAAAGATCGTCGATGATGCTGAGTTTGATCGCTACGGTGTTGTGGCTGGCCAGCAGCTATCAGACGGTGTTATTAAGATGAGTAACATCGTTGAAAAGCCAGGCAAGGCTAATGCGCCATCTGACCTCGCTAGTGTCAGTAGCTATATTTTGCCTGGCGAATTCTTTAGCTATCTTGAGCATGCGAAGGAGCATTTTGATGGGCATGGCGAGTTTACCGTCCAGCCTATTATGCAGCGGATGATTGATGACGACCACGCATTCTTTGGTGTGGAGATTACCAACGGTACATATTATGACACTGGCGATAAGCTCGAGTATCTTAAGACCGTCGTTGATTTTGGCCTCAAAGACCCAGTGCTTGGCCCAGAGTTTGCAAAATACCTACGGACTCACTATACTGATACCCAGGCATAGATCATATGCTACTAACATAAAGGAGATACCGCATGGAGTGGGCCCAGATATTAGTTATCATGTTATCGGTATTGCTAGCGCTGCTGCTGGTGCTTGCGATCGTCTTGACGATCATATTGATTCGCATTACGCAGCGGATTAGTGCTGTGGTCGAGTCGGCTGAACGCGTAGCAGCAAACCTCGAGGCAACGACTGATAATATTGCTCGGGCTACCTCGCCGTTTTGGCTAGCCAAGACCGCTGTGTCTTTAATCAAAAAATTGTTTACCACCAAACATAATCGATAAAGGAGGGATATATGTCGAAAGGTAAATTTGTGCTTGGTGCAGCAATCGGTGCTGCCGCTGGCGTGGTGGCTGGACTCTTAACAGCGCCAAAGTCAGGCAAAGAGACGCGAGCTGACCTCAAGAAGAAGGCACGTGAGCTCAAGCAAGACGCGACCGCAAAGGGCGACGAATTGCGTGCCAAGGGCGAGAAGGCATACTACGACGCGCGTGATGCCGCTCGTGACCTGCACGACCGCAGTGGCCGCGCTTTGCGCAGTGCTCGCGATGAGTTTGCAAAGGACAAGAAGTAGCCAGTAGGCGACAAAGGATGCGGTGAATATTCTCCTTATAGGCAGAATGCTCACCGCATCTTCGTAATTATCATTATTATGGCAAAGCAATCATCCCCACCGCAGTACTCATCGGATGAGTCGGCGACTCGTGAGCAGCGTGACCACCCTGGGCTAGTTACTGGGCTTGCACGGCAGGTTAAACAAGCCAACGAGACCGATGCACGCAAGGCTATCCTCGAGGATTTATTTTACGATTTTCATCGTAGCCGCGCAGAAGTCTACAAAATGAACTTCATCCGCGGAATATTTTTCGGCCTCGGAAGCGTGCTTGGCGGGACGATTCTTGTGGCGCTGTTTGTTTGGCTGCTCAATGCTATTGGTCTCTTGGTGCCAGGCTTGGCAGACTTCATTGATAGTGTTATTAAGGTGATGAACGCACGGCACTGATATGCTATACGGGGGCAAGGCTCCCCATTTATTCTGCAGTAGATCGTCACACTCCACTAGATGGAGTGATGAACGACTGGCGCACGCAACGCGAGAGTAGTTGAGTTTATTTTTGCTAATCACAACGATGGAGTGTTGGCCTTATCGCTCGTTCATTTGCTATACTAAGGAGGTATGACTTCTCACTCATCAGCTTTGCAACCATCGGATTTTGTTCACCTGCACAACCACACTCATCACTCACTGCTTGATGGCTTAACGAAGATTGGTGACCTTGTAAGTACCGTCAAAGAGTATGGCATGACAGCAGCAGCCATCACTGACCACGGGACGATGAGCGGGGTGCTTGACTATTACAAGACGGCGAAGGCAGCAGGCATCAAGCCGATCCTTGGCATTGAAGCGTACGTTGCCGCTCGCTCGCGCTTCGACCGTGATCCCGCTAAGGATAAAATGCGCTACCACCTGACTATCGTTGCGATGAATAATCAGGGGTACCATAACCTGATGCGACTGACTACGAAGGCAAACCTAGAGGGGATGTACTATAAGCCGCGGATTGACCATGACCTCCTAGAGGAGCTCAACGAAGGGCTGATTGTCCTAAGCGGCTGTGCAAGTGGTGAGATTGGTGAGGCGCTGCGTTATGACGACTACGCCAAGGCGGTCGAGATCGCTCAGTGGTATAAGCGTGTCTTTGGCGACCGTTACTATCTGGAATTGCAAGATCATGGTCACCCCGAGTCTAATACGCACTGGGACGTACAGGCGAAGATTAATGATGGTCTGCGCCGTATGGCTGAGGAGCTGGACATCCCTCTGGTTGTGACGTGCGATGGCCACTACTTGACGCACGACTTCCAAGATGCGCATGAGATATTGCTTTGCGTGGGGACGGGCTCATTCTTGAGTGACGAAAAGCGGATGAGCCTGAAGGATTTTGAGCTCCATCTGACTGACCCGCGCGATATCATTACTCGCTGGGGAAGGGAGCTACCCGAGGCTATCACCAACACCAAGCAGATTGCCGACCGCTGTAATGTTGATATCGAGCTGGGCAAAATCCTCATCCCAAAGTACCCATTGCCTGAGGGTGAGACAAGCGAACATAGCTATTTACACAAGCTGGTGTATCGTGGTCTAGCCCAGCGTTACAATGGTGCAAAACCCGAAGATACTGCTGATCAGCTCCCCGAGCAAATTATCCCCACTTTGGCCGACAGCGTGCGTGAGCGGGCTAAGATGGAGCTGGGTGTGATGGCAAGCATGGGATATGAAGGGTACTTCTTGATTGTGCAGGACTTTATTAACTGGGGTAAGAGTCAAGGGATTGTCTTTGGGCCAGGTCGGGGTAGTGCCGCAGGGTCGATCATTGCGTATGCGCTTAATATCACCGATCTTGACCCGCTCAAGTACGGTCTACTCTTTGAGCGGTTTCTGAATCCCGACCGCATTAGCATGCCTGATATCGATGTCGACATCCAGGATACGCGGCGCGATGAAGTGATCGACTACTGTGCAAATAAATATGGTCACGACCACGTCAGTAATATTGTCACCTTTGGTAAGATGGCGGCTCGGGCGGCGGTGCGTGATGTCGCACGTGTGTTGGAGGTGCCGTATGCTGAAAGTGACCGCCTGGCCAAGATGGTACCACCACCTGCTCAGGGGCGGCACATTCCGCTGGCAGTTAGCACTAAAGAAGACCCTGACCTTAAGCACGAATACGAGACGAACCCAACTGCCAAGCAAGTTTTTGATTATGCTATCCAGCTAGAGGGAACGATTCGCAGCCATGGGGTGCACGCGTGTGGTGTGGTGATTGCGCCCGACGAGCTCGTTAAATATATCCCGCTTGAGCAGGCGCAGAAGGGCGTGGTGGCGACGCAATTTCCAATGGGTGAGGTTGAGGATCTTGGTCTGCTCAAGATGGACTTCCTTGGCCTATCGAACTTATCGATTATTAATAATGCAATGCGGATCATCCGCAAAGTCTATGGTGATACGATCGACCTCTCCACGTTACCACTTGATGACGAAGCAACGTACAAGCTCTTTCAGCGGGGTGATACAACAGGAGTATTCCAGCTTGAGTCGGCTGGGATGAAACGTTATTTGCGCGCTCTCAAGCCATCGCACTTTGAGGATATCATCGCAATGGTGGCGCTGTATCGGCCTGGACCAATGCAGTTTATCGATAGCTTTATTCGGCGCAAGCACGGTGAGGAGGAGATCACCTACCTTCACCCGGGGATGAAGAGCTCACTTGAGAACACGTATGGTATTTTGGTCTATCAAGAGCAGTTTATGCAGATCTCCAAGGAGTGGTGCGGCTTTACTGGTGGACAGGCCGATACCCTACGCAAGGCCGTTGGTAAGAAAAAGATCGACCTGATGAAGAAGGTTAAGCCGGAGTTTGTTGAAGGAGCAGTGAAGGTCGGTGGAGCAACGCGTGAGATGGCTGAGACATTTTGGACGCAGCTGGAAGAGTTTGCCAATTACTGCTTCAACAAAAGCCACGCGGCGTGCTATGGGCTTATTGCTTACTGGACGGCATATCTCAAGGCGCACTACCCCGATGCCTTTATGGCGGCCTTGATGACAAGCGACCATGATGACGTCGACCGACTAGCGATCGAAATCACCGAGTGTAAGCATATGGGCCTAACGGTCCTCAACCCTGATGTCAATGAATCATACGAGGAATTTGCGGTGGTACCGGGCAAGAAACAGATCCGCTTTGGTATGGCAGCAGTGAAGGGTGTTGGCGTGGGAGCGGTGGAAGAGATCGTCAAGATGCGTGACCGCGATGGGAAGTTTGCTACGGTGGAGGACTTTGCCAAGCGTGTCTCGACGAGTAAGTGCAATAAGCGGGTTTGGGAGTCACTCATTAAATCGGGCGGCTTTGATGCGCTGGGTGATCGCTCTGATCTTCTCTTTAATCTTGAGAATGTCCTTGCTTTTGCTAGCAAATTACAGAAGGAAGCGCTGAGCGGCCAGACTGACCTCTTCGGTAGCCTAGCCGACAGCTCTACAGAAGTTATGCCGTCGATTGAGCTTAAGCCAGCGCCCGTCAAACACACTGACAAAGAGCGCCTGATGTGGGAGCGCGAGCTGATTGGCCTCTACATTAGCGCACATCCGCTCGACCACTACGACACGTTCTTTGCTGAGCAGACCGTGCCACTGCGCACTGTCTCACCACAGATCGACGGCCAGACAGTGACGATCGGTGGCCTCGTGACACGCTTGCGGACGATTGTGACGAAGTCGGGCAGTAAGATGGCTTTTGTAGGAATTGAGGACAAATCGGGTGAGAGTGAGATTATTATCTTTCCGAACTTATACGAGAAGCTGGCTGGCCAGCTGGAGCAAGATGTAGTAATCACTGCCAGCGGCAAGGTGAGCGCGCGCGATCGCGATGGCAACCTTGGTGATGAAGCGAAGCTAATTGCCAATGAAATCACCGTCGTGACCGATACCGACTTAGCCGAATATCAAGCAACTGGTCGCACGATGTCTGCACCAACCGGCCCAGCAGCTACGCCGCGCCGCCGGTCATCGTCGCAAAAAAATACCCAGCGTTCAGCGCGAGCATCGACAGGTACGACAGCACCGTCCGTGCCACAGACTCTGCCGCCCAAACCGCTTGATACACTCCCAACGGTCTATGTGCGCGTCAAGAACCCCGATGATATGGCTGCTCTCACGAAGTTTAAGCAGCTGTGTACACAGCACCCAGGTCAGCACGATATTATTATGATGCTGGGCGATGACAAGACGTCAGCGATTCGCCTGCCATTTCGGGTCGACGTGCAGCAACAGCTGCAGGACGAGCTTGCGCAAATCCTTGGTAGTGACTGCGTCGTTGTCAAATAACATCATTCTCGTATAGGGGGGTGACTCGCGCCACCCTGGGAGTCTGCGTGCTGCGCGTGTAATATTTTACTTCGAACAGTAGCGTCTACGACCAGGGTGGCGCGAGGCCAGATACTTGCAAGGCGAGCGGAAATAAGCTCAAGCACAGGCAAGTTGTGAGCGGTGGCTTGGTCGTGCCACCTGCTGCTAGTATAACCCGATATTTGCCACAACGCAAACAAAATGGGTACATATCATATTGCAATTATACAGCAGTCGTGAGGGCATAGAGCGCAATACCGGTTGCGACCGACACATTAAACGACTCCTTCTGCCCATACATCGGAATCTCGATGATGTCATCCACAAGTGCAAGCGTGTCGGCCGGAATGCCGTGGACTTCTTCGCCAAGTAAAAGGACAAGCTTGCTTGGTGGCTGATACTGCTGAAGCAAAACAGAGGTAGGAGCTTGCTCGAGCGCAACAATGCGATACCCAGCAAACTGCGCCAGGTCGAGTTCAGACTGATAATCAAACGGCACGAGAGCTTCGGCACCGAGCGCCGTTTTGTGGATCTGCCGGGTGATCTTTTCGCGAATATGCGGCAATCGTGGGTCGGCTCGCACTGTTTCTTCAAGGTGGTAGGCACAGTGCGGTGGGGTTGGCTGAAGGGCAAGATCGGGGTAGGGCGTGTAACCACTGAGGATAAGCCGCTGCACACCAAATCCTTCGCAGGTACGAAAGATCGCCCCGACATTGTGCGTTGAGCGGATGTTGTGCGCAATAACAATAATCTCTGGCATAGTTGTATTATACCTGAAGTGCTTTGGACTTACCCCCTATATTTACCACGAGCTTTTTGTTACACTAAGAAGGATGAATGAAGATGAAGTCCAACAACGTCGTCGCCAGCAAGATGAGGCGTCGACCGAGCAACGCTCGCGCATTCTTGGTCTCAAATACCTCGATATGCGCCCCATCGAGGAGACACTGCCACTAGCACGCGACCTAATGACGATCGAGGAGATGCACAACCTCTATATGCTGCCGCTGACTGATGGCAATGAGCAGGAATCGTATCAGTTTGCTGTTACGACACAAACACCCCAGTCGGTTATCCAGCGGACGCGGCGTACATATCAGGACCAGGGGCTACCTGTCGAATTTTATTTGATTAGCCTCAGTGCCTACCGCGTGCTGATGAACCGCTTCGACCCACCGAAGAAGATTGTCTATGATGATATCAAGATTGCCAAAGCGGGCGACAGCGAGACCATTGCCGAGGTGAGCCAGACACTTGGGCGAGTGAGTAGTGAGGAGGTTTTCGACTTTTTGATCAACCAGGCGGATATGCTTGGTGCGAGCGACATCCACATCGAGAATGAGCGCCACGACATCCGGATTCGCCTCCGTGTCGATGGTGCACTCCACCCCGTAGCAACGATTAGCCGCAGCCGCTACCGCGTGATCATGGGTGAGCTCGCCAGCCGAGCTGGTGTATCAAGTGCTTCGATGGAGCCGCAGTCAGGTCACATCCAAAAGGACGTGACGCATGGCAACGCAACGCACTTGCTCAACATCCGTGTTGAGACTGTACCAACCATGTATGGGCAGGATGCCGTGCTGCGTCTCTTTAACTTCGATGAAAGCTTGCTGAATCTTGATTTGCTGGGTATTCCGCCCAAGCAGCGCCAGCAGATTGATGAAATCATCAGCCATCCGCGCGGCCTTGTGCTGATGGTCGGGCCAACGGGCTCGGGCAAATCTACCACGCTCTATAGCATGCTCAATGCCCTTAATACGACCGACCGCAAGATTATTACTCTGGAGGATCCAATCGAATATGGCCTGGCTGGCATCTCGCAGATCCCAATTAATACCAACGCCGGTGGAAGCTTTGGCGAGGGCTTGCGCAGTGTGCTCCGTCTCGATCCAGATGTCGTGATGGTAGGTGAGATCCGCGATGTCGATACGGCGCGCACTGCCATCCAGGCGTCTATTACCGGCCACTTGGTGATGTCGAGCTTCCATGCCAATAGTAGTAGTGCAGCCTTTAGTCGGATGATCGACCTGATTGGTGTGAACCCGATTTTTGCCAGCGCTATCCGCCTCGTGGTGGCGCAGCGTTTGGTGCGGCGCCTTGTGGATGAAACCAAGGAAGCCTACGAGCCAGACGATGCTACGCGCAGCTATGTCAAGCGAGTCCTGGCTGATATTCCTGAGGAGGTAGAGCATCCCGATCTCGACACCTTCAAGCTCTGGCGGCCAGTACCGAGCGATGATGCGCCATTTGGCTACAAAGGCCGCATGGTGATTATGGAGCAGCTTATCGTCACTCCAGGTATTCAGAAGTTCATCCGCGGAGACTTTACCGATGTCCATCCAGACGTCATCGAAAAAGCCGCCCAGCGCGAAGGTATGCTCACCCTCGAACAAATTGGCGTCCTTGCTGCCCTGCGCGGCGAGACAACGCTCGAGGAAGTTGGGCGGGTGATATAACCGCGCTATCTTGTTGAAGAGTACTTAGGGCCGATCTGTACTAATGTATTATATAGCGGATTTTTTGACAAAGTATCATTTTTTGCGTATTATACTATGGCATGTCGCATGAACAGATTGACTATCCACGAGAACCCGAATCACTTCAAGTGTCTGTCATAGACCGTAACCCTAGTGGAGAAGAGCTTAGCATAACGCTACCAGACAATGTTGGTAAAATACCGTGTAGTGAGTGCGAGCCGAGCCTAAACGAATGGCAGTTAGAAGAAGATATAGCATCACTCAATGCGAGTTTTACAGTCTTTGGTGGTGTGCTTGAACACTTACCACTTGTGATGCAACAGCATAAGGAGGCGGCTATAGCTATGCAAAATACTGAGCACACGCTTCGGCAGTGCCACTTTACGAGTGAGAGGTATAAATACTGTGTGAGTCGTGCACTATTGTGCGAAGCTAACTCGTGGCGTACAACAAATATGCGATTATATCCGGCAGCAGCGGAGCGTGCACAGCAATACATCAATAAGCAGCGCGACAAGCTAGCGATGCGAAGCGTGCGCGCCGTTAAGGCAGTATTTCTGGCTGGCGGAATAGTGCAGGCGCCAGATTGGTGTCATACGGTTATTCCAAAGCGTACTGAATGGCAGCAGGATAAAGCTCTGCTGCCATCGGCAGCTAACGATATATACCAAAAGTTAGTTCAGGAGGCAGTCGATTGGGCAGTGGCGCAGTGCGAACAGATAGCCTTTGGTGAGCCACAGCAACCATGCCACGATGACGAAATTGCAATCTGTAAATCGGAGAGTCAACATCTCGATGCATTGCAAACGGAGCATACAGCGTTAGTTGCGCAAGCTCGGCAGCTTGAACAATCGCGAGACGAGGAATATACAACGGTACCGGCTGATACATTGCTGTCCTTCTGCCACTACCTCACAGAGCATGTACCACAAATTAGCCAGACGCAAATTGCGCTCTTACAATGGTTTGATCGATCGGATAAGGTGATAACTCACGATATAGCACAGCGCTTGGTTGATCGCCTCTGGCCAAAGAGTGCACAGCACGCTGATCGTCAGTTAATTGATATGCAAACGGAACAGATCATTGCCGAGACGGCTGAGCGGCTAGCCAATGCATTGATAGCGTACCAACCGACAGCTGACCAGCTAGTAACCCACAGTTTGCCAAATATATCTAGTAATAAACGACGCAGCATAAAAGGCTCAGTAGACCTGCTACCTAACAAGTCAAATCAGTCAAATAGTGTAACGTCGCTGCCAGTATCAGAACTAAGCCTTCGTGCAGAAACCAAACGTGTGCCGCTTGATTGCCTTACCTTGCCGCACAAGCTTGTACCATGGCTTGAGGTGGATAGTCGTACTGATAGTACGGTGAGTTGTAAAGTTGTTGTGGATAACATACCTGGGGCGCTTGTGGTTGATTGTCGTAGCAAGGCACTACAAGAAATTGAGCGTCAGATGGATGGCTATCAATCAACTGCATGGGATTATGTCTCACCAAATGTGCAGCAACGTCTCACGCACTATGCTCAGGTGGCTATGTCGGAGGGTGGGTTGATTGCTGCTGGGAAGTTCTCGAGTGTAGACAAGAGCGGTGAATCAATTTATCCACACCCTGTAATCTATAGCAAAGACGCGAAGCGCAACGTGATGCGTGTCTACATATCGAACCTTCGTGTAAATCAGATGGACGATACGCTTGTGGGTGTACGTAAGCAACTCGCAGCAATGCAGGTGCACGAATTGATTATGTTGATCGGTGTCTGTGATAAGCAGCATCAGTTAGCAACGCTAGCAGAAATTACTGGACGCTCTCGACGAGAGTTACGCAAACAGCGTGTAGGTAGCATCTAAAGAGAAATTATGCAGAAATAAAAAACTACGTAGTTTTGTACGCTACGCAGTTTTATTTCTTGGGATTACTGTCTCTTGCGTTAGCGAATATCAGCTTACCGAATAACCTTCGCCACGGCCTCAACCACACGCTCATCAAATGGCGAGGGGATGACGTAGTCTGCTGTGGGTTCATCGACCAGTGCTGCTAGCGCCTGGGCGGCGGCAAGTTTGTGCTCGTCGGTAATTTTTTGCACGCCGTTATCGAGCGCACCACGGAAAATGCCCGGAAAGGCCAGGGCGTTATTGACTTGGTTGGGGAAGTCGCTGCGGCCAGTGGCAATGACAGCTGCGCCAGCTGCTGTGGCGCTATCTGGCATGATTTCTGGCACTGGGTTGGCCAGGGCAAAGATAATCGGGTCCTTGGCCATCATCCCGACGAGCTCTGGGGTAAGCAACCCGGCGCGCGATACGCCAATGAATACATCAGCACCGGCCATGGCGTCTTCGAGCGACCCCTGCTGCGCGGCATCAACATAGGCAAGCAAGGCTGTTTTTTCGGCGTTAAGGTCGGTGCGGTGGCTACCTACGATGCCTTTGCTATCGACCGCCACGATGTGCCGGGCGCCGTAGGTGTGCAGCAGCTTGATGATAGCAGTGCCAGCAGCGCCAGCGCCGACCACGACGAATTTGCTATCAGCCAGGCTGCGGCCCGTCAGCTTGGCGGCGTTGATCAGCCCAGCCAGTACCACCACAGCCGTGCCGTGCTGGTCGTCGTGGAAGACGGGGATATCCAGCTCGGCCTTGAGGCGCTCCTCAATCTCGAAGCACTTGGGCGCGGCGATATCCTCGAGATTAATAGCGCCAAAGCTCGGTGCGATTGCCTTAACCGTAGCAATAATCTCCTCTGGCTGGTGCACATCCAGCACAACTGGCACGGCATCGACACTAGCAAAGTGTTTAAACAGCAGCGCCTTACCTTCCATAACCGGCATGGCGGCTTTGGGGCCAAGGTCGCCCAGGCCCAGAATGGCCGAGCCGTCGCTAATCACTGCCACAAGGTTATTCGTCCAGGTGTAGGTGGGCAGGCTAGTGGGATCATCTGCAATTGCCTTGCTGACTGCGCCCACGCCGGGGCTGTAGTAGCTGCTGAGTTTATCGCGGTCAAGCTCATCGCTATCGCGCAGGCTGGTGGTGATTTTGCCCTTATATTTTTTGTGTAGGTCGAGTGCAAGTTTGTTATAGTCCATACGCTCTAGTATACCACGCATGCCAGAAAGAGTATGGGTGAGCCCAAGGATAAACAGCTTTCATTGCAATGCTTTCGCGCCAAATGCTATTATATGATGCATAATACAAACCGAGCAAGGAGCCTGCATAGCCGCAGCGGCTCACCATACGGAGTGATAATGAAAAAATTTACAGAGCAACAGCCACCACTACATGAGACCAGTGCTAAGGACCCGCTTGAAAAGTAACGGTAGCGATTACCAAAGATAATGAGCATTACAGAGAACTGAGCCCTCGTGATGTGAATAAATCGAAACATGAGAGGAATATTGATGCGAAGACTCTGCGAATAATTAAAGAAGATCAGCAAAAAGCGCTCGCGGAGTTTGTGCAGACTGGCGACAAGAGCACAGTGCCACCAGGTGTTCTCCAACGCTATCATGAGGAACGAGCGAGCTGCGAGGCTACGCTTACCGAAATAGCCGAAAAAGAAGGGCGAGTAATGAAAAATGGTGGCTACGAAGCAGAAGATAGAGCGATGAGAATTGCAGAGGATCTTGGTCATGCGGCATTGACGCCCTATGAATCAGCAAAGCGGGTTGATGAAATGTATCAGGCAACTCCACTTGGCAAAGACGTGTGGGAGCGTCGCCAAATCGTCAAAGATAGGATTGGCGAGCTCAACGCTGAGCTAGCGTACTATATGGGTCTCACAGAGCCGCCCTTGGCAGTTGTGTCTGAGGAAGCAGCGATTCGTATCTGGGGCAAGGGGATGGTAGAGAAAGCGCTATCGACCGATGATGAGAGCAGGCCTGAGTATATCGATATCTTCCCTGATGGTGGTCGAACAACACGTCAAGGCAGCAAGCGGGGATATGGTAACCGTGCTACACCAGAGTTTATCAAAAAAAGATGCCAGCCAGCGGATAGCTGAGGTTCTTGTAGAATCTACAGGCGAAGTATGGGCAGTGCAAGAGCTAGGTGATGCAATTTATGATCCAAGCAAAGTGCAAACAAAACTCGAGCGGTATAAGCGAGCAAGTATCTTACTATACAGTGCACAAAGATCAGATCGCCCCGTCATGATTATTACAGAAGAGCTGGAGCATAGCGGCCTTGTACTGCAGCGTGGGCAGCGATATGCCATTGATGAGCATGGTCGGCGACGTAAGTCAATCACTGTCTACCGTGCGGTGTCAGCAGATATTGCTAAGCAAGGACTAACAGAAGAGAGGCCAGCAAGTGGTCGTCATGCCAAACACCAGATTCAGATTGAATGGTTCCCACAGGATACTGCAGCTGCAGCACATAAAACAGATGGCACTACTCGCAGCGAGGTATCACCAGCCGCTGGTGGCGCAGAACATGAATATTCGGCCAGTAGAATGCCAAACATCGATGATGCACTGGCAAAACGAGCTCTCGAATCCGCCCGTACTGCCGCTGACCGTCAAGCAGCAGAAGCCAAAGAGCAGCAAGAAGCCTTCCGTGCTGCAGAGGCCGCCCTCAGCCCAGAAGTGCGCGCTCAGATCGAGCAGCTTGTGGAGCTTGCGCAGCCACTGATTGATCGCCTGCTCGACAATAGCATAGACGACGATGCAGACGAGCGGGTATTTCGCATTCAAGATTTGCCAGGGATGGAGAGCCAATATGCCTCAGAGTACAACCTAGAGATATTCCTCAACAAAGCTCGGCAGGCTGGGCTCATCAACAAAAAACAGCTGCGCACTCGTGCGCTGCCGTCTGCTGGTGAGGCGCTTGTGCTTATCCTTTATGCATACGACTCGCAGACGATGTATGACCTAGTGCGCAATGGTGCTGCCAAGCGTGTGCTCCAGTATAAATTCCAGCAAGCGTACGAAAACGGAGCTGCACAGGTAGTGAATGGCCGCGAAGGTGGAGCAAGCGCAGCCCAAGAAAACACCACCAGCTAAACTAGTTGCTATATATACCAAAGTGCGGTATAGTTTAGATTATAAATCCAAAATAGGCATCATCCACCAGTGATGATACAGAGAAAGAGGAGGAAAAATGAGAAACAGGCAAGAAGGCGACTTACGGAATAGTCTCGCAGAAAAAATGCGCAAAAAGTATGTCCCTCTGACTGCAACCATAGCTATAGGTGCTGGCGCTTTGGCAGGCTGTGGCTCTTCTGAACAAGCACCAGAGAATAGAGCACAGTCCGCTCAACCTGCTGCCACTGCCGAAACAACATCGTCAGCAACACCAACCGCAAATCCATCCATCGAAGCGCCAGCGGACAAAAAGACTCCGCAGCCTGAGCGATCTCACTCTACCGACAAAGCAACGGAGATACCATCGTTCTCAGCGCCTCCAACCCAATCGCCTGAGCAGCAGTCGGCGGAAGAGCTTTTGCCTGGCGAAGAGAAGTTAACTGACGAAGAGAATCAAGCTTTCCGAAAGGAACTAGACCAAGCATTGAATAATGGAGATGAAATCAATATTGGGCGCGGTATCTTTATTATTGAGAGGGGTGACGCGCCAGACCAGAAGGGCGTATCACGCTACACTGCAGTCTCTAACCCTCTGGTTGCTGATGTGGGCAAAAAAGTAACTGATCCTGTATCACCTAACGCGCCGAAAGTGTACTATGTTTACAACAAGAAGACCGAGCATTGGTCGAAACTTGACAAAGAGAAGATTCCAAACTCTTTTGCGGTAGATAGAGACGGTAATGAGCAGCCAGGGCTGCAACTCCAGCGAACACAATTTTGGACAGAGAAAGAGGGGAGTGACTTACGAGATGTTGTCAGTACTGGCACAGACGGTCTGATGACGCCAACAGAAGGTAGCTATCTGACGGGAGTAACGGAAGACGTTGCTAAGAGTGACAACTACTCTAGCTCGACCAGACAAAAGGCAGCTGATGCTGCGGTTGAGTCAACGACACACCGTCGTTCTCGATAGAGTGGGCAAAAACAAATACCTCTCCTCTTGTCATTTTTTGAGGAGAGGTATTTGAGTAGAAATAGAGCTTGTGCATAACACACTAGTCCAAAAATACACTTCGCACCTCTTCTCCCTGCACACAAAATATGGTACAATCAATAACTGAATTGTCATCTAATAATTAAATAGAGAGAAAGTCATGAGTTTTGCACTGATCCAAAAAGTCAATGACCAGCAGAAAAAGCCTGCCGTCGTTGATGTGCGGAGCGGCGACACAGTCCGCGTCCACCAAAAAATCAAAGAAGGCAACAAAGAGCGCATTCAGATGTTTGAAGGCGTGGTGATCCGCACCGACAACAAAGGCCAGCACACCAGCCGCATTACTGTACGCAAGATTACCAGCGGTGTGGGGGTAGAGAAGTCGTTCTTGCTGCACAGTCCACTCGTTGAGAAGGTCGAGGTGATGCGCCGCGCTAAGGTGCGCCGTAACTTCTTGAGCTACCTGCGTGGCCGCAGTGGTAAGTCGGCTCGCCTAACTGCCGTACAGTTCGACCGTGAGGCGGTGAACAACGTGCACGATGCTCATGCCGAGGCCGAGGCTGCTCGCCTCAAAGAAGAGAAGGCCAAAGACGCTGCCGAGAAAAAGGCTGCCGAAGATGCCAAGCAGGCTGAGCTTGATGCTAAGGCTGCCGAGGTTGCAGCTCGCCACGAAGCCGCGTAGAATAGCCTCTATAAGAAAGCTTTTACATCCGCCTCTATGTCAGGGGCGGATTTGTATGGGAGCTAGTCTTTAGCCTGCTCAGTCTTGGACGCTTGTCTTGTGATATTTTGACAGTAACTTCTCTTGAGTGTGAAACGAGAGCATGATGTAATGGGCAAGGTGCGGAGATAACATACCAAAGTATCAAAGTATATTTGCTGAGGTAGGTATATCATAATACGCGACAGACCTGTGGCAGCTAGCTTGCAGTTGATGTTATACTAAATAATATGAGTATCTTTACCATTGTTTCGATTGTTATACCAATTGTCTTGGCGAGTAGTATACCACCTATCTTGCAGCATTATGGCTATACACACGAGCGGGGCTACCGCTGGCTGCTGTATTTGGCATGTGGGCTGTTCTTTGTCTCGTGGTATGTGCCATCACCGTTGATCGATGGGCAAGACACGGCATTTAATACGCACTTTATCGGTGGTGGGATATTTACCGGCTGCCTGTGGCTTTACCTTAAGTATGGACTGGGGTGGCGCCGCTACTGGCTGGTGGAGGCATTCTCGCTGTTTGCGCTGGTGTCGGCGCTTGGCTGTATGAATGAGCTATTTGAACTGCTGGTGGCGAAGACTGGTGTGGCCCGCTTGCCACTGGATGATACCAACTGGGATATCGCGGCCAATACTGCTGGGGCACTGCTTGTTTGGCTGGTGTGGCTGGCTGTAGTGGGGTGGCAGCAGATAGCTCGTCGAAGCGCATAAATAGCTAAGTAGCGAGGCATAAAGCAAAGCCACCGCTTGAGGGTGGCTTTATGCTTTCGTGTACCGATGCTATTATTTTGTCTTGCGAGATTCTGCTTGCTCGGTGAGAACGGCGCGAATCGCCTCGAGATTCTCGTCGATCGCAGCCACGTGCCGTCTGATCTGCTTGGTGCGTCGGCCCTGCCGGACGACCCAACAGATGCCACAGATAAACAAGATAAAATACACGACGTTAAGTGCGACTGCTAGTATGAGGAGTGGTGCTGGCCCGGTGATTTCCATGGTGGGTATGAATGATCCTTTCGTGTTATTACTATGACGCTATACAGTTTATTTGTTCTATCTTTTGTGTGGTGAATGCTATGGCACGCATTGCCAGGTTGGTTGAGCTTGCTGACGGTCGACGATGGCACGTGTGCCGTGATAGCGGGCTGTACAATATGCCTGCATATTGAGACTACCCTTGGGTGTGAATGTGAAGCCCGAGAAGAGGGATATCGAGTAGGTGAGGTCGTAGCACGACCACCCGTAGGGGTTGCTCTTATCAAGCGTATACGCACCTGTATGGTGTTGGTGTGTACATACTTCGTGCGGGCTAATGGTGTGAGCCTGTGCTGTTGTTGCTAGTGTAGTTGGGACGCCAGCACACCCAGCAATGGCGCATGCAACCACTCCGGTAGCAAAAAGCATGTGCCAAAGCATTTTTGTCATACTCCTCCTTGTGATGAAGTGATAGTTGCTAAGCCGAGGGTACGCCTTGATTGTAATAGATTAGCGATGCTCTCGCAACAGAAAATAGGCGAATCAGCAAGAGAAGTAAACAAAAACAGAGATAGGAGTTGTATATTATACATCACATGGTGCAGCATTGGACTAGCCTATAGCTCGGTGGTATACATGGTGCCATAAAATATGAGACAATCATAGTATGATACTCGGGATTGATGAGGTAGGGCGTGGGCCATGGGCGGGGCCGTTGGTGGTTGGCGCAGTGGTGTTGGGTGGTGCGGCAATAGATGGGTTAGACGACAGCAAGAAATTGACGAAAAAGCGCCGCGAAGCCCTTGCTCAAGTCATTCAAGAGCAAGCGGCGGCATACGCTCTTGGCTGGGTGAGTGCAGCGGAGCTGGATGAGGTAGGGATGAGCAAGGCTCTCCGCCTGGCAACGCGGCGAGCGGTGGAGGCCGTACAGCAGCAATGCCGCGAGCAGGCTATTGCGCTCACCGAGATTGTGATCGACGGCAAAGTGAACTTCTTGGCTGGGACGGCATTAGAGCGGTACGTCACGACGCTGCCCAAGGCAGATGCATTAGTGCCAAGTGTCTCGGCGGCGTCAATCATTGCGAAGGTGGCGCGTGACCAGTATATGGCCACGCAAGATGCACTCTACCCTGGCTATGGCTTTGCGGCACATGCTGGCTATGGCACGGCGCAGCACCGGGCGGCGATTGCCACCCATGGAGTGACACCACTGCATCGGCTGAGCTTCAAACCACTTCAGCACTACCGTGATGATAGTCCTCACCCAGCAGACGAAGCGCATACTACTCAGCAATCCGACACAACGACTACACGTGGCCATGCTGGCGAAGCGGCTGCGGCAGACGCCTTGCAGCAGCACGGCCATCAGATTGTGGCGCGCAACTGGCGGACAAAATATTGTGAGATTGATATTATTTCGAAACGTGGAGACACACTATACTTTGCTGAGGTGAAGCATCGCACGGATGATTATGCGGGCGATGGCCTCGCAGCGATTACCCGCAAGAAGCGCAACCAAATGCATTATGCCGCGCGGTTCTATGCACACCACGAGCACATCACCACTATGAATCTCCAGCTTATTGCGATTGCTACCAGTGGCAGCCCACCGCGGGTAGTGCGGATTGAAGTTGTTGAGTAGTGATGGTTTTGTGACTTAAGCTACATAAATCTATAGCTTTTTCTGTGCGATTACACCTTCTCACTGCTTCACTCGGTAGAGTGCAAGAATTCTCTGTTTTCTGACAGGTTAGCTTGCATTGGAAAAAAGCGAATAGTATCGGGAAACGCAAGGGCGCGGTTCACGCCTCGCTATACCTTCGTGAGCGCTGCCACAACCGCCGGGCCATCGCGCTCAATGAGCTCAACGCGGGCGGTGATGTCTGTGATGCCCATATCTATCACGCGGGTGAGGGCTGGCTCATTGCGCAGTGGTGCAAAGAAACGCTGATACTCGCCCAGCTGTTGGCGCGAAGCGAGGATGTTGCCGGCATAGCGCGGGAAGTAGTCGAAGCTCTTGTCACTACCGAAGTGTTCTTCAATCCACTGCCAACTATTTTGCAGCCATTGCCACGTAGCGTCGCGTGCGCCTCGGTTGCGCAGCAAGTAAACAAACCAAAAGACGGTATCTTGGGTGCGAACTGTCTCGGTATCCATTATGAGAGCAAGGAGCTTGCGAATACTCGCGGCGTCGCGCGTGCTCGTCACGGCGCTGGCGATGTCTTGGCGCAGGTCGCTACTGGCAGTTGCCCGATAGTGTGCCAGAAGCTCATCAATCAACGGCTGAGGTTGCTGGCTGTGGCGGACAACGCTACTGGCGATCAGGCTGCGTAGTTCGCTATCGAGAGCCAACAAGCCGCCCGCTGCATAGCGCTGCTGCGCCTCGGCAATCACCGCAGGTTGCTCGCTATAGAGCATGTGCGCGATGATCGTTGAGCGGAGCTTGGTGTCGTTCTCGGGCTCATCGGCGCGTGCACTCCAGCCAAGGCGGTCATAACTTTGCTGAGCGAGCTGGCCCACGAACTGCCGCAGTGCTTGCTCGGCAGGGCTGTGTGGCTCAACGAAGAGCTTGAGGTGGGCAACCACTGACGACATCACGCTCCAAACATGCTCATCTGTCTCATTGCGATAGGCATCGAGGAGAGTGAGTAAGCTGGCGCTCGATACGCGGCCACTCCGCGCTAGCAACAGCTGTTGGGTCAGTAAGAGTGAGCGATCGACGACAGATAGCGCACCGCGCCGCACCTGGCCAAGCAAACGCTCTAGCAATGCGTCATCATACTGTGTAATGAAGTGCGAAACGTTGCCATGATTGAGAAGGACTGGCTCATCTAGGCTATGCTCTACCACTGCACGCTGCTCGGTAAGTAGTGCCGGAGTAGCTGGTGATGAGCTATGAAGTGGAATCTGCCATATGGCATCATCCGTCTTGTGTGGCCCAATAAAGAAACGCTGCTGCTCAAGCATGAGCTGCGAGCCGCTATGCGAGGCTGTAACGACCGGGTAGCCAGGAGTGCGGATCCAGTGGTTCATCAGTGCGGCAACATCGCGCCCGCTGGCTTGACTCAGCGCGCGCCATAGGTCATCACCCTCGGCATTACTATAGGCGTGGGTGGCGAAGTATGCCTGCAGGCCAGTACGAAAGGCGTCTTTGCCCAGCCAATGCATGAGCATATAGAGGAGGCGCCCACCCTTAGCATAGACAATCGCTCCGTCAAAGAGCGTGCTAATTTCATCCGGATGATGAACAGCTGTTTGGACGGGTTGCACACCATCAATCGCATCACGGCCAAAGGCCAGCGCACCCTCGTGGTTGCAAAAGTCTGTCCACACGTGCCACTCGGGATGGATGGCGTCGACCGCCAGGTATTCCATCATGTTGGCAAAGCTCTCATTGAGCCAGAGGTTGTCCCACCACTTCATCGTGACGAGATTGCCAAACCACTGGTGGCTGAGCTCGTGGCTAATGACGGTGGCAATGTATTGCTTATCGGCGATGGTTGTCGTGGTTGGATCGGCTAGCAAGGCAGACTCGCGGTAGGTAATGAGCCCCCAGTTCTCCATCGCACCACTGCTGAAATCTGGTACTGCAACGTGATCGGATTTAGGTAAGGGGTAGGGCGTGTCGAAGTATTCATTAAAGAACTCAATTGAGCGGATAGCATGCTCAAGAGCGAAATCAAGGCTCGCAGGAGCTTGCGCTGGCGTAGCCCAGACGGATACCTCTACGCCGTCTTTCGTCTGACCAGTGATGTGCTGCAACTCGCCCATCACGAGAGCCACGAGGTAGGTACTCATGCGCGGCGTTTGGGTAAAGGTAGTGATGAGCCGACCATCTGCTTCCTGCTGCGACTGGACGGGCATATTGCCAAGCACCGTGATGTCCGGCTCAGTTGTAACGGTTATGTCGAAGGTCGCTTTGGCGGCAGGCTCATCAATACAAGGGAAGACCTCGCGCGCATGATGACTCTCGAACTGCGTCATAAGCAATTCTTTCTTCGCACCGTCGTGCTGATAATAACAGGGGTAGAGACCATGGAGTGAGTCAGTAATTGCTGCTTCGTACGCGAGAGTAATGGTATGAGTGCCAGCACTCAGCGTTGGTAGGTGCAGCGAGATCTCGTCCTCATTATGCTCCACAGAGGCTGGCTGGCCGTCGATCGTTGCGCTGGTGAACGTGAGGTCTTTGGCGTGTAATTTAATTGGCGTATCGGCCTGTGTTGTCTCGCCAGTGATCGTCACTTGTCCTGCAAAGTGCCGCTGCTGGCGATCGATATCCAGTGCCAGCTGATAGTGAGTTGGTATAAAAAAGTCGATGAGATGAGTAACCTGTTGCATAAAACTAGTATACCGGAATATGGATGAACCCGCCACAAATTGACCCTATGCTATGATATGATTATGGAATATCGCCGTCGCCGCGTCATAACGATGTTTTTGCTCGCTGGTATTATCATTATTGCGCTCACGATATATGCAGCGTGGCAGTTAGCGCAGTCAAGTCATTCACCACAGGGTAATGGCGAGGCGCTAGTAGCGCTGGAGGCATTGCCCGTTAAGGGCCGTGCGCCCAAGACTGGGTATGCGCGTAGCCAATTTGGTGCGGGCTGGGCAACGACGAGTGGCTGCGATACGCGCAATATCATCCTCGCGCGCGACCTCAAGCAGGCGGTGGTGAGTGGTAATTGCAAAGTAGCGAGTGGCCAGCTCGACGACCCATACACAGGCAAGCGCATCACCTTTCAGCGAGGGAGTGGCACGAGCACAGCGGTGCAGATCGACCATGTTGTTGCTCTCAGTAACGCCTGGCAAACTGGTGCACAGCAGCTCAGTAGCGAGCAGCGCCAGCAGCTTGCTAATGATCCACTTGAGCTTCTGGCGGTTGATGGCCCGGCCAACCAGCAAAAGGGTGATGGCGATGCTGCGACGTGGCTGCCCAGCCATAAGCCGTTTCGCTGCCAGTATGTTGGCCGGCAAATTGCCGTCAAGCGCAAATATCACCTCTGGGTCACCTCGGGCGAAAAAGCCGCCATGCAGCGCGTCCTCGCCATGTGTCCTGGGCAGGGAGTGCCTGGCTAATGCAGCCGAAGCTTATTGTATTTGATCTCAATCATACCTTGATTCGCGACAACTCTTGGCGCGATCTCAATCTCGCCATGGGTATTACCCCAGAAGAGGATGCTGCCTTGATGACACGTGCCGCTCGGGGTGAGATAACCGATGCTGAGGGCCAAGCCTGGCTATTGCAGCGGTACCAGCAGCGGGGCGACTGCCACAGAGAGGCGGTGCGGCGTGTCCTCAGCCAGTACACCTATATGCCACATGCCCAAATGGTCGTTGCGGCGCTTCAAGCGCGGGGCTACCGCGTGGCCATCAACTCTGGTGCGATGGATATCTTGGTAGGCATGGTAGCAGAGCAGCTTGGCGTCGCACTTTGGCGCGCGAGCAATCATTTTATCTTTGATGATCAGGACATGCTGTGCCAGATTGATGCACCAGATGACGATGCGGTGGCCAAGGTGGAGCAGCTCCACCAACTGGCTGCCGAGCAGCAGGTCTCGCTGGGTGACTGCTTGGTCGTGGGCGATGGAGCGAACGACGTACCGCTCTTTACAGTGACAGGCAATGGGGTAGCCTTTGCTGACTCACCCGCTGCTAGGCACGCACGATGGGTTATCGCCGACCTCCGTGATGTGTTGACGATTGTTGAATAAGAACTTCCGCCATTCCATTTGACATCCTTCGCGCTATCCGCTACACTGATGGGTAGA
>CALIXX010000014.1 GCA_938046115.1 uncultured Candidatus Saccharibacteria bacterium | reverse complement strand
CGAAGTCATCGAGGTAGATCTTACGCCCGGCGATTGGCCCTACCAGCAATGCGAGCGTTGCCATGCCCACCACCTTGCCGTCAAGGCGAGCCAAGAGCAGCGTTTGATTCTCAGCAGCGATCACTGCTTCTAGCGCCTGACGCAAAGCGTCCATCGCCGCTGCATCAGGGGTAGTTGGAGTAGTTGGCGCGGTTGTTCCGGCTTGGCGCAGCACATCGCCCAGTGCTGCGATTGCCGCCACATCAGCCTGGCTGACGGCGGCTGCCTGTTCGATTATGAGTTCTTCCATATATTGATTATACTATATGTATGAACCAGCGTATACTCACCCTCCGTGATGCGCTTGCCGCTCGCCCGCCGCGCATCGCCTACCCAGAAGGCACCAACCCCATTATCCTCAGCGCCGCACGCCAGCTGGCTGATTGGCAGGCCGCTCGGCCTGTGCTTGTAGCAGACAGCCCAGCGGCCATCGAGCGAGCCGCTGCCGATGCAGGCATCTCGCTCGATGATATAGAAATTATGACGGTGCCGCACCAAGACGATACTCCACCTGCAAATACTACCAACACACCTCCCCTTACCCCGCTCACCTACGCGGCCCAGCTGCTTCACGATGGCACGTGCGATGCTATGGTAGCGGGCATTGACCACCCCACCGCTGCGGTGCTACGTGCTGCGCTGAAGGTCGTTGGCCTGGCACCAGGGGTGCGCTATGCATCGAGTTTCTTCGTGATGGATATGCCTCACTTCGCTGGCGGGGAGGATGGCCTGCTTATCTTTGCCGACTGTGGGATGAACATCGCACCAGACGCCGCTGGCCTAGCTGCCATTGCCGAGGCTAGCGCCTTGAGCGCCACCCGGCTTGGCTGGCAGCCCCGCGTTGCGCTGCTGTCTTACTCTACACTGGGCAGTGCAGGTGGCCAGAGTGTCGAGACGGTTCGCCGCGCACTCGCAAAGGTACAAGCCCACCAGCCAGAACTCCTCATTGATGGCGAGCTCCAGCTTGACGCCGCTCTCGTCCCCGCCATTGGCCACAAAAAAGCCCCCGTCAGCCCCGTCGCTGGCCAGGCCAACGTCCTCGTCTTCCCCGATCTCAACTCCGGCAACATCACCTACAAGCTGGCCGAGCACCTGGCTGGTGGCCACGCCTACGGCCCTATCTTGCAAGGCTTTGCACGGCCTATCAGCGACCTCTCGCGCGGCTCGAGTGTGGATGATGTGATTGGCGCGAGCTTGATCGTTGGTAGCATGGCGGCTGAATAGATTATGGAGTTCATTCACGCAGACTGGTGATTTTTTGCTTGCTCTTTGCAACTGTGTGTCGTGCCGCACTTCTCTCTCGTCCTCTTTTTGTAGCAATTGTTTTGGCCTGCATATTGCCCTCACGCGACGCAAAAAGCGCCTTTCTACTGCTTACTTTTTTCACTGCCTCACAGCATAATGACCGAGCTTTTTTGCTTGCATATTGCAAGTAACATATCTCCCTCTTTGTGAGATTCATACCCATACATGCCCTACTACCACGCAGCGCACAACACTACTCACGTCGCGCAGTATACAATTATATTGAATATAAACAAAAAGCATTCAACAGTATATTGTATAATCGATCCAAACTCATATACCTACCACACCATCAATATACTGCTATCTATTAATTGCCATGAATAAACTTAGTGTTCGATTCAGGAATATAACAGTGGTAGGAGTTGCAAAAAATCTTATCTATGAGATTGTAAAAATTCGCGCAGTGCTGCAATTGGTTTGATAGTAGGATACGTCGTTGCATCTTCTTCTGGCGATAACTCAGCGCGCGTCCGGCCATCATAGCCATCTGGGCAAAATATTTTATCCCAACCAAAGCCACTATCGCCACGCGGATGCGTTGCGATACTACCAGGTAGCTCACTGCGAAAAATGTGCATCTCGCGGCCATCATAGTAACCAAACACACCCACCGCCAGTGCTGATCGATCATCAAATCCATCAAGCATACGGCATAATTTTTCTAGCCCATCTGGTGCCTCGACGAAGAATTTAATGAACGGCCCAGGCAATCCATTCAGCGCTGCAAACCCCAGCGATACATCTTCCACAAGGACTGGCTGCTGGGCAATCTCGTACGCTTCGCGCACTTTGTGCCGGACGACCTCCTCGGGCAAAGACGATTGAATTTCTACCAAATCAATCTTGCGATGTTCTAGCGGCATACCAAGCATGCGCGCGAGATAGTCGGCCTTGTGTTGGTTGCCCGTGATAAAGAGTGGTTGCTGCATCATTTATCTCCCTCGTGCTTCTCCTCCCGATATTTCTCTGGCTGCGTCCGAAAGACCTCGACCCATTTGCTATCTTCCGCTAAGTCGTTGTACGCAATATAATAGCGTTTTTGAAAACCACCAGCATGAGCAGCTTTGCGCGCCACTGCATCTTGCACCTGCTGAGGTGAAAAACCAAAATCATCGCGCAGCGCATCAAGGACGGCCTGCAGATCTGCCAGCTCCTGCAGCGCTTCCTCTAGCGCCTCATCATCCAGCGGGATCTCGTTTGCTTCCTCATGAATCTTGCGCTGCAGCTCACGGCGATACGCCGCGCGATCCAGTTGATGATACTCCGTATGGAGCACCTGCGGGTCGGCCTTGCATTTCTCGACAACCTTGTCGCGCACGAGCTTTTCAAGATAAAATCGCACCATTGTCTTATCCTCCTTGCCTGTTGGCTGTTGGGTTCTTTTTGGTATTATATAGCCTACTATCAAGAGTTGCTATTATCTCACAAGTATTTCATCATGAATTTTTTGCATCACCATTCATGGTATTATTCTCACTTGCATTTTGCAATTCATCGCGTAGACGCATCCAAATCTTGCCAAGTTCATTGCGCCCAGCATGGTCGCTGCCCCAGCCCCAAAAGCTGTCATCGTCATTCATCTCCACAATATATCGATCGCCCGATGCGATGAGCGTCTTGCGCACAAGATCATGCTGAGCAAGCTTGCAGCGCACAATTTCCTCCATAATCGCCACCTTCTTATCGTCCCAATTAGGGTCTTCTTCAGCCTTATGCTGGTTGGCAAAGTCGGATGCCAAGCGCGGTGAGCGGCACGCGCGCACCTGCTCTGCCAGCGCTGGGTTGGTATCGAAAAAATGCGCCGCTTGGTAGGCATGTTCGCTCGTCGGGTACAGCACGCCGCGCCACTCAATTTGGCATGGTGCGAAGTTATCAAAGACATACCAGCCATCTAGAAAGAAGCCAGCCATGGTTGATTTGTTGTGTGCACTGTCTGTCATATTCATGATAGTACCTCTGTTATAGACTGATATTCAGTGTGATTTTGCTCTTGTTGTTATTAATTTCTATTATTTACCATTCCCCCTTTCTAGGATCATATTTTTGAATCATAGTGCGATATGTTCAGATGATTCTATATACTTGTTTTCACTTGCATTTTGCAAGCCAGCTGACTACGTGTGCAGTTATGTATAATTCTTACACGTGGTTTATTTGGTTCATAAGTTGCTTGTGGCCCAACACCATGTATAGGCCATATCCTGCGGTTGCGAGTGCCCCACCAATGCTGCTGACAGCATAGACCGCTTGCCACGAAGTACTCGTTGCGAAGGCAAGGTAGAAGCCAATCAATGCCGTGCAGATGGGGAGCGGCGCAAGATAATAATCAATCGTCCGGCCAAAGATCTTCGCCTGCGGGACGAAGTGCAGCCCAACAATCAACACAAGCGCTGGCATGATATAAATCTGCTGCTGGAATATACCAAGTAACGCAAGGATAATCCACAGCGGCGTATACGACACCGTACTCAGCAGCTGCATCTGCTTAGCGATCCGCTTGCTGGCTGGCGTTGGTGCTGGCTTGGGCAATTTTTTCGTCGCGCGGATATGCTGCACACCGCAAAAAATCAGCCATGCCGCATACACACCAAATAGTGCAAAGACTGCCCAGCCAATAGTGCCCCACGCCACACCAAACCACACAGCATACACGAGCATAAAGGTTGCCATGAGAATTGGAAACGGCGCCATACTTTTTACTGCAGCGATTAATTCGTCTCTTTGCGGTTGTTCTGGGGTTGCCATGTGCCTTTCTCCTGCTTATTGAATAAGTGTTAAAAATTGTCCTTCGGTGAGGATCATTGTACCATACTTCTCCGCCTTGGCTCGCTTACTTGCACCAACTTTGCCACCAGCAACGAGGTAGGTGGTGTCTTTGCTGACGCTGCTTTGGAAGGTGCCACCCAGAGCACGGATTTTTTCAGCCGCTTGGTCGCGGCTCATTGCTTGCAATGTGCCAGTGATAACGAATTTTTGGCCAGCAAGTTGCTGAGATGATTGCACAAGCCGTGGCACGACACCGCACCGAGCAAACTTATCCAGTAAAGCAACATTGTCTGCATCACTGAACCACGCGACGATCGATTCAGCCACTACCACACCGATGCCATCAATCGCCTGCAGCTCGTCGAGTGTGGCAGAGCGCAAGAAGCCAAGCAATTGCTTGTCATATGCAGGTGTATTGACGGGTGCTTGCGATCCATTATGCA
>CALIXX010000013.1 GCA_938046115.1 uncultured Candidatus Saccharibacteria bacterium | reverse complement strand
GCTTGGTGTGCTCTGTGTGGACAAGACGGGCACTTTGACGAGTGATGATGTTATCTTCGAGCACGCTGCGTCGTTCGACACATCGACCAGTGATGAACAACTCGCCCACTACGCTGCCCTGGTTGCGCACGAAACCAGTGGTGGCAATGCCACCGGCCAGGCAATTCTTGCTGCGCATCAGGCTCCCACCGCCCACATCCAGGAGGTGATGGCGTTCTCATCGAGCCGGAAAATGGCGGGAGTGCGGGCCGAGATTGCTGGCTCAGTGCAGACGCTGATGCTAGGCGCATCAGAGTTTGTAGCGCGGCTTGCTCCACTCTCGCCAGCTCAGCAAGCCCAGCTCGACGCCTGGGCAAATGACGGCCTACGTGTCCTCCTGCTTGCCCGCTTTGCCGATAGTACCGGGTCACTCAAGCAGCTGACCGCTGGCTCAGGCCAGCCGTTGGGGGCAATTGTCCTGCGCAACAGCCTGCGTCATGGCGTGGTCGATACCGTGCGATTTTTGCAAGGCCAAGGAGTAACAATTCGCGTCATTAGCGGAGATAACCCGCGGACAGTCAGCTATATCGCGAAGGCGGCGGGGATCCATCAGCCTGAGGCAGCTATCACCGGGGCAGAGCTTGCCCAGCTCGATGATGCAGCCTTTGCTCAGGCGGCCGATACCCACACAATCTTCGCCCGCGTCTTACCCGAGCAAAAGGAACGGCTCATCGCTCACTTCTCAGAGCAAGGGCGGTTTACTGGCATGGTGGGCGATGGTGTCAATGATGCCTTGGCGCTCAAGCGAGCCGATCTTGGCGTCGCGATGTATGCTGGTGCACCAGCCAGCCGGCGCGTTGCCGATATTATCCTGCTCAACAACTCCTTTACGTCTCTACCCCTCGGAATGGAGCTAGGCAATCGCATCATGCAGGCCATTGAGCTTATCGGCGTGCTCTTCTTCCATAAGATTATCTATGGTGTCGTGCTACTGGCCATTACCCTCACTCTCGGCATTATGTACCCATATGCGCCGCGCCATCTTACCTTTATGAATATCTTCCTTGTGACAATGCCGACCATTATGTGGACGCTCTTCCCGCCCTCACCGCGGCACCGGATTGACCCTCGACGCTTCTGGCACGATACCCTGCTGGCAGTGGCACCAATTGCAGTGCTCACGGGAGTAACGGTCGCTAGTGTGTATTGGCTTGGCCGCACACTCTATCCAGATCGCCTTGGCGAGGTAGCAACGATGACAGTGCTGGTAGCAACCTTCTACGGCGTGTATCTGGTATTTTTGGCTGGCCGCATGCTTGGCATCCAGCTCGATAAGCGGGCTCACCTTGCCCGCACGCTCTACATGCTCGCAGTATTGCTCGTGACAGTGGTGAGCTTTGGCATCATCCCACTCCGCCAATTCTTCGACTTTACCCCACCAAACCTGCTCCTGCTCTGGCCCGGCATTGCCATAATTATTCCAGTAACCATACTGCAATGGTGGTGGGCGTGGCGTGTGAGCCGGCGCTTTGCGGTGGCGTCCCGTGCTGAGTAGCTAGTGCGATGCGCTTGCATTAACGGGCTTTTATAGTATTTTAGAATTATTACAGTGAACTAACTCCCAGAAAGGAATGTATGTTATGTCAGACAATGCAGATAGATCAGCCCACGATAAGGTCATACACGCTATGCTAGATGAACCTATGACGATTGTGTTAACGACCGAAGAAGTGAGCAAACTAATGGGACTTATTACCGAACTCACACTTGGCCCCTATTCGCCCACTGAGGAAGAATGGAGACAGTTGGAAAACGTACACGGCCTTTCCTCTGCTGATTATTACTTAAATATTTCCAAGAAGCTGGGAAGGTATCTGGACAATACTACTTCTCCTCGCGATAAATAAAGAATACCCTAAAGAATAGCATAGAATCATCATCCCAGCCATAAGGGGCGTATAGATAGACTACACCTGTATAATGAGTGTATCTACTCTTATATATCCTTGCTGGAGATACGGAATGGGTTGGGGTAAAACGACGCCTTAAATCAACCAGTTTCTAGCAATGATACTTGATTAAAAATGCAACTCGAGATATGTTTTATTTCCTATGTGCTGCACGAGGCGGATGAGCTACGCAAGCTAAGATTTAAGGGAGCGACGCGTTGCGCGAGAAGAGTTCTGGGAAAAAGTACTACCATTGACCTTGTTGGAAATGCGGAATGGATTGAGATAGAGCTGCACTCTAACTTTGTCTACCCACCACAGTTGTACTTGATTTAAAATGCAAGTCGAGATATGTTTAGTGTAGCACTAATACCATAAAGGAGTTTATATGTCATCTACTGATCCAACGTCGAGTTCAGGCAAAAAATACGACTACGACAAGCCAGTCACCATCACCTTTACCGCGAAAGAATGGTTTGATCTCACTGGGGCAATCGATGAGCTTACGATGGGCGATTATGCACCTGACATAAAAGGCTGGGAATGGCTGCAAGAGGTAATGGGCGTCGCTGATCGGCAGACAATCATCAACCTGAGCAATCACATCATTAAAGCCTGTAACCAAAACTTAATGAATAGCTAGAGCGAAGTTTAATGCGGTGATTCATTTTGAATGATAATTCTTCTAATAATCGATCTACCCCTTCTCCTGAAGACGCGAGAGAAGAAACGCCAGATCTCCACATTCCAGCCAATCTCGATGAAATTATGCAGAGAGTGTACGAGCATGGCGTCGTTCAGAGGAAACATCACATCCAACAGGGTATGAGCGAGCAAGAGTATCTTCAAACGACAAGAGACACTATTACCTCACCTTCTATCATAGTCGAAGCTAATCAGCACGGCGGCCCCACGCGGATATACGGTCGTAAGTTCGGGAATACTGAACAGGTGGTCGTAGTCCTCTAAATATGGAGAGTGAGGCTAGAATTGATGAAGATCAAAATGCCGCATCCCTACGATGCACCATCATACCCATACGCAAACGCCCCTGTCGAAGGCGACAAGCAGAATATATCACCGTGCGACTCTGGGCGGTAGCGAGCAACGCACCGACCTCCCTCTCCTGTTGCCGTGCGAAGAATGTTGCGCGAGTCGGGTGATGAATTTTGCTCGATACTAAGCAGTGGCGATATCTTACCATACTCACTATACGGCTGCCACGACGAGCAGCCACCAGAGCAATCGGCAAAAGGTTGAGCTTGGAGCAACTTCTGGCGTGTCTTCGTGTCTGTGACGTAGCCAAGTACGGTGCCGCTTGGGCTTTCGCGGCTGAGCTGAGGTGATCCTTTGCTATATTTGACATCGAGCGATTGCGTATATTCGCGAGAAAAGCGCTCCTTAAGCGTCTCAGTTGCATTAACCCGTGCGAACGGTGCATCCAAAAGTAGATAAGGAAGGCCGTACGTAACAGCACTGTAGGCGATAAGAAGAACCCCAACGATAATAATCTTTCTTCGGGTGGAGCGTCGCATAAAACTTATTATAGCCTATTAGCATGCAGGCGTCTAATCAAACACTGCCATTCCTATTCTTGGCCCGCGATATGAGATAATAATTGCGTAATAAGATAATTCAAAGGTGTGCTCACTATCGACAGAAAAACACCAAATGCTCCTACAGGGCGAACATGACAAGCAGTAAGGCGAGTCAGAGGTTCGCGCGGGCTTAGCCCGCAGTTTCCTCCTCTCTAGATCCAGGGTTCTCGAAGAAGACGAAGACGTTGAATATCCTCATATCTTCGTCATGCGGCGTACCATATGACCTGTGATCACCAATATATACATCGGTGACATGTCGATTGTGCTGTTGCAGCGCATGGCGCAATGCATACTCACAGACGATGCTGTCCTTGAAGACCGCAAGATCATCGAGGATGTAAAGGCAAAGGACATTGTCGTACAATCGAGTGTCGTCAACGTTCCTTGTCTTGTCTATGAACGCCTGCACGATGAGGGGCAGCTCTTGCTCCTCAAAGTGTGCAATTCGCTCAGCTTTGTACTCCTCCTGGTGCGCACGATAACCCTGTTCGGCGAGCTGGTGCTCGCGTACGGCTTCGACCGGAATGAGATGAGCCATTATAACCCTCCTGCTTGTCATGAAAGCTTCTGAGCAGGATAACTCAAAAGCTAATATATATATCAATATATGACGAGTGTGTCAATAAGATAAACGTTCTCTCATTTCCTCGTGATCCTTGATGATTGAGACCTATAGACCTATAACAATGTAAGCAAAAGAGTGGCCGATACAGCATAGAGGAGAGTGTATGTGATATGGAGTGGCATATTCCATACAAGATATGTTTTTACTGTCTTCTCATCATCCAATCGCTGCGCATCATTGACAAAAAATTCTGCCTTGGCAAAGCCAGTTACCACATGAGTGGTAAGCATAAGAAATGGAACAGCCGCTGCAACCACGATTGGAGCCGGCCCTCTCGTATAGTTGGTGGCGAGAGAAACTATCGACACTATTGCGTGGCCAACCAATACAGCTGTGTGGTGGATCTGCACTCGAGTATTATTATGAAACAGTGCCCAATTTTGAGATGCGCCAGGTATCTTGTGTTTTAAAATATAATCAAAATAGCGTCCTAAAGTAATAGTATACATAAGCATCATCCCAGCCATAAGAGCTGTATAGATAACTTGCATTTGTATCATGAATGCGCTCATTTTTGCATTTCCTTTCTCAATGTCTGAATCGTGAAGAATCACTTTTTTATAAGAGCGATATAAAGTCACTACGTAAGCCGGTCAAGCACCACCAAATGCTCACTATGCGGCGTGCGAGGGAAGAAGTTGTAGCCTCGGTGGTAGGCAATACCATAGTGCGTGGCAAGAAGCGCCACGTCGCGTGCTTGGGTGACAGGATTGCAACTGAGGTAGAGGATGCGCTGCGGCTGGGCGGTGAGGAGCTTGGCGATGACATCGGCGTGAAGGCCAGCGCGTGGTGGATCCAGAATAATGAGCGCATCACGAGTAATATACTCTAGCGCTTGCTCACTGGGCGCGAGAACGGCCTTGGCCTGGCCCCTGCGGCCTAGCTGCTGGATATTGCGCTGCATCTCGCGCACCGCATCGGCGTTGATCTCTACGAGTGTGACGTTATCACTGCCAATCGTCAGGCCAATCGTCCCCACCCCAGCATAGAGGTCAAGCGTGGGCCTGGATGCGCCATCCTGCGCCTGGATGAACCGCTGCATGTCGCGCAGGGCTTGCTCGTAGACCGGCAGATTAACTTGGAAAAATCCCTCGGTGGCGTAGCGAAATGGCACGCCAAGAATGGTATCTTGCAAGACAGGATCGCCAAAGTATGCCAAGCGCTCGGTAATGCGACTGGCCGGCGAACGAGGGTCGGAGTAGATAATCTCGCCGCCCTGGGCTGATAAAGCGGTGGCTTCGTCTGGACTCATAACATCCCCCAGGCGGTCTTTGGTATAAAGCTGCCACACGCAGTGGCCGGCTTGATCGCAGCGGATCAGGAGCGTCTTGAGCTGGCGCGCCGTCACCTGCTTTGTGCGCAGCAGGTCGCGCACCTGCCGGGCGAGCTGGTTGATCTCTGGCCGAGCTAAGCTCGTCCCGTCAACGACAATTTTGCCCTTGCTCCCCCGCCGAAAGAACGCGAGGTCGAGCGTCTCGGTGCCGTCTAGCGCACTGTCGCTATACCAACTGAGCTCAACTTTATTGCGATAGCCATAGGGCACATCATCGCAAAAAACGTCAATTGGCTCTGGCAAGACAATATCGTGCAGCTCAAAGGCCTCCTCGATCAGCGCCGCCTTATAATGCTGCTCGCTCGCCAGCGGCATAATTTGCCATGGGCTGGTGCTGAGGTAGCTCTCGGGGTCGCGCGGGGTGACGCGCTCGGGCGAAGCAGCCAGCACCTCAGTCACCACTCCTTCGACGAAGTGAGATTTTTTCTTG
>CALIXX010000012.1 GCA_938046115.1 uncultured Candidatus Saccharibacteria bacterium | reverse complement strand
CTTCTTCAATCTCCAGCTGCAAGCGGCGGTTATTCAGCCGGTCCAGGGCAATCGGCACGCTCTCCAGCTGCATCTTCAGCGCGCTGGTGGCTTCATCCAGGAGGTCAACGGCCTTGTCAGGCAAAAAGCGGTCAGGCAGATAGCGAGTCGACAGTCGCGCCGCCGCCACGATGGCATCATCAGAGATTTTGACGCCGTGATGGACTTCGTATTTTTCTTTCAGACCGCGCAAAATCGCCACGGTGTCGTCAAAACTTGGCTCGCCGACGTACACTGGCTGAAAGCGCCGCTCTAGGGCTGCGTCTTTTTCGACATGTTGGCGATATTCTGCTAAGGTTGTCGCGCCAATCATATGTAGTTTACCGCGTGCCAGAGCAGGTTTGAGCATATTGCCGGCATCCATACTGCCTTCGGTTTTGCCGGCGCCGACCATGGTGTGAATTTCATCAACGAACAAAATAATTTCGCCAGCCGCTTCTTCGACTTCCTTGAGCACACCTTTCAGGCGCTCTTCAAATTGGCCGCGAAAACTCGCTCCAGCCAGTAAGCTGGAAATTTCCAGGCTAATCAGCCGCTTATCCCGCAGTGACGCCGGTACGTTGCCCTTAACGATGCGCTGCGCTAAGGCCTCGACGATGGCGGTTTTACCGACGCCCGGCTCGCCGATGAGGACTGGATTATTTTTAGTACGTCGGCTGAGGATTTGCATAGTGCGGCGAATTTCCTCATCGCGGCCGATGACTGGGTCGAGTTTGCCCTCACGCGCTAGTGCCGTGATGTCCGTCCCAAACTGCTCGAGAGGCTTTTTATTATCTTGTTGGTTCATGTTTGGTGGCATATATCCCTCCTTGTAGTTATATAGTGCGGGCAACAGAACGCCCGGTGAGTTACTTAAAAACGGGTGGCCGATCGCGCTGGGTATCAGCCGCGTGACCTGTTGGTATAGTAACAAATTAGCACTCTCGGTGCAAGAGTGCTAACTAACGCGAATTTTGATAGGTACACGTGACTTGCTTAGCACTGCTTTCTTAGCGTCAGGTGCGTATACCCATAAGAGTAATATAAGACATTGATAGTTTCGGCAGCTCACCCCTCTGAGTGAGATCAAAAGGATATAGCAGCAATCAGTCTCCATTCTTTTGTGTATAATAGACGCCATGACAAACATATATTTTACTCGGGCAATCCAACCGGACAATAGCCACCCCCATTTCTTAGCTAAAGCACTCATTGTTGATGCGACTGGCAAAATTCTCGTCCTTGAGCGCAGCAATACGCACCCGCTCTTTCCGCACGGTGCCGACCTGCCTGGTGGTATAGTCGAGCCTGGCGAGACACCACTAGAGGCGGCGCGGCGGGAAATAGAAGAAGAGACTGGCCTTGGCTTTGCGCCGAGCCAGCTGAGTGTGGCCTTCGAGCACGTACTGCCGCACCCCGATGGCCAGCGGCTGAGCTATATGTGCTATGCGGCACTGGTTGATGGCGATGCGCCAGAAATTACCCTCAGCTGGGAGCACAGTAGCTACCAATGGCTCACACCAGATGAGTTTATGCAGCAGCCTATCACGCCACGGACTGACTATCCCTTTGCGGCGGCTATGTACTATATCAGCTCATTGCGGCACTATGCCCGGCAGGAACGACCTGAACTGCTGTAACTAGTACATAATAAAGGAGTATGTATGGAATACGTAAAAAGCAACAGACCTGCTATTGCCGTTGATCTCGACGACGTTGTTTTCCCTTGTGCTGTCGGCTTGGTAGCAGCGTATAACGAACAGTATGGCACTAACTTTCGGCCTGATATGCCACAATCGACCTGGGACGTACCGCAAGAAGAGGTACAGGAGCGATTTAATGGATTACAACTGGGGACGACGCCAGGCATGGTGAAGCCTGGTTGGTTTGAGGAGATGCAAGTCCCAGACAGAGAGACAATCGAGGCGTTGCGAAGACTAGCGGCCACGTATCGACTCTATGCAGTCTCGGCTCGGCACTACGGCCTAGCAGGTGTGACACAGCAGAGCATCGAACAGCATTTGCCTGATGTCTTTGAGCAGGTTATCTTGACGCGGCGGCCAGTCGAAACCGAGGATGGCATCAAGATAATGACCGACTCCAAGACAGAGATATACCGGCAGTACAATATGACGATTGCGATTGATGACTCGCCACATCACCTCGAGCGTGGCCTTGAAGGAGATGATGCGCCGCTTGGCTTGGCAATTTTATTTGGCGAACGGCCATGGCATCCAGGTGTTACGATTGATGACCCGCGCGTTGTCGAGTGTCCCACCTGGGCGGAGGCGGAAGAGGCCATTGCGCGGTATTTCGCTCGGTAAATTTGAGTGAGAAACATCTGGCTATGGATAATACACTGGTTGCCTTGCAATCTGTGCGTAGGATGGGCTACTATATTTTCTATGAATTTAACGATGAAACTAACGAAACTCTTGAGGGCTCTCTGGCCAGCGTTTCTCTGCGCGGTGGTGTGGCAGCTGCTGCAGCTTGCCCCGGCAGACCAGTGGTGGTGGCTACAAAAAGTAATGAGCCCACTCACGACGATGATGATTTTTCTTGCAGTTTGGCGCTATAGCGATCGGCGGCAGCCAACGACGTGGCTTCTTCTCGTAGCGCTTGTGCTGTTTGCTGTGGCCGACTCGCTGGTGGCGTTCTTGCCCTTCTCGCATCTTATCGTTGGGCTGGGGGTGTCTTTGCTAGCGTATCTGGTGCTCTGTGTTATAAATTTGTGGCGTCTCATCTTTGCCCTTGCGAAGGGAGCTGCCAGGCGCATAAATTGGGGATTGCTGCTAGCTACCTTCATGGGCAATGCAATAATGGTATATTCGACACTGCACAACGTGTTGCCGCGTGTAGAAAGCCCGCTCCTTGCTGGAGCAATAAAAGTGTATGCTGCTGTACTTATGGTACTGATGACAAGCGGGGCAGCGGCAGCTCTGACAGACTATCGGCTACGGTGGAGCGTGGGCAGTTGCAATGGGACAATACTTGCTGCCTCGGAGTCGGCCCTTGCACTGCAGCTCTTTGGTAAAGCATCTGAGGCGTGGATTATTTATAGTATTATGCCATTGTATTGGTGTGGCCTCGTCTCCTATGTTGCGGCAAGCCGACCAAAGAAGGAGCAGCTTACATCACGAGTGTAGCGCTCCAAAGGTATGGAGAGGCTTAGTTGGCCGTCTAGTATCTCGCCAGTATACATGCTACAATAAGACGATATGTCGGAGCAGATACGGATTGTTGGGGCGCGCCAGAATAACCTCAAAGATGTCAGCGTGACCATTCCACGCGATCAGTTTGTGGTGGTGACGGGTCTGAGTGGTAGTGGTAAGTCGAGTCTCGTCTTTGATACGATCTACGCTGAGGGACAGCGCCGCTATGTGGAGAGTTTAAGCAGCTATGCACGGCAGTTCCTTGGCATTATGGATAAGCCCGACGTTGACTCCATTGATGGCCTGAGCCCCAGTATTAGCATCGACCAAAAGTCGACGAGTCGCAACCCGCGCTCCACTGTCGCTACAGTGACGGAGATTTACGATTATTTGCGCCTGCTCTTTGCTCGGGTAGGGGTGCCGCATTGCCCAGCTCTTATGCCCGATGGCACGCGCTGTGGCAAGCCTGTCCAGCGCCGGACAGCTCAGTCTATTATCGACGAAATTATGAAACTTCCTGAGGGGAGCAAACTTATGTTATTGGCACCGATCGTGAGCCAAAAGAAAGGGGAGTTTGCCCACATCCCCGAACAGTACATGCGCAGTGGCTTTGCGCGGGCTCGGGTAGATGGCGTGGTGTATGCGCTTGATGAGTTTCCAGAACTACAGAAGAGTTATAAGCATGATATTGAGCTGGTGGTCGATCGTGTCGTGATGGCACCAACGATGATGAGTCGCATCTCGCAGTCGGTTGAGCAAGCGCTGGAGCTTGCGAGTGGGGTCGTGCAGGTGTTAGACGCCACGAGTGGCGAGATCACGACGTATAGCCAGCGCTATGCCTGTATGGATCACCCAGGCGAGGATATCCCCGAGCTCGAGCCGCGGCTCTTTAGTTTCAACGCGCCGCAGGGAGCGTGTCCGGTTTGCACGGGCCTCGGTACACGTCTGGAGGTTGACCCAGAGCTCATTCTTAACCCCAATCTGACGATTGCCGAGGGAGCAATCCGCCCCTTCAACCGCTTTAATGCCGAAGCGTGGTACATGAAGCGTCTCGCCGCGGTGGCTGAGGAGCACGGTTTTAGTCTGCACATGCCCGTCAAGGAGCTAAGTGATGATGTTGTGCAGAAGGTGCTGTATGGCACAGACAAGCAAAAATATCGCATTCACCTCAGTGGTAATCGCTATTACGACTCGACCTACGAAGGGGTCATCCCTAATCTCGAGCGTCGCCATCGCGAGACCGATAGTGAGTTTATGCGCAAAGATATCGAGCGCTTCATGCGGGAGCGGAAGTGTACGGCCTGCAAGGGTGCACGGCTCAAACCAGTGGTGCTGACAGTGACAGTCAATGGCCTCTCCATTATGGATATTTGCAATCTCGACGTCGCTAATGCGCTGGATATGATAGGCCAGCTGGAATTTACTGCAGAACAACAGCACATCGTTAAGCTTGTTGTCAAAGAGATCATGGCGCGGCTGGGCTTTATGAACAATGTCGGACTCAGCTACCTCGAGCTAGGGCGAGCAGCGAACACGCTCAGTGGTGGTGAAGCGCAACGTATCCGCCTCGCGACGCAGATTGGTAGTGGCCTGCAGGGGGTGCTATATGTGCTGGATGAGCCATCGATTGGCCTCCACCAACGTGACAACGATCGCCTTATCCAGACGCTCAAAAATCTACGCGACCTAGGTAATACCGTGCTTGTGGTAGAGCACGACGAAGATACAATTGCGGCGGCTGACTATCTCGTAGATGTTGGGCCAGGTGCTGGCGTGCACGGCGGGGAAATTGTGGCATATGGCACGCCAGCAGAGGTAGCACGCATGCCGCAGAGCATTACTGGTCGGTATCTGTCTGGTGCGGAGAAGATCCCAGTGCCAGCTCAGCGCCGCCCAATTGAGCAGGGGCGTGCACTGGTAATCCGCGGGGCACGCGAGAATAATCTCAAGAATATCGACGTCACCATCCCGCTTGGTGTCCTTACGCTGGTGACGGGGGTGAGTGGCAGTGGCAAGTCGACGCTCGTCAATAGCATTCTCGCGAGCGAGCTCACTGCCCGTTTACATCGCGCCCAAGCAGTGCCAGGTGCACATGATGCAATCGATGGGGTCGAGCAGCTCGATAAAGCAATTGTCATCGACCAGTCGGCAATTGGTCGCACCCCGCGCTCCAACCCTGCTACCTATACCGGTGTCTTTACACAGATTCGCGAGCTTTTTGCGGGCACGCCTGAGGCGAATATCCGCGGCTACAAGCCAGGGCGCTTTAGCTTTAATGTTAAAGGCGGGCGCTGCGAGCACTGCCAGGGCGATGGCGTTATTAAGATTGAGATGCACTTCTTGCCGGATGTCTATATTCAATGCCCCGAGTGCCATGGTAAACGCTATAATCGTGAGGCGCTTGAGATCACCTACAAAGGTAAGACGATTAGCGATGTCCTGGATATGACGGTCGAGCAAGCCTGTGAGTTCTTCGCTAATATTCCTGCAATTGCTCGCAAGTTGACGACGATCAACGAAGTGGGTCTTGGCTATATTAAGCTCGGCCAGCCCGCCACGACCTTTAGTGGTGGCGAGGCGCAGCGTATCAAACTTGCTACCGAGCTGAGCCGGCGCACGACTGGCAAGACACTCTATATTCTCGATGAGCCGACCACCGGCTTGCACACCGCCGACGTCAAGAAGCTACTCGAAATTCTCCAACGCCTCGTAGCGGGCGGCAATAGTATGGTTATCATTGAGCATAATCTTGAGGTTATCAAATGCGCCGACCATATTATTGACATGGGCCCCGAAGGCGGGCAGGGCGGCGGTACCGTCATCGCCAGTGGTACACCTGAGGAAGTCGCGCATAACCCAGCGTCGTTTACAGGGAAGTATTTGCGGCCGCTCTTGGGATGAGGTGAATCTGTAACCCGACGCACCGAGACTCCTTAGACAAGGCTGCGTAAGGCTCTTTATGATAACTAAAAATAGAAAATGATTTCTTTTAGTATAGCAGAAACCTAGGTGGCCGAACTGGCAACTCGGTAATGTCTGAGTCTCTCAATCTCATCGATTCTCACACTCAATCGGATGAAGCGATGAGAAGGTGAGGCTTAAACTAAGAAAGGAGGCTGAGGGCTTAGGAGTTAACCACTTGCCATTATTGCTGATTTAGCAGTGGATTTAATTCACGACAGAATTTCATACTACTTCGCTCATCGCGGACGCGAGGTGGGAGGAGTTTCGCGAGACTTCTGGCGTATGATTCGCCGCCGTCGGAGTCCGGTTGCTCATGACGTGTCACAGCTCCGTCTTGATAATAGAATTTCCACACATCGCAAAATCCGGATGGATGCTCGTGCTTCTTCTCACGGCAACTCACGCCAGCGTAGATTACCTCACTATTGTGAGCAAAAACGTACGTTTTGCACGTTTCGCCCTGGCGGATCTGTGCCAGATAGCGTTCGGTCATTTGGCGTGCCAGTGCGTCGTTGCCATACGTCAGGCCATCCGTCCACCACCAATAGACTGCGAATCCACCTGTAACCAGTGCTAGAAACAGTACAAGGAGGATAAGTCGTTTGATGCGAATGCGCGGGAGAAATGGTAGCTTCATAACTATACAATACCGCTCAGTAAGGGATAATGCAAATTTGCTTGCTATCAGTAATCGGCAACAATATCCGCGCTATGACCCTTGAGGTATGATAGGATAATGAGAGTAATATATACGTATAAAACCAAGGTAGAGTATATCCACTATGAAATCAAAACAGTCACAACCTGATAAGCAATCATATCGCACTGCCATCCTCCGCTATGCCCAGCGCGATCAAGCAATGCGCCAGCAGTACTTAGTTGGTGGCGGGGCGTGGGATGCATCGCTCGATGCTGACTCGACTGAATTTTTGCGTACGATTGTGGCGGCAATTGGCTGGCCAACACTACGGATGGTGGGCAGTAAGGCTTCGACCGCGGCGTGGTTGTTACTACAGCATTCGCCAGATATCGACTTTATGGAGCACTGCCTTGAGCTGATGAAGGCAGCGCCACGTGGCGAGGTCGCGCTGCGCGATATCGCCTTTCTCGAGGATCGGGTGTGTTTGCTACGCGGTCGGCCACAGATATATGGCTCGCAATTTCAGGGGCGGGGTAAAACCCTTCGCCTCTACCCAGTTCAAGACGCTGAGCGGCTTGATGAGCGCCGTGCGGCGATGGGTCTGCCGCCATTTGCAGAGTACGAAAAGCAGATTCGTCAGATGTATGGCGACGAACCGCCAGCTGCTAGATAAGAGGTATAGGGCAAAAATATCGGATAGTCGAACAAGACAAAATAAAAGAGCCAGCTACTCATACGCTGACTCTTTTTGCACAAATAGTCTGTTAATAAGCGTACAGGGCTATTTCTTCGTTCGCTTGCCTTTACTGAACAGCACAGAGAGCTGATATTTGAGCTTATCGCGAGTCGATTTTTGTTTGAGCGCATGGATGACCATCGGTGCAACGGAGATAAGGATGATAATAATTGCGGTCACCTCAATATTAACACCAGCTTTGGTAAGGATTGCGCCTGCAAAGTAGCCAAGATAGGTGAAGATGGCGGCCCATAGCGCACCCCCGACGATATTAAACAAGAGGAACGTATTGTAGTGCATCTTGCTAGCGCCAGCGACAATTGGGGCAAAGGTGCGCACGATGGGCACAAAGCGCGCTAGGACAATGGTCAGTGAGCCGTGCTTTTGGTAAAATTGCTCGGCTTGCTCGAGATATTTTTTCTTAAAGAAGCGCGAGTTTGGCTTGAGAAAAAGCTTGCGCCCAACTTTGTGACCAAAGGCATAGCCAGTGCTATCACCAAGGATTGCCATAAGAGCGATCGCTGCAACGAAGAGGTGAATATTGAGTGGGTGGCCAAATAGGCGAAGGATCTCTTGATTCACCATATAGCCTGCCGTAAAGAGGAGGCTGTCCCCCGGCAAGACAAAGCCAATCAAGAGGCCAGACTCTGCATAGACCACGAGCAAAACTGCGGCAATGCCGAGGCCAGTAATTGCATGTATAAGTGATTCCATTGCGCTTTAGTATACCATACTTTGCTCGGGGAAGGGAGTTCTTTGCTGCTTTTGGCCCACCTGGCACAAAATGCTATACTAAAGAGGCAATATTACTTAACTCCGGAAACATATCCGAAAGGAGAACTATGGGAGATAAGATAACACTAAGGATCGAGACACGATCAATTCACGGCAAGAAAGTTCGTCAATTGCGCCGCCAGGGCATAACGCCAGCGGTGGTGTATGGTGCTGGTATGGAGGCTGCTGATGTGCAAGCACCGAGTGGTGAAGTAGCAAAGGTTGTCGCAGCAGCTGGCCGCCACACACCAATTCATTTGACAGGGGTTAAGCGGCGCATTGCGCTTATCAAAAGTATCGACTACGACCCAACGCGAGTGGGCGTGATTCGCCACATTGCTCTACATGCGGTGCGCGCAGACGAGCCGGTTACGGCAGAGGTGCCAGTGCGCCTTATTGGTATGGGTGAATCTGAAGCTGAGAAGAATGGACTAGTCGTGCTGCAGGCAATTGAGAAGGTTGAGGTGAAGGCCTTGCCGATGGACTTGCCTGAGGCGCTGGATGTGTCGGTGCTTGGCCTGGCCAGTGAGGGTGACCGCGTGACGGTGGGCGATATTACACTGCCTGAGGGCGTTGAACTGGTCGAGCATGACGATGGCCGTGAAGGTACTGCCGATGATGACGTGACGGTGAAGGATCTCGTCATTGCGAGTGCCTACGAGCCAAGTGCACTCGCTGCCGCTAACGAAGCTGCCGCTGGTGCCGCCGAAAACGCGGATGCTGAAGACGTTGCTGCCGAGCAGGGTAGCGACGATGATGCAGCATAGCACTTAGCGGGTGATCTTCAAGTAACACAACACTTACAAGAGCGATCAATCATAAAGAAACCAGTCATATGAGGCTGGTTTCTTATGCTATGCCGGCCGTAATTATGCAGCCACTACACCGCGAGGAATCCGCCATCCACCACAATCTCCGCCCCATTGACGTACTGGCTCATTGACGTACCAAGCCATAGCGCAGTGCAAGCAACGTCGTCGGGCTGGCCCAGATTCTTGGCAGGGAGGCGGAGGTTATAGGTGAGGCCAGTCTTGATGATGGAGAAGTCGAGCTTCTTGAGTGCCGCAAGCCCCATCTTCTGAGCACCTGGTGTGCTGATACCGCCTGGCAAAATAGTATTGACTCTCCAGCCACTCCGCCCAAAGTCTTTGACGAGCCCACGGCTCAGCGCGAGAACACCAGCCTTGCTCATGGCGTAGAGCGTCATGTCGTAGGTCATACCTTTGAGGGCTTCAATGGAGCTGATGTTGATGATAGTGCCTGGTGCTGTGCGGCGAGCGATCATTTCTTGGCACATGGTCAGTACAGCCCGAGTGTTAATTTGCATTGTTTTGTCGAAGGTTGCCTGGTCGATATCGGCGAGCTTGACTGGCGCAAAAATACCAGCGTTATTGATGAGGATGTCTGGCGTTGGGGTGATATCGCGCCACAGCGCGGTGATAGCACTGTTGTCGGAGAGGTCGACGATGTACGTTGTGACAGCAGCGTCAAATTGCTCGCGCAGCTCGGTAGCAGTCTGCTGCAATGCGTCGGCATCGCGGTCGATAAGCTGGAGGGTGGCACCAGCCTCGGCATAGCGCCATGCGATTGCCTTGCCAATGCCCATCGCGGCACCAGTGATGAGTACCGTCTTGTTTGTCAGTTTCAGTAATTCGTGCAGGGGAGTTGGATGTGTTGTCATGTCATTAGTATAGCATAACCAGTATGAATCAGGTGTAGCATCTATTGCAAGAGTTTCATACCTTAGGCTTTGAAGCCCTATGTTAGCAGTATACGAGTTGATATTTCTTTGAGTGGATTGGCTTCTCAAAACGAACACTAGAAGTAAAGAGTGTTCGCACTGAGCATATAGGGTTTGGAAAATAAATAAGGAAAAGCATTGTCTTTTTATTGTAAATCAATTACAATAGCTGCATGGAGCACGCAGTACAGCGCCGGACGACGAAATATACCGATCGAGTGATCGCGATTCTTTGCCAGCTGCAGCATGCCACCAACGCCGAGATTGCGGCCGCGCTGCGCCACGATTACCCCCGTGTCAGCGCGACCACAGTACACCGCATCACCCAGCGGTTGCAGGCGGATGGGGTGATTGGTCTTGCACCAGCAACGGCGCACGGCTGCCTGCGCTACGATAGCAATCCTGTGCCGCATGACCACTTTGTCTGTAGCTCCTGCGACGGCCTGCACGATATCACCATCGCGCCAGCGCTGCGGCGTGAGCTTGCGCGGCAGGTAGCAGACTGCCTTGTCGATGGGCCGCTCATCATTACTGGCACATGTCACCCCTGTCATCACGATAATCATAATTCATAAGGAGAAATAACCATGGCACTATACAATACTACTACCAAGCAAGAATTTGAGGAGCATGCTCTTCAGAGTGAGCGGCCAGTGCTGGTCGACTTTTGGGCACCATGGTGCCCACCGTGCCGCGCAATGGCACCACTGCTTGAGCAGATTGCTGAAGAGACGGAATTCGACGTTGTCAAGGTCGATACCGAAGCAAGCCAAGACAATGCAGCGCTCGCCTTGCAGCACCAAGTACAGAGTATCCCCAACATGAAGATCTTCAAGAGCGGTGCTGTAGTGGCAGAGCTGGTCGGCATGAAGCCAAAGCAAGTACTGATCGACGCTCTCAAGCAAGCAGACGCTTAATCACTTTACTAACAGATTTCCTCCTCAGGACCGGCACAGATGTGTTGGTCCTTTTGTTATGGAGTGTCACTGCTTTCGCTAGCAGCAAGCCCATTAAGCTGGTTTGTCTATTGCTGGATCAAATAACTCTAGGTAGGAGTGCAAGGTAAAAAGTAGATAATCACAACATATCTGGTATACTATAGGGGCACAAGCAATAGGTAAAACTAACAAGGAAATAGTGTCATGAAAAGAGTAAAAAAGGTTCTACTTGGCATAGTTATAGTGATTGTATCAATAGTAGTCATTATAAGTATTTTGTATTGGGTAAATAGTGCTGAAGGCGAGCGTTTATCTAAGGTGAAGCAGCGTACTTATGATCAACATAGCTATCTCAAGGGGTTAAACCGTGATGACATTGCGAAAAGCTCTCTGCCAGGCGTAACGATATCGCCAATCAACAACCAGCATATCAATGGCTATCACTTTAAGCCTCAACAGATAAAACACAAGGGATCAATAATACTATTTGGTGGTAGCGAAGGATCAGTAAGCCCAAATACGGCAGCTCTATTGTCTTTGAATGGTTACGAAGTATTTGCAATGTATTTCTTCGGTAAAGGGAACCTCCAAAAAGAATTAATGCGTGTGCCGCTGGAGCAATTCGAGCATATCAAGGCATACGTCTCGGAGAATACTCAGCAGCCAAAGCCTCTAACAGTAATTGGCACGTCGAAGGGTGCTGAGCTTGGCCTACTGCTCGCTTCGTATTATCCAAATGATATTGATAACTTAGTATTGTACTCGCCCTCAGCATATGTATGGCAGGGCCTATCGATGGATTATTCAAATGTACAGTCATCATGGACATATAAAGGTAAGGACTTACCCTTCTTAAAATTAAGTGATGCATCAGGTTCGGCGACGGCAGGGTTCTTCGCTGATATGATTATTGGGCGGCCAAGAGAATTTGCGACTATGTATGAGAGCATTATCCAGCGAGCCACTAATAAATCAGAGGCTACTATTCCAACGAATAATGTTAGAGCTAACTTGCTTATGTTTGCTGGCGGCAAAGATAGTGTATGGCCATCGGCGACGATGGCGCAAACCATCAAGCAGCATTATCCGCGTTCGAGCCGCCTTGAGGTGTATCCAAATGCTGGCCATGTATTCTTCGGCCCACCTGTTATCCGTGGTATGCGAGCTGGAGGAGAATATGACGCGAACGAAACAGCGAAAACACAGAGTGATGCAATTCTTCTCAAACAGCTTGACTCGTGGACGAAAGACAACGAGTAGAAGGCATAAATATCTAGTGTGATTAGGTATTAGAAAAATACCGTTTCGCTTGTTGAATCATACATGCTCCAATATCTCCTTGGCCAATGATGCGGTTTACGTCATTGATATCAACAAGGGTATGCGCAATGATATCACCACCAGGATCGTGAGTAAACTCGCCAATTTTCTCGAGCTTTGTATAAACACGAAACTGGTATACGCGCATGCCGTTTGGCTCAAGGCAGCACTGGTATCCGAGTGGTTGCCATTCAATAACGCGCATATTGCACTCTTCTACCATCTCTCGTGTGATGGTTTGTTCTATTGTCTCTCCAGATTCAGTTTTGCCGCCAGGGAGATTATAGCTTTTCTTGACCGCATTATAGACGAGCGGAACAGAACCAGCTAAATCACCGATCGTATAGACTTGTTGCCAGGGGAGATCGGGTATAGCAGATTTTTGTCGTATAGTACACCAAGAAACAAAAATGGTTTTGCCGCCATACTGAAAGGAAGATGATATATCGTATACCATAGACAAAACTATATTACGAAACGGAAAAAGATAAAATAGCTTTTGATAGCTACTTTCGTGTATACTATGCACTAAAGAATGAGTCAAGAAAAAACACTCCTACCAATCTGTCAAGCGGGCGATCCGGTGCTGCGTGAGAAAGCGCGGCATGTGAGCCGCGAAGAAATCACGACGCCAGCGGTGCAGCAGCTTATTGCAAATATTAAGCACACCGTGGCGGAGAGAGATTATGGGGTTGGACTGGCTGCACCCCAAGTGGGGCAGGCCTTGGCGCTGAGCGTGATTGCTATCAAGCCGACGCCAAACCGCCCAGACCGCGAGCCATTTGAGCAAGTTATTATCAATCCATCATACACTGGCATTGGCCAGACAACGGGTATGTGGGAGGGCTGCGCCAGTGGTGATGAGGGGCGGCTCTTTGCACAGGCGCAGCGCTACCAACAGATCAATGCCCAGTGGGATGATGAGCAGGGCGAACATCATACTGCAGTGCTGGATGGCTTTGTTGCTCATGTCTTTCAACACGAAGCTGACCACTGTCAGGGTATACTTTTCTTTGACCGGGTGGCAGATAAGACGACCTACATGACGGCAGCAGAGTATCGTAAGCGTATTGTAGGGCGGTGAGTTGATGCGCCGCTACCTTCCCTAATAGAGTAGTAGAAGAGAGAGGTTTGCGCAGAGTTAATATATAAGCTCTGCTCGCCTCTCTCAACATCAGTGATTATTCGCCCAAGAACGATTGCTTAACTTGCTGG
>CALIXX010000011.1 GCA_938046115.1 uncultured Candidatus Saccharibacteria bacterium | reverse complement strand
GCGTCTGGGTTTGGCTAGGGGATGGTAGGGTGAGGGTGTGGGTGTACATACTAGTAATATCTTATCACCTATCGATGATAGTAAGGTTGAAAGATGACTGTATGAAGGCAAGACCACTCTTATACATTATTCATCTTGCCGTAGTAGACATATAATACCAGTTTTCCGCACCATGCTATTGATTTGGGTGCAAGGCTACCTTGAAGGTGTGTTTCTTACCAACACGCAAAATGTCACCGTTAGTAAGTGGTGTATCTTCGCTGGAAATTTTGGAGTCATTGATCTTCACGGCATTTTGCTTGATGAGCCGTCTGGCCTCGCTGCGACTTTTTGTGATGCTAAGTCGAACAATGATATCGATAATTGACTCATGGGCATCCACCTGAATGACGTCAATATCCTTAGCAAGATTCTTCTGGCTTACCTCAGAGACCCATTGCTGCTCAGCATCAACGGCGGAGCTCGCTCCGTGGTACATTGACACTATCTCTCGAGCAAGATCCTTTTTGATATCGCGTGGGTTTTCTCCGTCGTTGAGCCGATTTTTAATTACAGCAATCTCACTCATAGGCAGGCGCGTACAATCCACAAAACACTGATAGATACCCGCATCCGCCAGCTGCATGATTTTGAAGAACATATCTTTGGCATTCAGATCGAGACCCACACCGGTGCCAAGGCTTTTGCTCATTAATTTTTCGCCGGTTTCTGGGTTTTCGAGCAGTGTGGTTGTCATGACAAACTTTTCTTTTTGCTTGTAGCGCTTGAGTAATGTACGGCCAGCCAGCATGTTGAATGTTTGGTCGGTGCCACCAATCTCTACATCAACATCCATTGCCACAGAATCGTAGCCCTGCATCAGCGGATAGAAGAACTCATGGACGAAGAGTGGCTTCTCGGCAGCGACTCGCTTTTTGAATGCATCGCGCTCTAGCATCTGCTGCACGGTAAAGTTGGAGGCAAGCTCCACAGAATCTTCAAATGTTAGCTTGGAGAGCCACTCCGAATTAAACTGGAATTCTATCGGGTTGTCGATATCGTTAAAGTCTAGAATCTTGCCAATTTGCGCCTTAAATGTCTGCAGGTTCTCCAGCACTTGTTCACGTGTTAGCTGCACACGCATCGAAGTTTTATCGCTCGGATCACCGATCATGGCGGTAAAGTCGCCAATTAGCACAATAATCCGGTGGCCAAGAGCGTGGAATCGTTCGAGCATCAGATAATTTGTCGAATGTCCAAGGTGAACGTAGTTCGCAGTTGGGTCAATACCAAGATAGAATGTGAGGCGGCGGCCACTTTGTAGCTCCTTTTTGAGACTATCTTTGCTCGGAAGAATTTCGGCAACTGAGCGAGATAGCGCCTCATCGATCAAGTGTTCGTCGGTAATAACGTGGTGCGCTTGAGTATTCATGTATAGTATTTTACTACATACGAGAAAAGATAAAAAACTGAACATGCCCTGAGATTACTTGTTATGTGCCGCTGGAGCCCTATGATTTACGGTGTATCATAACTTGAAAGGGAACTGTGAGTGTGCAAATGTCTTGTTTATACATGAATGTATGACACCGCTTATACTACTTATGCTACAGTTGATGGTAGTGCTAGATCTAAGAATGCACTACAATAATACTATGAATCAAGAATGGAACGTTATAAGTCAAAAGAAGTTGGTCGACTCACCGTGGTACAAGCTCAATATTGAAACCGTCAGGCTCTCGTCAGGCAAAGTCCTCGATGATTATTACGTGCGAGAGGGTATGAACGCCGTTTTGATCGTTCCACGCACTCATGAAGGCAAATTTTTACTGGTGCGTCAGTATAAACACGGAGCGCAGCAAAGTGTTATAGAATTTCCTGCGGGTAAGATCGATGCGGGTGAATCTGCTTTAATTGCTGCAAAAAGGGAATTATATGAAGAGACTGGAGGCACCTCCAGTCTCTTTGTAGAGGGACCCACATTTTTTGAGGATCCTACGAATAGCCGTGTCAAGATAGCGATCGTCTTTGCTGATAATGTCACTATAAAGCATAGGCAACATCTTGACGATAGTGAGGATATTGAAGTAATACAGCTAACAACTGACGAGCTACGAACTATGCTCATGAACAATGAGCTATCTGTGGCAGCGTCCGTAGCAGCAGGTTGGATAGCGCTAGAGAGGAGATGGTAGCATGAAGAGACATAAGTCCGGGATAGTAAACCAGGTATTGAAAAAAGCAAACTGATGGTTGAGGTGATTGATAAGGAATGAGGAGTAGGATGGAGATTGTTTATCGATGTGGTATCTAGACAGATATAGCGTATAAAAGGGAAAATCATAAGTTCTATATTAGTGCTATAATAGTCACAGAGTAGAAAGTAGGGGGTGAGGGTAGAAAATATGCGCAAGAAGAAACTAAGTGACAACGGCACACTAAGCCTTCGCACTATCATCTTCCGTGGTATCCTCTATGTCATCATTATTCCAACAGCTGTTATATTTCTCCTTGTTGGTGGATTCTATCTCAAGGCCGATATTGAGGCGAATCAAGCTCAAGCAACAATGAAAACATATTTACAAAACAAATATAATGAGGAATTCATCGTTGAGAAACCAGAGCGGAAGAGCAGTGGCCTCGGCGTAGAGGGAGTACTAGCTGCCAATGCTTACCCTATACGGGATCCTCATATACGATTTTCTGTAAACACCTCATCGAATGGCAATCAAGATAACTATCCAGGTGTAATATGGTCCCGCTCTCAGAATGATAAGTTAATAAAGGATCATATCATAAATAACTCATGGGCGCAGACCGACATCACTGTCAGTCTTGCAGACAATACAGCACAGTCGCTGAGCGGTACACCTAAAACATACGAAGAAGCGATAGCGTCTTATGGAAAAGATATTCACTACATAATAAGTGTTAATCGTAATACAAATCAATTGGCTGTCGATAACCGGGATCGGTACTATCTCATAAGCCTTATTAGATATATCAATCAGCAAAAAGTTGGCTACCGTATTATACATTACAGCATACATGATACGAAGATGGATACAGACGTAGTGTGCAATATACAGGTAGAAGGTACGCGTCTATTAGATGAAAAACAAGCCAATGAATGCTTTAGAAAATAAGGGGTGGGGACAGAAAACATGCACAAGAAAGAACCAAACGAGAATAATAGGCTAAGCTTTCGCACCATTCTTTTTCGTGGTATCCTCCGCGTTATCATTATTCCGACATGCGTCATACTTCTATTGACTGGTACATTGATCGGTATATTTCATATCAAGTATCTTGTAGAGGCTCATCAAGCTCAGACTGAAATGCGCGCCTACCTAGAGAAAAAATATCACCAGCACTTTATTATCAAGAACTATCGAATTGAAGGAGGTGGATTTGCAAGAAGGGGTGGCAAAGTTGCAGATGCACATAGAGAGGGTAGCTCTTATACCTTTCGTGTTTTAGAGAAAGATCACCGGCTCTACCGTGATAACTACCTCTCAGCACTTTACAATGAGCAGGAAGAAAAAGATCTTACTAAGATGGTTAAAAAGTTGTCTATACCTGCAGTAAAATATATGCCAGATATTACAATTGCTCCTGACGTAGCTGATGAGATACAGGGCACGCCAGCTTTTGTTGAGATGTTGCAAAAGTATGGAGACCATATTATATATGAAGTATCTATTGTTGTAGTAGGGGATCAGGTAAAAGAAGAAGATGTCCAAAACGTAAGAAAACTTATGGAGTATGCCCAATCAAAAAACCCGAGAAGTTATGCTGTGAGATATGTTGTAAATAGCAGAACTGAAGATGCACGATATATTTGTCAGGAGTATGGAGGTATAAGCGAGAAAACGGCGCAAGAAACTTCTAAGGATTGCTTTAAAAAGAGTAAGGGAAGGATATAGTCAATAAATCTCTAAAAGAAATCATGAAGGAAGTACCTAAAAACCAATCGCCTTGAGCGTAAACCTCTCTCATACCTTGACAGCTCATCAAAGCTACAGCTTGCAGAATAAGAAGAATAACTCAATAGTTCTGCATTTGTGCTATAATAGTCGCGTAGCCAAAAATAGGGATCCTGAGAGCAGAAAATATGCACAAGCAAAAACCAAACGATAACAGTAAACTAAGCTTTCCCACTATCGTCTTCCGTGGTATCCTCTATGTCATCATTATTCCAACAACCATTATGCTTCTCCTCGTTGGTGGTTTTTATCTTAAGTTAGATATCGAGGCTGGCCAAGCTCAAGCGACAATGAAGACGTACTTACATAACAAGTATAAAGAAGAATTTGTTGTCGAGAAACCAATACGAAACGGAAGTGGGTTCGCGGTGCGGGGGTGGTTTGAGGCGGTAGCTTATCCTATAGCGAACAAAAAACTTCCCTTTAAGGTGATGATGTCACTTTCAGACTCATGGGATGATTATGTAGATACACTATGGGGCATGCAAGAAATGGCAAGAATAAAACCGATGGTCGATAAAATAATGACTGGATCGTACGTGTTTACTGTGGATATAGCAACAGGCGAAATTGGCAATGCTGTTACAGACACTAAGGCTTTGCCGTTATTTCAAGAGGTAGCACATAAGCATAGCCAAAGTATACTCTATAAGCTAGAAGTAACCGCGCAAAACGATGCTTCTTCGTTGATGCACTATGAGCGAGTCAAGCAGTTGTTGCAGATTATTAAGGATGTTCCTGCTAAGACTAAACTGATATACCGATGGTACGAAAATGGTACTAAACACGTCATAGTGCTCTTAGAAGATGAAATAGCAAAAATACTTCACGAAAACCAGGATATTCGTATATATGATAAAGAAATAATTAAGGAGAAAAAATGAATTTGAAAGTTGAGCAGTATCTTGCCTTGTCATCGCTTGCTTATCAAGTAATACCAAATAGTTTGTTAGATGATGCATCAAAACAAACCCTTGAAGAGATTGTCTCTCACTTGACCGCGAGAACTAACTTGCTTGAACTTAAACCTCTCTCCTCATGGCGCTTCATCAATTAACAATTTTCAGAAGAGGAACAACCTGAAAGTTCTATATTAATGTAAGAATAGTCACTGAGTAGAAAGTAGGGGGTGAGGACAGAAAACATGCACAAGAAAAAATCAAGCGATAACACCAAATTAGGCTTTCGTACCATCCTCTTCCGTGGTGTTCTCTATGTGATTATCATTCCAACAGTTATCATGTTGGTAATATTTGGTATATTTTACACAAAATCTACTATTGATGATCATATTGCTCAATCACATATGCGGTCATACCTCAAACGTAAGTATGGCCAAGAATTTATAGTAGAGAATTATCGAATCGAGGGAGCTGGCCTTGGGGTAGATGGTGTTGCTAAGGCTGATGCGTATGCTAAAAGTGACCACACGATTCGATTTATGGTGAAGGGTTTTCCGGGGGACAGTCCGTACAGTAATAACTATTGGGATGGATACCCCGATATGATATGGGCAAAATACCTCAAAAAGGATATTGATCCTATGATAAAAAACGTATTTGGTGCCGACACATCGCTCGCATCAATAGAAGTTTACAGTATACCTGCAGTGAACCAAAGGATAGGAAAAGAGATACCATTGTATCGTGATGCCTTCCAGCGATTTGGTAAAGATATACATGTCGCTGTGCGTATAAAGAGTAGGGTTGTTCATAATGATGTAGCCGCACAGATATACCAGATAATCGTCAAGCTGCGAGAGCTTGGTGTGTCGCTATCCATTAATTATGAGAACCCCGCGGTATATGTTGCACTAGTCGAAGAAACGAGTATACGTGGTATACACTCACCGCAGGATGTAAGGAAATATATAGAAATGAAGGGAGAAAAGCTATGAAAATAGAACAGTACTTGGCATTAAGCATATTATCTTACAGTAAATCCCTAAGTAGTTTTGCCTCTAGTAGCGGGGAGCCATCTATTGAGGCGCTCATAAAACAGGGAAAAATTGACGATTATCGCCATAACGATGGATCTATTTCTCTCGAACTTAAGTCCCTCTCCTCCCTCGCATCCTGGCACCTCATCAACACTACAACCACTTCATCTGGCATGTCGGCTATTGCTGTGCAAGATCCAGCCACCAAGGACATTGTCTTTGCCTACCGCGGGACAGATATTGATAAGAATATCTGGGAAGCGATGAAAGATATTGAGTCGGATATTGCGATTGCATCGAGTGGAAATGTTTTTGTGCAGGATGGGCTGAACCAATTCCACAATGCCTACACCTTCTATACCGAGACGATCAAGAAAGTTGGTGGCGGTGCTCACGTAGGCACCAAGAGCTTCACTGGCCATTCACTCGGTGGTGGACTGGCACAGTATATGGCGTATAAAACTGGTGGTGCATATAAGACGGTCACCTTCGACGCGGTAGGGATTGGCCAAGTGCTGAAGAATGTCAACCCGCGGGACTATGATACCTCAGTAACGGACTACACCAATGAGCACGATATCATTGGTATGTATGGTGTGCAGCTGGGCCGCACAGTGTACATTAAGGATATGAACAGTGATGAGCTGCGTAAGAAGGACCGTGACTATGTGACAATACTGCAGTATGCGCAGGGTGCCATTGCTGTGGCGGCACGCAATGGCGAGCATGCCTCAGCAATGGGGTGGATGGCAGCTGCAAGCATAGCATCGCTCGGGTATGCAGTGAATCGCACTAGCCAAGAGCTAGCTTTTGATGCACATCGCCCAAGTAGTTTATTAACTGATGATGGTACGCTAGCAGCCACTGTACCGCAGGGAGACTCCATCACGAATACATTGGCTGGCGCACTTCGTACAACACTGGAAGTATATACCGGTATTGCCAATGGTGTTCATTTCATCGTTGTTGAGATTCCAAGTGCTACAGCTGAAGAGCTTGTGCGAATAACGCTCTCTGTCGCTGAAAGTGGTAAGAAGATCATAGTCGATGTAGCACAGGTGATTCGCGATCAGGTGAATATCCTTACCTCTAGTGTATATGAAACAAGCCGGATTATGGGTGAGCAAGCCGATGCCTTTGCTCGTGTGCTGATGACACAACTTGCTGCGGCTACGCAATGGACAACTTCGCTCCGCCTCGACATTGCCGTGCTGAGTGCACTGAGTGGTGCGGCCAGAATAACGCGCGATACACTTGCTGCTATAGTAGAGACACCTGATGCGATGACACGTTGGCTGCAGATGGTCTTTGGTGCAAGTGCACATGTCGTTGGTACAGCAGCAGACGATTCTATTGATGGTTATGATCACGTCCCAGACTATGGCGTGACGAAGCGTGCGGTCTATATAGAGAGCCGAGAAGGGAATGATTACGTAACAGGAACGAATTCTGATGATACATTGATGGGTGATGCAGGGAATGACACTATCATGGGCAAAGGTGGTAATGATATGATTTTTGGCGGTGCTGGTGACGATTCTCTATATGGTGATGGTGGTAGTGATACAATTTTTGGCGGTGCTGGCGATGACAACCTTAACGGTTCAGAAGGTGATTCTAATAAGCTCTATGGTGGTGCAGGTGATGATGGAATAAATGGTTCCGGGTTGATTGTTGGTGGTGCAGGTGATGACCGGATCAACTCTCAATTTGGGGACGATACATATATCTATAACCGTGGTGATGGTAATGACACGATTAGCGACTTTGGTGGCATTGACACTGTACGGTTTGGTGAGGGTATCGTGCCAAGCGATGTAACGGCACGCTATGAGAGTCGCCCGTATGGCGCGCCAGGTAATGACTATGATCTTGTCTTAGACATAAAGGGCTCTGGTAGTATTCGCATCAAAGACTATTATGGTTCGAGTGACTGGACAGGACGGAACCGTCCCGTGCCAGGTCATCGTGTCGAGCGCTTTGTCTTTGCAGATGGCACCGTGTGGGATGAGCAGGCAATCCGCACCATGACGCATAACTTACAAGGCACAGCTGACGATGATTCTATTGATGCCTTTGATGATGATGGTATCACGGTACATAGTGGGGCTGGTAACGACACGGTGCGTGGCGCGAGGCAAGACGCAAATGTGCTCTATGGGGACGACGGTGATGACAGCCTCATTGGTGGTGAGAAAGATGATATGCTGACTGGTGGGCAAGGTAATGATGTGTTGTATGGTGCAGGTGGCAACGATATCTATACCTTCAAGCGAGGGGATGGTGTTGACACGATAAGTGATGATGACGGTGTTGACACACTGCAGTTTGGCGAAGGCATTAATCCGCGTGATGTGACTGTTCGACGCATCAACCTTTCATCATATGAAAGTCTCGAGCTTGCTATCACGGGTACAGGTGATAAAATCATTATCCAAGGATATTTTGGCTCGTACTCATACGACGGACTGCATGAGAGCACAAGCCAGCGGATCGAAAAAGTGGTTTTTGCTGATGGTACGGTATGGACACCGGAGATGATTGCACAAATGCTCGCAGAACGCACGAGTGAATAGCGTGTAACCTCTGTCTTGGTTCCATATATCTCCTGCTGTATTAGGTTTATTACCTTTATTACCTTTATCTTGGTAGGCTAGATAGTTTGGTTGACTTTGTCAATATTAGTGCTTAGGCGGAATACTAGCCTTCATAATTTCCTAGAGGAAGAATAAGACAGCGAGAAATAATAAATGGCCTGATACGAGCACGTCGCTTCTGCAGGAGTCTCTTTAAGCTAGCTTTCATCTCTCTCCTGCACAATACCACACATGAAAACGGCAACCATGACCCAGTCAGCCGCAGTGGTAGAGACGCCCGCTGCGCTGGTGCTGCGTGCGCTTAATCCGCGGACGCTTAGTATCGATATTGTGCTGCCGGTGCTTAATGAGGCGCATGTTATTGCGCGCTCGGTGAGCACGTTGCACGCGTATTTATCACAACATATGTCTCATCGCTGGCGCATCATTATTGCCGACAATGGCAGCACGGACGGCACAGCGGAGGCAGCGCGCCAATTGGCGGTGCGCTACCCCGAGGTGCAGCTCATTCAGCTTGCCGAGAAAGGCCGTGGCCGGGCTCTCAAGCAAGCTTGGCTACAGAGCTCGGCCGATATTCTGGCCTATATGGATATCGACCTCTCTACCAATTTAGACAGCTTCGTGCCAATGATCACCCCGCTGATTATGGGTGAGGCAGCTGTGGCGACGGGCTCGCGCTTGATGAAGCAGTCGCGCACAACCCGCGGCTTCAAGCGCGATACTATCTCACGCTGTTACAACTGGATTATTCGCCGGACGATGAAGACAAAATTTGTTGATGCTCAGTGCGGTTTCAAGGCGATTCGGCGCGATGCGGCACGCAAGATTCTGCCTCGCATCAAGGATACTGGCTGGTTCTTTGATACCGAGCTGCTCGTCAAGGCAGAGTATGCTGGCTATACCATCCACGAGGAGTCAGTTGAGTGGGTCGAAGATACCGACTCGCGTGTTCATATCATCAAGACCGCAACAGATGATCTCAAGGGCCTCTCGCGGGTGCGGCGCGAATATGGCAAGGCGGGCTTTGGCGAGCTAGCAGCTGTGGCTGGACTTTTGCTACTAACGAGTGTGCTCTACCTCTGGAACTTAACCATCAATGGCATGGCCAATAGCTACTATGCTGCCGCTGCTCAAGCAGCGAGTACCGACTGGACGGCCTGGCTGTTTGGCAGCCTTGATGCAGCGAACTTCGTTAGTGTCGATAAACCGCCTATCAGTATGATGATCATGGGGCTGAGTGGTCGGCTCTTTGGCTTCTCGTCGTGGAGCATGCTCATGCCGCACGCGCTTGCGGGGGTCGCGACAGTCATGCTTGTCTATGCAGCAGTTAAGCGGTGGTATGGTGCCAAGGCAGGGCTCATCGCTGGTGTGGTGATGGCGCTGACGCCAGCAGCTGCCTTGATGTTTCGCTTTAATAACCCCGATAGTTTCTTGACACTCTTCTTGACGGCCAGTACCTACGCCTTCCTCCGTGCCTTTGAAAATAAGAAACCAGTGCTGTGGCTGAGCCTTGCAGGGCTCTTTACTGGCCTGGCCTTTAATACAAAAATGCTGCAGGGGTTACTGGTAATACCAGTGATGGCACTGCTCTATCTAGTGTGCGCCCGGCCAAAGCTCGTGACACGCCTCTGGCATATTGGCGTGGCGGGCGTGGTAACGGCTGTCTCGACCTTTTGGTGGAGCGTGCTTGTGTGGCTTACTCCAGCGGCTCATCGCCCGTGGGTGGGCAGTACCAATGACAATAACATTTGGAGTTTGATTTTTGGCTACAATGGCTTTGGGCGCTTACTGGGTAGTGGCGGTGGCCCTGGCAAAGCGCCAGGTGGTGGGGTAGCGCAGATGGGCCAAGCGGCAGCAACCACAACCCAATCTGCCGCGCAGTCGGCTGGTCATACAGCGACGCAGGCAGCATCCATGACGCCACCAGCCGGTGGTGGTATGGGTGGCCACGGTGGTGGCCCAGGAGGTGTTGGTTTTGGCGGCGAGACAGGGGTGCTGCGTATCTTTAACGAAAGTTTTGGCCCTAATATTGCCTGGTTGCTTGTGGTAGCCGTGATCGGTGGTGGGCTCGTGCTGTGGCTGCTGCGCCGCGCACCACGGCACAACAAAGAGCGTGTTGGTGTGCTGCTGTGGCTGGGCTGGCTGCTCGTTCATATCATTATCTTTAGTATGACGAGCGGGACGATCCATCCATACTACGTCGTGGCGATGGCACCGAGTGTTGCTGTTCTGGTAGGGATTGGTGCGCCGTATCTGTGGCAAGCTTACACGCGGCGCACGAAGCTGGCCTGGCTTGTGCCACTGACAATACTGCTCACGACGATCATTGGTGTCATTATGCTTGGCTATAGCAATACCTGGCCGTGGCTTACCTGGCTTGTCATTATCACTGGTGGAGCAGCGGCTGTGATGATGCTTGTGCCACTGGTAACACTCCCTCGGTGGTATGTGCGGACGACTCTTACTATAGCTGTACTGGCTGGTATGGCTGCACCAGTAGCCTTTAGCTTGAGCACAATAGCGACGGCGCATAGTGGAAGCATTCCTACAGCGGGGCCGGGTGCGACGGCAATGAGCGGCACGAATAACGAATCAGCCCAGGCAGAAGCCGCTCTTGTCTCGTACCTTGTGTCACACCAGCAGAATGCAACATGGCTTGCGGCAGTCAACAGCGCCAATGAATCGGCACCAATCCAGCTCTCCACAGGCAAGGCGGTGATGGCAGTCGGTGGCTTTAACGGCAGCGACAGCACGCTCACGCTCGAGCAGTTCAAGCAGCTGGTGCGCCAGGGTAGTGTGCGCTACTATGTGGTGGGCCAGCATGGGCCAGGTGGGCATGGCGGGCAGCAGTCGACGCAGGCAGGAACGAATTCGTCGGCTCCATCGACTGCACAATCCTCATCAACCCAAACACAAACCACCCATCATCATGGTGGGCCAGGTGGCAACTCTGCTATCGCTACCTGGGCGGCGAGTGCTGGCACCAAGGTTGACTACGGTGGCACGCAATACACCGTGTATGATCTCTCGCAGGCAGTTTAAATCGTATCGTAACAGAGATAGAGAGCCAGCCTTTGGGCTGACTCTTTATTATTTCTTCAATTAACGCAAAGCCTACTTGTGGCGCATTGCCAGGCCAGCGCGAAGCGTCTCATGATAAAACGGTAGCAGCGGCAAAGCATCGATCTCGGTGAGTGGATACCACGCTGCTGCGCTATTTTCGGCATTAAGCCGAGGCGTTATGCGCTGCGCACACTCAACAAGCACCGGATACACATACCACTGGCGGCTATGCGCTGCATCGATCTGCATCAGGGGCTGCTGCGCCACCACGATAGTGGTCCCTCGCGGGTCAATGCCTAGCTCCTCGGCCAATTCTTGCCCGGCCAGTACCGTAATGCTTGTATCAGTCCGGTCGATAAAGCCAGAGACGCCATTGAGCATACGTGGCTGCTCAACCTCTTGCTGGCTACGCCGCACCAGTAAAATCTCATCACCATAGCACACCACACAGTTGAAGACAAAGCAGATGGGTTGGCCAGTGTAGTCGATCCTTCCATCGGGCAGGCGTGGATAGTCTTTGGTTTGGTAGGCAATCATCGCAAGCGGATTCATATGATTAGTATAGCATAAGAGGAATGAACAGGGGTAGAAAACACAGTATGCAAGCTATAATATACCGTTATGTTTCACCTCTAATTCTCTAGGTGCAGCGTAATGAAGCAAAAAATCGAATTTTTAAGACTGTCCTAAGCCACGTCATGCATACTACAGATACAACCATAAACAAGGAGTATACGACAATGGCACAGCAACCAACTCTTACCACAGATGAAGCTCTCGTTTTGCAGCAGATAAACGAGCATGGCGAAGATGATGTAATTGGCCTAGAGCAGAGCTTGCGCATGAGCCGCCCAAAGCTAATGGCGCAACTCACTCACCTCAAGAACAAAGGACTTATTACGGTCAAGATGACGACTGGTGATTGGTGGATCACCGTCAGCCGCCGTGGCCAACAGATGATGCGCCGCCTATGGCCGGAAGCAGCACTGGGCTACTAGCCTGCAATACGAAGGATAAGCATCACCACTGTGACACTAAGAAGGTGAGATAATGTGACTGACACGGCTTACGCAATATGTAATGATAAACTTGAACATTCTTGGGAAATATTCATTTTAGCACGCCATCGGATATCTGAAAAGAGAAGTTTAGGGCAGTGCAATAAAGATTTATAATGATGAATAACACGGTATAATTAAGGATATGAAACTACTAGTCGTCGACGATGAGCGGCGTATTGCCGAGTCGATAAAACAGGGGTTAGAGCAAGAAGGCTACGCCGTCGATGTCGCCTTTGATGGTGAGGATGGTTACAATGCTGCATGGGCCGATGAGTATGATGCGATCATTCTTGATGTGATGATGCCAGTGATGAATGGCTTCGAAGTAGTGCAGAAGCTTCGCAGCATGGGCAACCACACGCCAGTGTTGATGCTCACCGCCAAGGACCAGACGCAGGATATTGTGGCGGGGCTCGACCACGGCGCAGACGACTATTTACCCAAGCCTTTCTCCTTTGATGTATTAGCAGCTCGTGTACGTGCTCTGCTGCGATGTCCTCAAGAGGCGCTCGGAACCGTGCTGCGCGTGGCTGATATTGAGCTCGATACGGTCAAGCAGACTGTGATGCGAGCTGGCCAGCCCATCGTGCTCTCGGCCAAAGAATTTGCCATCTTCGAGCACCTCCTGCGCAACAAGAATCAAATCCTCAGTAAAAATAACATCATGACTCACGTTTGGGACTTCGATGCCGATATATTGCCAAATAATGTCGAGGTTTTTATCAACTATCTTCGGGGCAAACTCGAAAAGCCATTCCCAGACAGCCGCCCAATTATCGAGACAGTGCGGGGCTTTGGCTACATCATCAAGGACGACCCAGCATGAGGCAGCGCCAATGAGCTTTCACACCACAACACTCCGGCTGGCTGGTACCTACCTTGCGATTATCATGGTAATGAGCCTCGGGTTTAGCCTGGTGTTTTATCAGACGTCGGCCGCGCAATTGGAGCGGCAGCGCCCACCGAGTGAGGCTGGCAGAGAGCAAGAATTTCATTTTACCGATCATACCGTCAATCGCTTCCTTGAGCGGCGAGCGGCTGAGGCACGGCAAGAGCTAATCGCTCAGCTGGTGCTCGTGAATCTCGCGGCGCTGGCAATCGGCAGTGTAGTGAGCTATCTCCTCGCGGAGCACACCCTGCGGCCGATCCGCGCCAACATGCACGCCCAGACGCAGTTCGTTAGTGATGCTAGTCATGAGCTGCGCACGCCGTTGACTGCGCTGCGCACTGCGAACGAAGTAGCGCTGCGCAATCCTAAGCTTACTCTCGCTGAGGCTCGCGCCGTCATAGAAGCGAATGTGACCGATGCGACGCGGCTGCAAACGCTAGCCAATACAATGCTTGGCTTGCTTCGGCACGACCGCTCGGCGGTGCAGCTGCAGCCAGTTGCTTTACAAACTGTGGTGAGCGAAGCGATGAACTTGGTGGTAGCACCTGCCCAAGCGAAGTCGATTGCCATTGATGATACCACGCCACCTTTGATGGTGCGGGCTCATCAGCAGCGTCTTGTTCAGCTCCTCACCATTTTGCTCGACAATGCCATCAAATACAGCCCGGAGCATACCACCATTACCATCACCGCTGAGAGTACCAATCGCTGGGCTAGGGTGCAGATCATTGACCAAGGCATCGGGATGGATGCCGCCACGCAGCGTCAGATATTCCAGCGCTTCTACCGAGCCGACCAAGCTCGCACTGGTGGCCTAGGCCAGGGCTATGGCCTTGGGCTTGCGATTGCCCAGCAGATCATCACCGAACATGGCGGCAAAATTACTGTCGACAGTACGCCTGGTAGTGGCACGACCTTTACGGTAGGATTGCGCCTTGCTGGCAGGCAGAGTACGTAGTAGATAACGTTCTACAACAATAAAGAGACGATGGTGCTTAGGTATTGAGAGAGTATCACTTTGTCTGTATTGGCTTATGGCCTCATTACTCCTCTGCTTAGTTGTAAATGTCTGTCACTTCGTAATGAAGTTTCTCATATTGATGAGAAAAGACTATTTCTCTTAAATTGCACCAGTCTTGCAATGTCTCTTGCAGGGGAGTACAGAGTTGTGGCGTCAGTAATCATAACCTAATAAAGTTGGCTGTGAGTGCCAATTAACACGAAAATAATAATTGTATCGCCGTGTTGTTGATAAATCGCTCTCACATCACCCGTGATATTAATACTCCAATAGCCAACAAAGCGACCTTTGAGAGGGTGAGTACGTAATTGTGGCGCATATGGATCCTTAATAAATAAGCGAAGGCGCTTATCGAACTTGGCTTGAACTGGCTGGGGTAGTAGGTGGTATTGCTTTTTAAATTTTTTATGGTATTGAATACTGATATGGCGCATTGCAATAACCTACTTTTTGAGATCAGCTAAAAATTCTTCCGCAGAATCGAATGGCTTGCTTAAGTTGTCACCAGTTGCTATCGATGACTCAATTTCAGTAAGTAGTGCTTCGAGTTGTGGTGTCATTGGCTCGGGGGCATATAGTTCAATATGGCGAGTTGCAACGACTTGTGTGAGGTAGCTGTTAATTAACGCGCTCAACGTTAGGCCAGCGCTTTTTGCAACTTCCTGGGCTTGGCGCTTGATATTTTCATCTAATTTTATACTCGTTGTCACCGTACTCATACTACTAAGTATATATAAGATAGTATATTACGTCAAGAACAGTGTTCTTTTCTTGCATCCTATTAGATAGCACACTCGAACGAAGCTTATGCAAAAAATAGTGTGAACTGAGCACGAGGAAAGCATGTGGCAATGCGATGGGTCTAGCAAGATTGCACTTTAAGCTTCTTTTAACACCTGCTCTCTATACTCGAACCATAATAACGAAAGGAGTATACATGAAAATAGAAGATGGCTTTGCAGCGGAGAAGCGTAGTGCGTCGCCGACATCTTCATCATCCACGCAAGTGCAGACCAAAGGCGTGGTTAACCCTGGTTTGATCGCGGCGGTGATCGGTGGCGTGATCGTGGCAGCAACGCTCGGGTTTTTTGGCGGCATGCAGGTCAATAGCCGCAGCATATCGAGCCAAAGTGGCCCTGGTGGCCCTGGTGTGATGGGTAGTCAAACTAGCCAAGGGAACATGTCGCCACCAGGCCAAGCAGGGTAGTCGGCGGGCGGCGGTGTTCAGCCAGGTGCACCATCAAATGGAGCAAATACCACTACCCAAACCCAGCAAGGCACTGCCCAACAAACCACGCAATATACGACCAAGAATAACTAACACAAACAAAACCACCTCTGATATGAGGTGGTTTTTGGTTTGCTAGAGCAAGGGCTATTGCGGCAAGGAGACACCCTTTTCTTTGAGGGCTGGCTCGATGACGAGCTTGCCAAAGGCGTCGGCATCGGCCCACACTTGGCGCGCATCTGAGCTGCCTGAGGTGGTGAGCTTGCCGTCCTTGACGTATTGATTGGTTACATTCTTGCCATTGACGAGAATAGCTGGTGTGGCGCTAGCAGCATTTTGAGCGCCAGCCAGGGATTTATCGAAGGCGATCTTTTTCTTAATCCGGGCACCTGAGCGGTCGGCCTCAGCGAGGTCGGTCTTAAAGCGGTCAACGTCGAGGCCAAGCCCCTGTGCAGTGGTGGCGAAATAGTTGGTGCGCTCTGTACCATCGAGCGACTGCCACGAATTTTGCTCAGCGTAGAGCTTATCGTGCATTTCCCAATATTTGCCCTGGAAGCCAGCCGACTCAACTGCCGCCGCCGCTGCGAGCGCATTGGGGTGGATGGACGAGAGAGGGTTGTTGCGGAAGATGAGCTGTACGTGATCCTTGTATTTCTCAGTGACTGCCTTGAGTGCGGGCGAGGCCTGCGAACAGCCGGGACACTGGAAGTCTCCATATTCGATGATTGTTACCTTGGGTGATTTGCTCCCGTGGGTATGGTCGGCGATGTCGCCATTTTGGCTACTGGCGCTTTGTACCTGCAATGGGTCGACGCCCGACAGATTGATCGACTCACCTTGGCGCGACAGCCACACGAGCCCACCTAAGATTGCGAGGCAGAGCACTGCAAAGATCAGCCATGATTTTTTTGTCATAAACGAAACATTCCTCCTTATTCTTGCATATTATATCGTGCCCGAGAGGCCGAATCAAGCTGACAGAGGTGCTGCGCGGGCCAAAGCATTGAGCCGATCAGAGGAGTGCGCTACAATGATGGCATGGAAATGCTCATGATCATCATCTTTGCTATCTTTGTGATTGCCCTCATCTTGGCTGGTAGTGCATGGCCTGATATACCGCCAGTGAGCCAATACGAGCTCGAGCGGCGTCGCCAGCAGAATAATCGCACAGCGATCCACCAGTTGCGGCGCATTGCTGTCTACGATGATCTCGTTTCGCTCCAGCGCTGCGTGGTGGCGCTATTGCTGGTGCTGATGGTGATGGCAAGCATTGGTGCGTTTGACTTTGGTGGTGGTGTGCTGGTTGCGCTCGCGGTGGCACTGCTCCATGGTGGTGTAGGGCGGATTGGTTGGGTGCATGCGATTGCCCAGCGCTTCTATAATGCAGTTGAGCCGAGCTTCGTTAGCTTTGCCGGGCAGTTCCCGCGAGTGGTGCGCATTGTCCGTTCGTTTGTGCCGCCAGTAGAGACGAATCTTCGCCTGGGGTCGCGAGCTGAGCTTGAACATCTGGTGCGTCATGCCCGGCCATCAGTCTTGCCGCCAGTCGAGCGTGAGCAAGCGCTGGGGAGCTTGACTTTTGCGCGTAAGACGGTCGAGACAGTCATGGTGCCGCGCAATGCTATCAAGACAGTCGAGCAAGACGCTATGGTAGGGCCGCTGTTACTCGATGAATTGCATCGCACCGGGCATAGCCGCTTCCCAGTGGTGGATGGCGACATTGATCATATTATTGGCGTACTACACACCCGCGACTTTATGTCGCTCAAGGAGGCAGTGTCGGCTCAGGTGCAAACGGTGATGGACCCAAACGTGTACTACATCGACGGGGCGCAGTCGCTCGAGCAAGCCTTGGGTGCGTTTATTAAGACGCGCCAACAGGTTTTCATTGTCGTCAATACGTATCGTGAGACGGTGGGGATGGTGACGCTGGATGATTGTATCGAGGCGCTGCTTGGTCATGCTCCCACAGCGGATGATGACGAGGTATATAGCCAGCCAGTGGCCTTGCCCGAGCCCACACAGCCACGCGCCCTCCCCATGGGCGAGCAGAATGATGCCTGAAATTGTGGTATAATCTAACAGATATGACACAACGAATACTTGCCAACCAAACGCCGGATTACACCGGCCAAACCATCACTGTGGCCGGCTGGGTGCATGCACGGCGCGACCATGGTGGCCTGATTTTTATCGACCTGCGCGACCACACTGGCCTGGTGCAGCTGGTCGTTAGCCCTGAGCAAACCGCCGCCTTTGCCCTGGCAGAGCATGCCCGCGACGAGTACGTTCTGCGGGCCCGTGGTGAGGTGCGCCAGCGTGGTGAGGGCCTGGCCAACCCCAATATTGCCAGCGGCAGCATCGAGCTTGTGGTAAGCGAGCTAGAGGAGCTCAATAAAGCCGAGACCCTGCCCATCCAGCCCTTTAGCGAGACCAATCAAGCCAGTGAAGACCTGCGCTTTGCCTACCGCTACCTCGACCTGCGCCGCCCCAAGCTGCAAACGATGCTGCGCCGCCGCGCCGATATGTACCGCCGCATGCGCCAGTATATGGACGAGCGCGATTTTATCGAAATCCAAACACCAATCCTTGCAAATTCCAGCCCCGAGGGCGCGCGTGACTTCCTCATCCCTAGCCGCTTGCAAGAGGGCAAATTCTACGCCCTGCCACAAGCACCGCAGCAGTTTAAGCAGCTGCTGATGGTTGGCGGCGTGCCGCGCTACTACCAGCTGGCCGCTTGCTTCCGCGACGAAGACCCGCGCGCCGATCGCCTGTATGGTGAGTTTTACCAGCTGGATCTCGAGATGAGCTTTGTGGAGGATGGCGAGCAAGTCCGCCAGATGATGGAACCGCTGATGCAGCAGCTGGTGACGGACTTTGCTGGCAAAACACTGCTAGATCTCAGCAATCTCCCAGCTGGCGATGGCCAGCCTATCCCGCGCATCCCGTACCAAACCGCCATGGAAACCTACGGTAGCGACAAGCCAGACCTGCGCTTTGGTATGGAGCTGGTTGAGCTAACGGACGTATTTGCCGACACCGAATTTGGCGTGTTCAAAAACGCTGAGTGTATTAAGGCAATCTGCGTCACAAACGGTGCGTCGCTCAGCCGCAAGCAGATCGATGGCTTTACCCACATCGCCAAAGCCGAGGGCGCAGGTGGTCTTGCTTACATTACCTACCAAGATGGCGCGGCCAAGAGCCCAATTGCCAAGTTCCTGACCGAAGAAGAACTGGCCGCTATCCAAGCCAAAACAGGGGCCAAGGACGGTGATGCAGTCTTCTTTGGGGCTGATACGCGCCCAGTGGTCAATGCCGTGCTAGGGCGGCTGCGTAGTGAGTTTGCCGAGCACTTTGGCCTCAAGGATCCGCAGGCGGTGGCGCTGGCCTGGATTATCGACTTCCCATTCTACGAGTGGGATGAGCATGCGCGCAAGCTCGACTTTGGCCACAATCCCTTTAGCATGCCAAAGGGTGGGCTCAGCACCCTGCAAGCCGCCCAGTCGGATGACGAGAAGCTAGCTATTCTGGCTGACCAGTTCGATATGGTGATGAACGGCTACGAAATCTGCAGCGGCGGTGTGCGTAACCACAATCCGGCCGTACTGTATGAAGTATTCGGGCTGCTAGGCTATAGCCGGCAATATGTGGAAGAGAAGTTTGGCGCTATGCTGCGGGCCTTTACCTACGGTGCGCCGCCACACGCGGGCTGTGCCTTTGGTATTGACCGCATCTTGATGGAGCTAATCGGCGAACATAACGTCCGCGAAACCCTCGCCTTCCCCAAAAACGGCAGCGGCGTCGACGTCATGATGGACTCACCCGCGCAGGTAGAACCTGGGCAGCTGAAGGAGTTGGGGTTGTCGTGACAGCTTACCTCGTCACTGGTGTTGCAGGCTCTGGCAAGACAACATTGCGTAACATATTTCGCAGTCGAGGATACCAAACATACGATATCGACGAAGGCTTTGCAGGGTGGGTACACAAAGAGACGAATATCCCAGCGGCAGAAACCGATAAGCCAGTAGAGCCGCTTAATTTACATCATGAATGGCGAGTTATCAGTGGTAGGCTGGAGAATATTATACGGCAGTCTCATGGACTGACGGGTGTCTTTGGCTCGGCTCATGATTTGTATCAGTATGCATATTTGTTTGACGCTATTTTTCTCCTTGAGTATCCGAGCGAGGAAGTCTTGCGACAGCGAATCGCTCAGCGTCCAGCCGGTAGCTACGGTCAGGAACCTGGCGAGCTAGAAAATATCATTCGCTATTGGCCAGTCTACGAAGATAACTTTCGGAAGATTGGCGCAACAACCATAGATTGCACACAGCCGAGTGACACAGTGTTGCGGACAATCCTCACGCAAGTAGATTCACAAGCAAAGGACACTCTATGAGTTGGGATCTCACCGCAATCAAAACAAAACGCCATGTCCAGTCGGTTAGCGACCTGACGGAAGAAGACTGCGTGCCGCTCGAGCACCAGCAGATGATTACCGAGCTCGAAAAGGTTGCCAAAGCATGCGATGCGCAGCTAGACACGCGCGACCCGTCGTGGCTTGTTATGGAGAAGAAAGAGTGGCTGATCGAATTCAGCCTGGGCAAACAGCCTAGGGAGCAACTCATCACGATGGGGCTGCGCGTCCGGGGTAGCAGGGAGCCAACGGAGGTGTTTGTGTATCTCATCCAACAGCTTGGTATGCGGCTGGTGGAATGGAGCACCGGCGAGTTCCTGGATCTATCAAAGCAGAGCAGCTTCGGTCGCTGGCAGGAGTGGAGCGAGCGGGTGCTGCGAGACCCTGCAAAGTCACGAAGATCATAAGCGTGTTGCGGGTGTAATAAGAATAAAATAGAGACTAGCTAGTTACGATAGCTCTATCGTTTCTATCCGCTGATACTTCACTCCAACCTCAGTTGCCGCTGCTGTGCAAAGTGTATCAATCAATCCCTTGCCAGCATCGCTCAAGATAGCGTCATGAACAGGGAAGGCCAGGCGCGGGGCGACGGCCTGCAAGAAGCTGCGTGCCTCGGAGAACTTGAGCCATGGTGCAGCTACAGGCAGGGCGAGGACGTCGATGGGGCGCTGAGGCAAAGCGAAGGAATCGCCAGGGTAGTAGATACGATTGTTGATCAGCGCGGCAAGGTTGTGGAGGTGCGGAATGTCTGGGCTTACTACAGCATGCTCACCGCCAAAAAACTCAAGCGTGAATGGCCCAATCTGGTATGTATCACCAGGCACCGCGGCTATTGCATGACGGACAGAGAGTATGCCTTCTGGTAGAGATATCGTTGTACTATCTACAACGATATCATCAACACTTATAATCTCTGCTTCAGGAAATGCCTGTATAATACGCTTGATGAGCGCAGGGCTACAGTGGTCGGGATGCCCATGGGTAATGAGAACTGCCGCGACTTGCTGCGGCATAGCAAAATCGTCGGTGTATACGCCTGGGTCGACGACCAAGCTTTGGCCGTCAATTGTAATAGTAAAGCAAGAGTGGGCGAATTTCGTCAGCGTTGTCATATATCTAGTATAGCGGAGAAGAGGATGAAGTGATAGGTTGCTTCTTGCCGCGTGGTATTGGTTAAGAATATTTGACTAATGTTTGCCTTGTGTCAGTCTACCTCTCATAGCGACAGAGAGGGTTATTCTGTAATAAGGATACACAAGTACGCTTCTAAATCGCTTCCTAGTGCGGGAGCTGAAAAGCATAACTATGGCGTAGTAGCAATTTTTGATATTTCACAGACAAAATAGTAGGCAGGAGGGAGATAGTCCTGAAAGTAAGCTAGGAAACCATTGTGCTACCACCAGAAATGTGGCATCATAGCTGTATGAACAAGACAATTCTCTTTGTGCCGGGCTTCCAAGAAGGGCGCACCGACCGCGATTACGATACACTGATGAACCGCTGGCGTGCAATGGGCTACGCGGTAGAATTTGTACCAATCCAATGGCATCGCACTATGCAAAAACAGTGGTTGCAGACGCTACATGAGCGGTATCGGCAGTATGATCCAGCTGAGACTATTCTGGCTGGTTTCTCATTTGGGGCGTGTATTGCATTCTTAGCGGCGTGTGAGCAAGCACCAAGTGAGCTGTGGCTCTTCTCGCTGTCGCCGTCATTTGCAGAGTGTGCGCAGTATTGGTCTGGGCGTGACTGGCGTGTGATTGGCAAGCGGCGACTCGAATATGCCAAGCAGGTGAGCTTGGTAGCGGCTGCGCAGCGTATTACGTGCCCTGTGCAGATTTTCGTTGGCTCAGAGGAGTTTATTAAGTGGCCAGAGATGAAACTTGTCTTTGATACTGCCGTGCAACATATCCCCGCCGTCCATGGCACAGTGGTAGAAGGCGCTGGGCATGCGGTTGATGACTCGCGGTATGTGGCAGCGGTGTGCGACGCAATAGAGCGATAACTGTGGTATAATATAGGCAATTATGACGAGAACACACGACACTTTACCGCGAAAATTTGAAGAGCACCCTGACTTTTTAGAGAGAATGAAAGAAGGGGTTCGATCACTCGGTGTAGGCGCGATTAAATAGGCGCTTAGCCGCGTTGAGGGTAGCTATTGGAAGCCGGGAGACCGAATCACCCGTTTCACTGTGTTTGATGATAATGCAACCTATGATTTGTCAGAAACTGATGGGATTATTCCAAATATCAGCAAGACGACACCTATTGATGTGATTGGCGGGACGATGACAGTATTTGCACCAGGCGAAGAAGAGAGGGTTTTGCGAGCACTACGTCAGGAAGACCAAAAGCAGCAATAAGCAATGGAGCTACGCTAGCCGTTTATGAGCTAGCGTAGCGTAAGTTTTATTATACGTGCTTTGTCTCGACATCCTGCCAGTCGTTGTTGTGCCGGAGCTCGGCGTTGTCACCAGCGAAGACTGCTTTTGCTTCGGCGTTGTCGCTCAGCGTCCAGAGGAACCAGGCAGTCATGTAGGCATCGCCATATTCGAGGATATCTTTGTGACCAACGGTCTTGCGCCGCGCGATGACGCTGGGTTTATCTGTACTCAGGGCACGGAAGTTCTGCTGCAGGTCGCCCAGTGGGCTAATGGCGAGGTTGTCGCTTGGGCCAGTGCCAGCCATCATGTAGGTGGCTGTCTTGAGCTTGCTGGTGTCGTAGTGCCAGTTGTTGTCGTTTGCGGTGCCATGGCCGACGGCACTAGCGGTGTAGAGGGAGGTATAGCGGCTACTATTGCCGTATTTTGTCGCGGCATTAATAGCACCGGCTCCGCCTTGGGAATGTCCAGCGATGCCGATTTTGCTTGTATTGACGAAGCCTTTGATGGGGCTATCCTCTGCAGTATTGAGCTCTAGTGCAGTATCAAGCATGGTCGATGTCGTTGCACCAGTGCCTGGCCAGCCATCCTCATTACCAATGACAACAAAACCCCAACTGGCCAAATGCTCGAAGATTGGCGCATAAGTAGACGCGTAGGTAGCGGTACCATTAACCATTAGCACAAGCGGGAAAGTCTGGTTTGGAGTAGTGCGCTGCGGGGCATAGATATGATATTCTTTGATGGCTGTGCTATCGCTGCGATGAGTGTGGTGCGCAACGTGGTAGGGGCCAGGCTTAGTATAGCGTTGCTCTAATGTGCCGCTGGGGCTCAATTTCGCAGCATAATCCTTCGCCACACCGTCATCGCCAGTGATACTTTGGTTGAGATAGTTCATATAAAGCACAAGCAGCACAAAGCACACGAATAGTATTGCTATGATGATACCCAGAATTTTCAGAAGCTTTTTTGTCATTGCTATATTTCCCTTTCGCTCATACTATGAGTAATAATATTTACTATACACCGAGTGTATAGTAATGGCAAGGGAGAGTGATTACTTTTTCGCTGTATATTTTTGTTTTGCGGATAGGAGATAGCATGGCCGATATCCTTCCAGCTATGGTAATGGGAGCGTCTCAGTATTGCACTCACAAGAGTCAACGGTATATACTGATGAGCATGTACGAACAAGAACTTCATACCGCGCAGCGGATTGCTCGCGAGGCGGGCGATATTATGCGCCGCTATTTTGATGGTGAACAGCAGCGCCAAACCAAAGCGGATGGCACACCAGTGACAATTGCCGATACAACAATCAACTCGTTGGTCATCCAGCGCCTTCACGAGACCTTCCCAGACGATGGCGTCATTGGCGAAGAGGAGAGCACGACGGGCTATGGCCTGGGGCGGAAGTGGCTGTGCGACCCAGTCGACGGCACGAAGGCCTTTACTTGGGGTGTGCCCACAGCAATGTTTTCGCTCGCGCTGGTAGTTGATGGTGTGCCAACCGTCGGCGTTGGCTATGAACCAATGACAGATCGGCTCTACTGGGCAGTGCGTGGCCATGGTGCCTTTTGCAACGGTACGCGGCTGCAGGTGAATCACCAGACGCTTACAGAGGGGATTTTTGCTGCGTCGTGTAGCTATGCGAATATCCGCCGCCATAAGTATTATGATGAACTGATCGAACGCAAGGTGAGCACAGCAAGCATTAGTGGCGCAGTAGCCAAGAGTGTTCGCGTGGCTGAAGGGCGCTTCGTTGGGTATTATGCCGAGAAGGTGAATGCGTATGATATGGCAGCAGTGCACGTTATTGTTGAGGAGGCTGGTGGTAAGATGACAAGTGTATCGGGCCAGCCGCTTAATTATGCGCAGCCATTTTGTGGTGCGCTTGTGTCTAATGGCGCTGTGCACGATGAGCTGATAGCAATAGTGCACGATGAGTGCTCATAAATACCGCACGCTACCAAATGGTATTTTGCGCTTCATCTGCGTGGCAATGCCGAGAGTATCGGCTGGCTGGACGGTGTGTGGGCCGTAGAATTGGTTGATCTCGTCGATTGCGGCAGTGAGAGCGTGGCGAGCTGATGGGTCGTCGAAGAGTGCGAGCTGTGCGTCTGTCTCGCTTGTGAGAAGATAACACGACATACCAATCTCATAGGTGGGCAGTGGCATCGATTGGGTGAGTCGCTTGACGATATGAAAGAGCGTGGTGCCATCACATAGTGGATGCTCGCGGCGCTCGTGGTTGTGCCAGCGGCCTGTTTGATAACTTTTGGCATAGAGGCGCACACCACGGGCGCGCACGTATTGCTGCCGGAGCGCAGCCGCGATGTCTTCGCATAGAACGTGGAAGCGGCGCAAGACTTGATCGTAATTGAGGTTTGGCTGATCAAGGACGAACTGTCGCCCGACTGTCTTAAGCGGGCGCTCATCACTATCTACCTCCCAACCGCGCAGCCGCTTGTACCAGTCGCGCCCTGGCTTGCCATGAAACACCATGTGCTCGAGCGTTGCCTCGCTTGCGGCCAGAAAGTCGAGTGGTGTCTGGATACCAACCTGGTGGAGGCGCTTGCTGTAGCCAGTGGCAATACCAGTGAGGTCTTCGAGCGATAGCGTAGCGAGTACTGCGTGGAGATTATCTGCAGTGATGCAAGTCAGGCCGTCAGGCTTATTGATACCGGCAGCAATCTTAGCTAGCCAGCGGTTGGTGCCAATGCCAACATTGCAGCGCATGTAGTCGCCAACTTCGCTACGGAGGCGCTGCTTGATCTCCTGGCCAATCGCCAGTGCGCCGCGTGCTCGGATGTCAGGTGGACTTTGGCTTAGGTCGATTACCCCCTCATCAATGCTTTTCATGGTGGCACTGGGCGAGTAGTCGCTGAGGATGGTTGCAAGCCGGTGGTAGACATAGCGATACTTGGGTGGATCGCTTTCTAGCGGAACAATATCAGGGCAAAGTAGCCGCGCTGCGGGTAAGCGCATACCGGTGTGTACGCCACGCGCTTTGGCTTCGTAGCTTGCGGTGACGATAGTCGCATGCTGGTTACGCCGATTAACAATAACAACTGGCCGGTGGCGGAGCAATGGCCGAGATTGCTGCTCGATCGTGGCGAAGCAGCTATTGAGGTCGATGTGCATCATCAGTGGTGGGGCGGGATTGATACTGCTATGAGACATGATCGGCCTCGCGTGTGAGCCGCCATACCAGTGTAATACTGTCAAACTCGAGGCGGTAATCAGCCTGCTCATCTGTTACATCGAAGATATGTACCGTACGTGCACCGCGCTGATGCTCGAAGCCCAGGCCGATTCGCCGGATCGTCACTTCCTGGCCATTGCCGCGTCGAAATTTGACTGGCTGACATGGCTGGTACCCACGCCGAAAAATCGCTACCACCTCCACTACTTCATCAAGATATAGTTCGTCATCCATTGCTATTAGTATAGCGCATGAGCTAGACATGGTCGACGAGTGAAAACATGGTAACAGAGGTAGAGTGTACTTATACTCAAGCGATGTATTGCTATGCTAGTACCCTGTACGACTCTCGCTTTACAAGAAAACACCCTATGGAAGTGAAATAAAACCAAACTTTTTACATAAGGCTAAAGGAAAATTACGCGCAGCTCCTACACACTGTATTATCTCACACAAGAGCGTAGTGAAGACGAAGAAGAGGAAATTTTACAAAACGAACAGCGCCAACTGTTCTTGGCTAAGTTATCATAGTAAAGCTAATGTAACAGAGCGACGCAGCTCAGAAAATTATTTCTGCTGTTTGCGACTCTCGATAAACATCATAATAAGCCAGATAATGACGACGATTGCGGCGAGCGAGAGCAGCCCGTTGATAACCCATGCGGCTAGCTTTAGTACAACACCAAGCAGCCACGCGGCAATAATGACAATAGCGATTGTGAGAATAAGTCGAGATAGTTTCATCCTTCTAGTATACTATACTTATGGACACAGCACAATTCCAAGCTATGATATGGCACAAAGCCAAGCAGCTCTATCGCCCTATGCCGTGGCGTAGCCAGCCAACGCTGTACTATGTACTGGTGAGTGAGCTGATGTTGCAGCAGACGCAGGTAGCGCGGGTGCTACCTAAGTTTGCTGAGTTTACTACCCGATTCCCGACCATCGATGCCTTGGCGGCCGCCCAGCTATCGGCGGTGCTGCAGGCATGGCAGGGTTTGGGGTATAATCGCCGGGCCAAGTACCTCCACAGCGCGGCGCAGGCGATTGCTGCTGGCGCACCTATTGCGACGCAGACCGACCTTATGGCGCTGCCTGGTGTTGGTGTCAATACCGCTGGGGCCATCATGAATTATGTGTATCAAATCCCAACCGCCTTTGTGGAGACCAATATCCGCACAGTGTATTTTAACCACTTTTTTGCTGGGCAGGAGCGCGTGGCAGATAAGGATGTGCTGGCGCTAGTGGAGCAGACGATGGATAGAGAGCAGCCCCGCCAGTGGTTCTGGGCGCTGATGGACTACGGCGCTGAGCTGAAGGCGGCAGGTAAGGGTCAGCTCGGTACCAGCCGGCACTACACGCAGCAGTCGCGCTTTGCTGGCAGCCTGCGCCAAATGCGGGGCGAAATTGTGCGGCGCATGGCGCAGGGGCAACTACTGAGCGCCATTACCCAGGAGCTGCACGGTGACCCGCGTTTTGCTGCTGCGCTTAGTGGGCTGCAGAAGGATGGGCTGATATGAGTGAGCTAGCCCTCACGCGAGAAGAAGCCATCACGCTGTGCCAGAATTGGGCGCGGATGCTTCGCCGCGAGTATACAATCGACACGCTGGTGAGTGACTACGGCGATGGAGTGCTTATGTCTGACCAGCTGGCCTATCCGCTCGAGATGCAGCCATGGATTACGCCAGAGGCCGAGCCGCTCCTCTCGGCGATTCGCGACCATGCAGTAGACGTCGATATTGACCATACCCGGCGAGCTGATTGGGAGAAGCTGCTGGAGCTGATCGATCAGCTGCCAAAGAATGGTGCGGCAAAATGAGCAGAGATGCCAAGCTTATTTCTAGAGTGTGACGAAACCAGCCATTATGATTTAATGACTATGCCATAAACAATGATGAACATTCACTAAATATATTCATATCCATAAAACTTAGCAAGTTATAGAAGAAAGATAAATAACAGAGGTAGAATCATTAGAATTGTGTGCAGCTCTTACAATTGCACGCCAAGCCACCCAGCGAGCACTGTTCCAGCGCCATAGGCCAGGGCAGCAGCAATAGCACCGAGAGCGAGAGTTTGCAGAGCAGCAACGAGTGGATTCTCACCACCAACTTTGCCCTTGATATAGCCAATTGCCACAAAGGTGAGCGCTGTCGCTCCTGAGCTGATATAAAACAGCATGGGGTGAGCCGCGCTCGAGCCGCGTGCCAGCACATGGGCAAGATAGGGGATAACAGGCACACTACCAACAACGACAAAGGCAGCAAAGGTCATGAAGCCGATGATTTTTGGCGAGGCGCGTTTGCTTGTACTCCGCGCTGACTCATCATGCTCAGCGCTGGCTGCGAGGTAGGCACTAGCACCCATCGAGAAGCCATCGGCGATGAGGTTAGCTGCGCCCAGCACCAAGATAATTGCACTCGAGATACCTGCACCAGCACTGGCTGCTACCACAGCAAAGGTTGTGACGGTACCATCGACTGCACCATAGACAAATTCAGAAATATAACGTTTGAGGACAGGTTTCATATTCATAACTTGGTTAGTATAGCATAGTGTGGTGCAAATGCAAAAGCGAGCAGCCAGTGGAGGCATGATGAAGATCACAAGATGGAGGTAATGGGCGTCTCACCACTGAGGTAATTAATGAATATCTGAGCAGAATGTTCATTGTAACAGTGTGCAAGATAAGTATAGGGCAATAGATAAGCTACAAATCTAGCTTACGACTAGTTTGCTTGCTTAGGCTTGAGGAGAAGCTGATTGCGCTCGGCAGTGCGCGTCCGTGCCTCATCTAGCAGAGTGGTGCCTTCTTGCGAGCTAAGGCTAACAATCCGCACATATTCACCATCGGTCTTGTCGTAGCCTGAGACAGCAACGATACCAAGCTGCTCATCGGCGTAAATAACATTCTCTTCTTGGCTGCCGTAGTTAATTTCATTAAATAAGCTTACATCTAGCAGCGCCGTACCGCGGCCATTGTCCCACGTGGCAAAGACACCAATGCGGCGCTGGGCTGCATCTGGATTGGTCGAGTCAAATGGCGTATCTTTGTCGATATACTCGATGATTGGCGCAAAGACCAGCGTATCGGCCTTGGGGAGGATCGTCTTGAGCGCGTGGTCAGCGGGTAGTGAGTATGCTAGAGCGAAACGTTTGCGAAAGTCATACGAGAGCGGATAGCGTCCATCGGCCGATGTGGTGCACTCTACCTGGAGGCGCGAATCGAGGAAGGCGAGCTCAGCGGGCGAGTAGATTGGTTTGTGCTCCTCTGTTGCGGTGACTTCATTCGTTATTTGGCTCACCTTTGTATCTGCATCGGTGTAGACCATGGAGTTACCCATGACAGTGACGGGGGAGGCGTATTCATTCACAGCGTCAGACTTATCGCGCTTGCTGAGGCCGCAGCCCATAGCAAGCAGCTGCTGGATGGTATCGACAGCACAATACTGCGTTATATTACCTTCGGCATCGGTAATGCGGCAGTCCATTACCATCTCATGCCCCATGCCTTTGCCGAACTGCTTTTCCTTGCTGGGGTCGTCGTTTTTCTCATCTCTCGAGAGTATGTGCCCAATCTCATGGCTGTATACGTTGCCACCAGTCTTGTTACTCAGCACAAGCACTATCGGGCCGTTACCACCCTTGGCTTTGTCTTCGTCGGTGCTCTGGAAGGCAAGGCCGAGTACATCATTCTCCACACCTGCTGTGTTAACGGCCATCAGCATGAGTGAATGCTCACCATCCTGCACGTCTAGCTGCTCGCGGTATTCTTCAGCGATTTTTTTGATTTGGTCGTTGGAGTAATAGTATTCGGTCGTGCCATCTTCTTTGGTGCGGGTGCTATCTGGCGCAGTGTTGCAGACAAACTCGGTAATGTGGAACTCATACGCACCACGAGTTGTGTGGGTAATGCGGCTGGTATGGACATGCACTTCTTCGAATATCTCTTCGTTACTCTTGCCAGGTTCGAAGCCAGCGGCGTTGAGCGCCACAACACCAAGCCGGACAACAACCGGCTGGAATGAATCTTTCTCGTGGTCTTGGTGCTGCTCTGTAGAAGGCTGAGGGGTGTCGCCGCTAGGGAGCAG
>CALIXX010000010.1 GCA_938046115.1 uncultured Candidatus Saccharibacteria bacterium | reverse complement strand
ATATCTGTCAAGGCTCTATTGCTGCGTTATTTACAACGATACAGAGGCAGCAGCTCACTGTCGTCTCAAAATATCATGCTATTTGCTGGTGTGGTAGTAGCCTGGCTGCGGTGGGTAGGTTGCTATCCTTGCCAAGCGATGTTCGTGCCACGAGAGAGGGAATACCGCGCAATTACTCCGCTGGAGGTATGTCGCCCAGCCAGACTGATGGTGCCAACTCCATACCGCTCACAGAGTCTGCGCTGCCGTTAATTATATCGCGCGCAACGGGGGAGGCGAATATGTCAACGCCCTGTGGGCCCGAGCCAATCCCTATGCTGCCTCCGAGGGCAGCAAGCGTCATGGCCCTCATGACATCAGACGACGGCTGGCGTGCGCTTTCTCGCACCTGCCCCACACGCCAATCTCCGCTGGTCGCTTGCTGTGGCGATTGAGGTGATTGAGCTTCATTATCGCGTCGCACCGGTGGCACTATATCGGTACTTCCACCATTATCTGTACTACCTGCCAAAGGGCCATCGTGTCGTCGTGTCATATTTCCTCACCCAAATTATCGTTAGTGGTTATTCATTGTAGGCTATTTTTGCGGATTTGCCAAGGGGTTTGTTGGGTAATTGATCGCATGCGCTCGAGGTATCGAGATATCTATCTTCGCCATGCAGCTCTTACGCAATTCCTCATCATCCACTGCCACAAAAAGACTCAGCGCACGAAGTAAATAACCAAGACCCATTTACCCATAGAGCACAAGCAGAGAAGCGCAAGGGTAAAAACACTCACACTGTACAGTGGTCAAGCCCAAGGTAGCCTTTTGCCGTAAAATTCCTCATTCATCGCTATCCGCTCATGGTATAATGGCCATAAGATGAGTTCACCACAGAATACACCACCGGCAGCTTTTGGCGGTCGGGCGCAGCGTCGACGTTTGCGGCGGCATGGACGGCACTTTATGGGGCTGCGGCATTTTGTGGGGCAACACCGCATACCTGTGATGGTGATTGGTGGGGCATTGGTGGTATTTGCTGGAGCAATGGCGTCATTTTCTCTACTCAATAAGCCTCGCCAGGCCAAGCCCGCCCCTGTTGTGGCAACACAGAAAGCCCCAGAGGTGTATTATTCGCCCTTGACTGGCCTCAAGGTCGCCGACCAAGCGGCCACCACCAAGCCCGTTACTGCAGTAATGCTCGAGAATAGCCCCAGTGCTCGCCCTCAGTCGGGCGTCAAGCAGGCTGAGGTGGTGTACGAGGCAATTGCCGAGGCAGGTATCACTCGCTTTCTCGCGCTGTACCAGCAAAACAAACCAACGATGATTGGCCCAGTGCGCAGCCTGCGGCCGTACTACATCGACTGGCTTGCGCCATACCAGCCCAGCGTAGCCCATGTGGGGGGTAGCTCACATGCCTTGCAAGAGATCCGCAATGGTACGTACCGTGATATCGATCAGTTCTTTCATGAGCGCAGCTATTGGCGTGCTACTGACCGCCGTGCCCCGCACAATGTCTACACCAGTGCCGAGCGGCTGGATGACCTCAATAGCAGCAAAGGATACAAGCAGTCTGTTGTCAAGACCGCCCTTGCTCGGACCGATGGCAAGCCAGCGAACCCTGCGACCGCCACTGTGGCCGTTATCAACTTTGGCAAATCCGCCCGCTACAACACGCGCTACCAATACGATGCCAGCACCAACACCTACCAGCGTAGTATCGGCGGCGAGGCTAGCTTAGACCGTGAGGAAGGGCAGATCGCGCCCAGCGTTGTGGTGGCACTGACCGTCCAGCAGACCACCGTGCAAGAGGACGGCATTCGCGAGAATATCATCACCACTGGCCAAGGCAAAGCAACTATCTTCCAAAACGGCAGTGTGGTGGAGGGAATATGGCGCAAGACCGACCGTACTAGCCCCCTTGAGCTACGTGATACCAATGGCAAGGCAATCGCTCTCACCCGCGGCCAGACATGGATTGCGGCAGTACCTGGCGGCACGGGGAGCGTGTCGTGGCAGCAATAGGCCCAGCCCGGCCATTGCCACCTCATCGTCCACCCACCCTTATTAAGCAATATTGGCCACGCTATAGTCGCCATGCTATCGGTGCGAGTATCCTGATGCAGTGCACTATTGCTGGGCTCGTGGCGAGTACGCTGTGGATGATTGGTCTAAACCCTAGCCAGCTGCAGTTTTGGCTGGTCATTATGGTGGTAGTGCTGGCGAGTATCCCACTCAATATTTTCCTGCTCATACAGCTGCTTACCCCGCTCAAAGACCTCACGCACGCCCTCAGTCACGTAGCAGGCGAGCCCAGCACCATCACACCGCCCAATCCCAATGCAGCACACTTCGAGCGCGATGGCTTCAAGCCGCTACTGCAATACATCTACCAAACGGCCGCACTAGCTGGCCAAAACCCGCCGAGCCAGGCTCACGCACAAGCTGCCCAGATCGAGGCCGCGCTTGATCAAACGAGTGCTGGCATTGCCATCCTCACTAATCAGGGGCAGGTGCGCTACCACAACCGCCACACCCCACTGCGCCAGAGCCATGATGGTACGGCCGAGCTGGAGCTGTTATTCGAGCCAGGCGATGGTCTGACGGAGTGGCTCGCACACTGCCACCGCAGCGCTGTCCATGCCGAGAAGACCTGGCTGCGCATTGCAAACAAGCTGGTGGGTGAGCCTGGGCGGCGCATCTTCGACATTACGGCCAATTATGAGAAGGGAAGCAGTGCCGAGGTTATACTGGTACTGCACGATCGCACCACTCTCTACCAGCCCGAGGATGATGACCTCGATTTCATCGCCTTTGCCGCTCACGAGCTGCGCGGGCCCATCACCGTTATTCGTGGCTATCTGGATGTCCTCACTGAGGAGGTTGGCCCAGCGCTGGCTGGCGACCAGCATGAGCTACTGGGGCGGCTCGTCGTCTCGGCCAATCGCCTCAGCGGCTACGTCAACAACATCCTCAATGCCAGCAAGTTCGACCGCCGCCATCTCCGCGTCCACCTAGCAGAAGAGTCGGTCGGCAGCATCTACAATACCATCCGCGACGACATGCAGCTGCGCGCCACCACCCAAGGTCGCCAGCTCACGGTGGATATCCCCACCACGCTGCCCACCATTGCGGCCGATCGCTCCAGCCTGTCTGAAGTGCTAAGCAATATCATCGACAACGCGCTCAAATATAGCAACGAAGGCGGGCTCGTAGCCGTCTCGGCCGTGCAAGACGGTGCATTTGTTGCTATCAAGGTGCAAGACCATGGCATCGGCATCCCCGCCAATGTCATGGGCAATCTCTTTCACAAGTTCTACCGCTCGCACCGCAGCCGCGAAACCGTAGCCGGCACGGGTATTGGGCTCTACATTAGCAAGGCGATCGTCGAGTCGCACGGTGGGCAGATTGGCGTGGTAAGCCGCGAAGGGGAGGGCTCCACCTTCACGATCACCATCCCCACCTACGCCAGCGTAGCAGACAAAATCACTGATGGCAGCAACAGTCAGCTCATCACCAGCGGCAGCGGCTGGATAAAAAACCACACGATGTATAAGGGATAACAGAGGTAGGAGGAGAGAACTTATGGCAATTCAAACAATTCTCGTCATTGAAGACGATCGCTTCATTGGCGAAATGTACGTGCGCAGCCTCCGCAAAGCAGGCTATACAGTAGACTGGCTAATCGACGGGGCAGACGGCCTCGTGGCGGCACGCAACAACCACTACGACCTCATCCTGCTCGACATCATGCTCCCCGAAAAACGCGGCAGCGAGATCCTCGAGGCACTGCGCGCCGAGCCGCAACACATCGCTGGCACAAAGATCGTCATTATGACCAACTTCGACCAAGACGAATCCACCCGCCTCGCTCTCCAAACTAGTGTGGACGGCTATCTCATCAAAGCCGAGATCACTCCACGGCGATTGCTGGAGATTATTGCGGGGATGGAGTAACCTACAGGCTCTTAAAAAATCAACTCACTTATTGCTAAAAATTTTATTTCATTGCGCTTAGCATTCTTTCTATAAGTGAGTTGGTTGCAGTAATTTGGTTCTTCATCAATGATATACATGTCATGATTGCCCAAATATTTTTTTCCTCATCTGTAGCCGTTTTCGCGATCAACTTTCCATACTCCCATAGCAGGGTTCCAGCCTCTCTCTTTGATGGATCGTCATTTTCTACCGGCAGTTTTCCGTATACTTCGACAAATTTATAGACTGACTCCTTTATAACTTTTATAGCCCTCTGCCTGTTATCAATGTTCTCATAAACGACATCAACGAGAAGGTCTATAACTGTTTCGGTTATCTCTTGGTATCTTTCTGGAGCTAGCTGCACAGACGCACATTTACGCGCCAGCATAATGAAGCTAAACCCAATAAATTGAATTAGCACAGCCATGTGAGTCTCATCTGAAAATTCATATTCTTTTCTAAGGTTTTCAGCGGATACACCCGAGGCATATATTACTGCAGCAGAATACTCTTTGATTGTTTCTTTGTATGTGTTCTTCTTTTGTCGCTTAAAAATCATTATTAACTCCTCCTAGTTTTTCTTTTTTGATTTCTTACGACAGCATTATCCTGCTGTGGAATTATTTTTATCATATTTGTAATTTTGCATCCAAAAATCAGCATAGCGTAGCATTCCTTCTGTCTGCCAGGCCATTGGCGAACGCGTATTGTTGAAGTTCTTGTGAAAATTATTGTGTATTTTCTCAATACATTCCTTTTTGGTATAGTTGTCAGTCTTTGTATATGGCGAGCAAGAGACTGCCTCGTGCATAGATAAAGTTATACACATCAATAGTATTTTACCTCCGTTATTTCTTTCTTGCATTGGCATATACATTCTTGTCTCATTTGGTATATATGGTGCGTTCTCATCATACTTTGTTACATGCCACTTCAAAACATCATCAAAAGAAGGGTGAACAAAACGTGAGGTTGCCGCATAGAGGCTACTGTATATCTCAAGTGCTTTACCAGTTGTATCGAGATCCTTTGCTATCATTTTAAAACTCTTTGTTGGGTGCCAAGATTTAGGGTAGCCCTTTGGTATGTTTCTGATATTTAATCCATACGGTTCTAGACTCTGGTTTAGGCGATCATATTCTGTTCTGCATTGAGTCTTACTTATGTTAGCTTCCTTTTTACCACTTTGAAGGTTACGTAACTCTGACATCGTATTAGCAACTATAAACTGCTTTTCTATATCATCATGATCATGATGTTTAACAATATACCGAAGAGAGATAGTTGCCTCATAGTATGATCTGAGTATTACAAGAAAAGCAAGTGTGTCATCATTGTCAATTGATGTATTACATGATCGATACAACTTCTTACACTTTACGAATAAACCAAGAATAATACCATAGAGTAAGTCGCTGCTGGGCTGCATGTCTTTTATTAGGCTATCAAAAAGCTGGTAGACAACTTGATCAATATAGTCTAAATTATTAGAATTTTTTCCGACAAGTGGTGAATTTAATTCATCAATATTCAATTTTTGTTCCATATCTATATGTTACAACAAAATATAAGTAAAATCCGTATCCTCTATACAAATAAAAATACTACCCCTTGGTGTAGTATTCAATCAAGCTATATCTGGTGACCTCACCGGGAATCGAACCCGGATTGCCAGGATGAAAACCTGGTGTCCTAACCGTTAGA
>CALIXX010000009.1 GCA_938046115.1 uncultured Candidatus Saccharibacteria bacterium | reverse complement strand
CTGCTGTATGTCCGCCGCCGGAGCAGCGCGCAGCAATAATCCTATAGCAGTACCTATATAGCACCGTCTAACTTGGTCGGTATTGGCCGCAAACTTCTAAGTAGCTTCTTATCCGGACTATACCACGGTTCTACCACTGGCGTCTTCCGCCCTTGCGCTCTCCCCACCATCTGTGGTACAATTAGCAAGATATTAACTTTGCGAGTGAAACGGGAGTTTTGCGTTCTGGTTGTTCGCCTATGGAGAATGGCCGGCAGCACGAGACAAACATTTTGCGCGCGACTAACGAAAGGTAAGCAATGAGTCTGAGTCGAATCGGAAAACTGCCGGTGGCGATTCCATCGGGTGTGACAATCACGGTTGACTCTGGTGATGTGGTCGTCAAGGGCCCCAAAGGTGAGCTCTCGCAGTTCATAACGCCAGCGGTCGAGGTGAAGGTCGAGGACGGGCAGGTGACGGTTCATCCTAAGGATGAGTCTAAGGCTGCTCGGGCCCAGCATGGGCTGATGCGCGCCCTCATCAACAATATGGTGATTGGCGTAACCCAGGGGTACGAGAAGCGCCTCGAGGTCAAAGGTGTGGGCTTTCGGGTTTCGTCGAGCAACAACGAGCTGACGATGAGCCTGGGCTTTAGCCACGAAGTCCACTACAAAGCCCCAGAGGGAGTTAATGTAACGAACGAGCGAATGGTGATCGTTGTGACGGGTATCGACAAGCAAAAGGTCGGCCAAGTCGCCGCCGAGATCCGCGCTCTCAAGAAGCCAGAGCCATACAAGGGCAAGGGCATTATGTATGTTGGTGAGCAAATTTTGCGCAAAGCAGGGAAGGCAGGTAAGAAATAATGGCACACGCATTAGCAAAAAAACTCCTGAATCGTGACCTGCGCAAGCGCCGCGTTCGGGCCCGCGTGCACGGCACGGCTCAGCGACCACGCTTGAGTGTGACGATTAGTAACCTGCATGTGAGTGCGCAGCTTATCGATGATGACGCCCACACAACATTGGCTGCTGCCACTACTGTTGGTACCAAAGCAACTGGCACCATGACAGAGAAGGCCGCCAAGGTGGGCGCAGATATCGCCAAGAAGGCCAAGAAAGCAAAGATAAGTGCAGTCGTCTTCGACCGCAATGGTCGCCAGTACGCTGGCCGCTTGAGCGCCCTGGCAGACGCTGCCCGCAAGGAAGGATTGGAGTTTTAGTATGGCAGACAGACCTGCAAATACTACACCTCGCCCAAATGACCGGCGCAACCAGCGTGGTCGGGGCCGGGGTGGTCGCCGCGATGACCGGCGCAACCAGCGTGATGACACGCCAAAGGAATTTGAAGAAGTTGTTGTCAACATCGACCGCGTGGCGCGCGTCGTTAAGGGTGGCCGCCGCTTCCGCTTTAAGGCGCTCGTGGTGGTGGGCAACCGCAAGAACAAGGTTGGTGTTGGTGTGGCGAAGGGTGCCGATGTGCAAACCGCCATTGCTAAGGCAACCTCAGTAGCCAAGAAGCATCTCGTTGTTATTCCGGTGGTAAATGAGACCATCCCGCATGAGATGGAAGTTAAGCTCAGTGGTGCACGTGTGCTCATCAAGCCAGCTGCGCCTGGTACGGGTATCATCGCTGGTGGTGTGGTGCGTGCCGTCATTGGTGTGACGGGCATCCGCAACCTGCTCTCGAAGAGCCTGGGCAGCACCAACAAGGTAAACATTGCCTATGCTACAGTAGAAGCTCTGCGCAGCATGGTGCCGCGTGAGCAGTGGGTTGGTGCCAAGAAGCAGCCCGCAAAGGAGGGCAAGTAGATGAAGTACAACGAACTCCACATCGCAGCCAATAAAGATCGCAAGCGCGTTGGTCGTGGCATTGCCGCTGGTGGCGGTAAGACCGCTGGCCGTGGTACCAAGGGGCAAAACGCCCGTACTGGTAAGAAGCTACGCCCAATGTTCCAAGGTGGGCAGAACGGTATTGCTACAGCAGTGCCAAAGGCGCGCGGCTTTAAGAGCTTGCGTACCCCTGCTCAGGTGGTGTATAGCGATCATCTCAACAGCCTGTCGGGCACTGTTGATAACTTTGCGCTGTACGAGGCTGGGCTAATTGAGACGCCATTTCACAGTGTGAAGGTGATCACCCGTGGTGAACTGACGGCTAAGCTCGTGCTCCAGACGCAAGGTGTGTCGAAGAGTGTAGTAGCTGCGCTTGAGGCAGCTGGTGGCTCATTCGAAAAGACCGCCACGCCGCGCCAAACCTCGCGCAAACAAGCCGAGGCAGAGGACGCCGCCTAGACATTTTGCTGACATAACGACAAAGCACCTCTCGTCCAAGAGGTGCTTTGTTCCTGAGGAGACGCTTCGTATAGACGCGCGCGTAGAGATCATCTATACGCTATAGGATTTGCCAAAAAAATAAACTACACGCTCTCGGTGTAGCTAATCGTAGCCAGGCAAGAAACATCGTGACGCATATACCAGCATTGTACTGGGTTAGCGCAACACCAATGATTATACTTGCCCATCCTTGTCTCCTTGTGTTATGTGGTTTTTGTTATAGCTATAATAGAGCTATTACAAATGTTGTATTAAACGAGCGGTAGCCTAGTGCCATTTATTAGCAAGGGTAAAATGGCCACAAGCCCTTGCCACATAAAAGGTACTTCATATCTTACCACCAAGGCACCTTGGGTAGATCCCACCAGCCCCAGTCGTACTGAATTGGTTTTCCTGTTGGCATGGTATATTTCCTCCTTTCTAATCCTAGTGTAGCAATAATTTGCTTGCACTGCAAATTTCGTACAATAAACAGAGGTCGCAAAAAGAACCAGCACTATGCTGGCTCTTTTGTTTGAGATGCTAGATTTTTAGGCTTGCGGTGGCTGCTGTGGTAGATAGTACGGCGCAGGCTGAGGTGCAACCGGCCCAAGATACTGGCTAGAGCCAAAGCCGAGCATTGGGTACATAATGACCGGGAAGAATAGCATCAGCACACCAAAGCCAGTCGACTTACCGAAGGACTTAGCAAGCTCGAGTGTCGACACAATAGCAATATAGATATTGACAAAAGGCACAAACAGCAGCAACACCCACCACTCAGGCCGGCCAATGACCTGCATCAGGACGACGGTATTGTAGATAGGGATAAGGGCAGCCCAGCCTGGCTTGCCGGCCTTGGTAAACATCCGCCACATCGAGGCAAGCACGACGGCCATCACAGCAAAGCTTAGGATGAGCGTGATGATAACCATCACCCAGACTAGTGGGTCGAGGGGGCTGCTGGCCACCGTCGTGTATGGTGGGGCTGAAGAATAACTGGAGGAATAATCGTATGTCATACTACTCCATAATGATCTAAAGTTAATGAATGTAATATATTACAGCAGGCAGGGTGAGGTGTGGCAAATGGTAGATAAATGCGGTATACTGGCATAATATGACAGAAAAGCACAAGGCGCTGAATAGCTATACAGATGGGATTATGGGCTGGTCGCATGAAGCGCGATACCAGGCTGATGGCATTGCAGTATCAGCGCACGTAATGCCGGTGTCATTTGAGACAGGGCTCGGCAGGCAGCTACCACCTGATACAGTAGTAGATTATGATTCAACGGTGGTACATGAAGCAGCGATGGCTGCTGGGGTGCCAATGGATCGGTGGCGCGATGTGAGTATAGTGATTACTCAATCCCAAGACAGCGCACACCTTGCGCCCGGCCTTCATGGGTACACAACACCACTGCAGGATGGAGCAGCTATTGCGGTGCGATACAATGCCGCACCAAAGAAAATGACGGAGATTGTAGCTCATGAGTTATATCATGCAGGCAAACGCCTTGCTGGTGCACCATCGCCACTTGATTCGCCGTATTATACTATTGGTACAGGTGTAATACGGTGGGCGCAGCGCCATCGCTGGCCTATTGCAGTAGGAGCAGCCGGAATGATGATCGCTCAAGAGATGGCTGCGGGGGCTGAGCAGGCGGTACCGCTCGAGACAGTCGCAACGCTTGGCTTATATGGTGTGATGCTCGCAGGCGGTGGTATCATCCTTGCTGCAGCGGGTAACGTGTGCAACAAAGAAGAATGGCAGGCTCGTCGCGTAGGTCGGCGCTTTCAACACCAACGAGGAGAGGCGGTACCGGCTGTGTGGGGTGAGCGCAAGCACCACACGCATGAAGATATTGATTAATATCGATGAATACTATCTTATCTTTCTTTGCCTCTCTATAATCTTTCCTCTGTTTTTTGCTTCTACATTCGTTTTTTCATCATTTTGCCTCGCTATGAGAAAAGTCTATGATAATAGAGAAAAGACGGCGGATAGTAGATTCGCTATAGTGGAAGAAGTAGAGACGACAAACAAGAATAGCAGAGTGAAGCGTTACTGCTCTGCTCCTTGCGCTTTCAGCTCGCGCTCGTAGCTTTGGAGACGCTCGATAATGTCGTCGATATCGCCACCGAGGGCAGCGGGGATGTTACTGCGGCTATAGCGAATGCGGTGGTCGGTGATCCGGTCTTGGGGGAAGTTATAGGTGCGGATCTTCTCGCTGCGGTCGCCAGTGCCCACTAGAGCGCGGCGTTCGGCGGTAAGCTTAGCGTTTTCTTCATCGATCTTGCGCTGGAGGAGGCGGGAGCGTAGGACACTCATAGCCTTCTCGCGGTTTTTGATCTGCGATTTTTCGTCTTGGTTGGTGACGATCATGCCAGTGGGGAGGTGGGTGATGCGCACGGCTGAGTCGGTTGTATTGACGCTCTGCCCACCGTGGCCGCTTGAACGGTAGATGTCGATGCGGAGGTCATTGGGATTGATGGTAATATCTGTCTCTTCCGCTTCGGGCAAGACTGCTACTGTGGCGGTGCTGGTGTGGATGCGCCCCTGGCTCTCGGTAACGGGCACGCGCTGGACGCGGTGCACACCACCCTCGAACTTGAGCTTGGCGTAGGGTGCATCGCCCGAAATCTTGAAGATGACTTCTTTGTACCCACCAGAGTCGTTGGCGGACTCGCTCAGCAGCTCAGTGCGGTAACCATGCGCCTCACACCAGCGCAGATACATGCGGTAGAGCTCGGCCGCAAAGAGCGAGGCTTCATCGCCGCCAGCGCCAGCCCGAATCTCCATGATGATATTCTTCTCGTCATTAGGGTCTTTGGGGGTGAGGAGAATGAAGAGCTCGTCGTCTAGCTGGGCAATGGTAGCTTCGTCTTCAGGGATCTCGAGTTTGGCGAGCTCGGCGAGCTCATCGTTGCCCTGAGCGAGCTGACGCGCCTCAGCCAGCTGCTGCTCCACGGTAGCGCGCTTGGTAGCGGTAGCAATGATGGTCTCGAGCTCTGCAAAGCGCTTATTCTTGGCGGTAAAATCGGGTGCACTATACGCATCAGGCTGGGCAAGAAACTGCTCGAGCGCAGCGCGCTCAGCCGTTAGGGTGGCGATATCGAGAGAAATTTTGGGCATATACTAATGATTATACCACGGGGGTGGCTCTTGAGCTATTGGATATACTGAAGTCGCAAAGTAACTACCAGATCTACACAAGTGCCCACTACTTCGTCGCTTTGGTAGAAAAGAGAATATGTGTGAGGATTCAGATATTTTTGCTTGTACATGCAATTATTACATAATAGCTTGACAAATTAAGAGAGAGAGAGTACCTTATGTGGTATTAAGTATAAGTATAGATAGAGAGTCAACATATGCAAAGAGACAAACAGCCAGTATTGAGTCGGTTATACAAAATGCCCGAGTCAACACACGAGCAGAGTAACGATACACAAGAGAATATAGCAGCTCGGTTGCAAGATGCCATTAAAAAGCCTGAGGCTACAGAGGCATACAGCATTGGTACGCTATATGGCCAGGATCACCCGCTTCGGCGTCTTGATTTATCGCTGGGCAGTGCTCTTGGTGTGTCGCTTGTGCGAGAAGATTTGTTCCCAAAGTCAGTGGAAGTTACGGCAAAGTACTTTGCACCGCATGAGTATACTGCTGATGGGTCGAACTCGGCCATGATAGCATTTAATGCATATGATCGTAAACCATGTAATGATATACGAGAATCAAAAGGCTCTGTATTCTTACTGAAGCAAACAGAGGGTTCTGCAGGTAAGCTTCCTACAATGCCAACCATGGAGGATGTCACGTGGGGTGATAATTGTGCTGTTGGTGCGTACGTATCTGATGCAGGTGATATACAGTGGTTCCAGCTCGTGCACGAGCCTGCTTATCAGACTGAAAAAACATATCCAACGATTGAAAAAATTGACCTATCTAGCCACAAGGAACTTCAGCAGGAACTTGATAGGGAGCTCGAAACATTTATTGCATCGCGAAAGGGGATAGACCAACCATCAGAGGACGGAGCGGTATCCACTCAGGAACCTGCGGCTGAAACAGCAGAGACAAACGAGGCATCTGAGCTGCATGAAAAAGCACGCAGCGTTATGGCGGCGATCCTGGACAAGATGCAAGAGCATGCCACAGAAGAAGCAGGCGAAATAACTCGACCAAGTATCCTTGAGGACTATCCACTTGAGGGCACTGATGACCCAGCGATGAGTGTGAAGATTATTCGAGATGGCGGCAACTGCTTTGTTGCAACACGTGAGCAGGGTGAGCCGCAAGTTGGGGTGCGCCGCGAGCACGTCGGGGGTGCAACGAATAACCCGAACCACAGTGATATCAGAACCGTCTTGCAGGGCGGCACCATACGAAGCACCGAGTACGTATGGCAGGGCCCTGATAGGGGTCACTATAAGCATACCTGGACACTAGAGGATAATCCAGAGCGGTTTTATACCGAGCTGTGTAAAATGCACGATATTATAACGGCCGACGTCGCTGAGGTGCAGGCGAAAAAAGGCTTAGTAGGACGATTGGGCGAGGCGGTGTTGCGACTGCGGAAACGGAACTTTCGTGTTGTAAGGTAAAAAGCAACACGATACATGAAAAATCACATAGCAACATAGTAGATCCTTGAGATCATTATCTATGTTGCTATATGCTCGTGATGGACAAAATCTCTCGCCAAGTTAGAGAAGTAGACGCATAGGTAAACCGGTATATAGAAACGCTCACCCTTTTAGAAATAGGGTGAGCATTATACCATTGCCCTGCAAGTGTGGCTACGCAGCCTTGGCGAAATCGTCTTTGCCAGCACTGGCTTGAGCAGCTTTGGCAGCCTTTTTAGCATTCTGCTTCTTGGCTTTGTTGGCCAGAGCGGCGCGGCGTGCCTCGGCAGCTTTGCGGCGTGCCTCGAAGCGGTCGACCCGGCCCTCGGTGTCGATAATCTTCTCCTCACCAGTGAAGAATGGGTGAGACTTGCTGGAGATATGGACCTTGACGAGCGGATACTCGTTGCCATCCTCCCAGGTAATGGTGTCGTCGGTAGCGACCGTCGACTGCGTCAAAAACGCAAAGCCCGCCTGATCATCGCTAAATACGACAGGGCGGTAGGTTTGTGGGTGAATACTGCTTTTCATAACCGCTATATTGTAGCAGAGAGGGTGGGGGGTTGTCAAAAGACGCATTCTTTATAGAAGAAATGTGGTATACTACAGACAATAATTAAAAAGATTACATTTTAATTTAAATGGAATACCATCAGCGATATACAAATTCACCAAATACAGCAGCACTTTCTCATATAGAAAGGTTATCTAGTGATAACTATGCTGAGATAGGTCAAGTGCGTAGGGGTAATGCGCTAGAGTCTGACAGAGCTGTGCCTCATGCTGAAGTGCAGCCTCCTGAAGAGCTTTCCCGCAAGCGTGAGCAAGCCCTTGCTGATTCCAGGCAAGATGTTGCTGCAGCCTTTCGTAATACCTCTATAACACAAGAGGTAACACCACAGCTTGAGGCGGTGGATATGACTGGGCTTAGTCCGGCAATGCAAGAGATGATCACCGATGTGCGATCGCACTGGCGCTGGTATGACGACTCGAACCGTGTCGAGCCAGACGTGCAGTACTTTGACGCGCGTGCAAACGAAGCATACGCTGCAGGGTACGACGCTATTGCAGCAATACTATCGACAGAAGAGATTGCTCAGCTACGTGATGGCGATGACATAACGCCACGAATAACGGAGGTTGAGCAGCGGATTACACAGCTCCAAGAACAGCACAACAATGCAAAACACGATGCGCAGCGCACCAAGCTCGAGCGGGTGATCGCCCAGCAGCATGCTATGCGACGCACGCTCATTGATGCACGAATGGGCTCGCTCAAGCCTGATGCTACCCAGCAAGCGATTACACAGAAATTGATGCAGGCCGACAAAATGATCATCGAGCAAAATTACCGCTATATGCCAGAGATATATACTGGCGTCAAGAAGTTTCTCGATCAGCGGCTTGAGTTGCTGCGCCAGACAGAAGACCCAAGTGAGAAGCTCCAATTGTTCGCATCGTATCAACATACCGAGCGATTGGTCGATGATGTTCCCTCAGAGCTATATGATGAGTTTGACGAGGCCGTCTTGGCTGAGGCATTTCACTTTGCTGCAACCGATCATGCGGCAAATGGTGTATCAGATAATGATCTACGTCGCATGCGATATGATGTTGGCGCAACACTGGCAGCACGGGGCTTTGAGCCGCAACATTGGGTGAAGTGTGCAGAGAATGATCCAGCTTGCCCCGAGTATATCCGAGAGTATATTGATCAAAGGGAGGAAGACAAGCTGGATGCTCTGACGCTAGATTATATCGATGGTGTTGCTGAGCGATTACCAGACAGCCAAGATGACAAAGTATTGGCAATGTTTGAAGAGTTCTATCATGATCGATTACCAGACATGCCTCAACAGGCAATCCAAGACTATATTGGAGATGTGGCAGATAGTGCCCAATATGAATTCGAACCAATGGGTGTATTCAAGCGATATCTTGATACAGTGCGTACCATTGGTCAAGACAAGGCTCGGCAACTGTACGAAACAACTGGTGTGGTGCATTTTTCGGGCTGGAGCCCGCGTGTACTAGAAGGGACGTATAACCTCCTTGCTAAAGGCTATCCTGAGTCTGGTGACGATGTGACTGTGATGGTTAAAGGAACGACGGGTGACCATAATAACGCCTTTGAGCGGATGCGCTATATAGAGTCTGATGATGTGATCGCAGCGGAGGTTGGTAATGCGGGTGATTTAGTACGATTAACGGGGGTGTTGCAGCGTGTTGGTCTTGATAGGCATGTCCAGCAGATTGTATTGGCAGGGCATGGTGAGGAAGAGCAGTTCGCGCTATCAGCTACAGATCATATCGCAGCTGACGCAGATAGTTGGGCGGAAAATACTGGCATATCTACTATGGTGAAGACGCTCCAGCCAGAGAACTTTGTTCTCATCGCATGCCACCCATTGGTGCACGAGGGAGGTGGGTTTGCTGCTATTGATGATACGCCTCAGCTGCGACAAGGCACAGCGCCGGCAATTTCTGAGGCATTTCCTAAGCTTAATATTATCAGTGGAATGGATGGGCCAGTTACTATAGATGAGCGTACTGATGGACACTTTGGACTAAAAACGGTTGCCATTAAGCAGGCTGATATAGATAAGCTAAATGATGATACACCTACACATCCTCACCTTGCGCTTACTCGCAATGGCAAGACTCGTCGCTACCCTCATAACCATATAACAGTATAATGAAAACGAAAAAGGAGCGCGCTATGAAGGAGACTAAATCACCAGTTGAGCAACTGAAGAATTTATCGTTTGAACCGCTTGACAACGAAAAAGTAGCAGCGAACTACCTCAGCCATATCCAGCATGCCGTTGAGCCATGGCTTCAGCAGGATGCTGGGCGAGTGGTGATTGCCGAGCGCTGGGTGATTGACTACGATGCGACAGGGGTGCGGGTGTTTGATCAAGCACAAGACGACGCCTCACGTGGTGAGCGTATGATTACTGCTACACATGCAACGCTGCAGGACTGCAACTCACTCTATCTGCTGCTGACGACATTGCGCAAACACCAGCGAGCGCAATCTGCGTCGCAAGATCGCACATAAGTCTACAACTTAACTTTAGTAGTCATTGCATAACATACACCATCCGAGAGAAGCAGCGTGAGAACCACCACCCCTTTGATACTCAGCCATCATATGCTATAATTCTCCTGTAACCAACCATAACGACACAGCTCCACACCACTCCATACCGTGTGGGGCAAGGCAAAAAGGAGTAATGCGATATGGCCGTGCAGGCAGATATCAAGGCTTTGTTTGAAGCCGGTGCTCATTTTGGGCACAAGACCAGCCGGTGGCATCCGAAGATGGCACCATATATTCATAGCAAGCGGCAAGATAGCCACATCATCGACCTCGCGAAGACGGTTGAGGCGCTGAATGTGGCGCTGCCTATTATTAGCAAGACAGTGGCAAGCGGCAAGCAAGTCCTCTTCGTTGGCACCAAGAAGCAGGCGAAGGACATCACGCGCCAAGCAGCCGAGGCAGTTGGCCAGCCATATGTGACCAACCGCTGGGTCGGTGGGATGCTCACTAATGTGACGACCACCACAGCACAGATCAAGAAGCTCAAGGACTTGGAGCGCCGCATGGCGAGTGGTGACCTTGAGAAGCGTTACAACAAGCTGGAAGTCCAGCGCTACCAAGAAGAGATCGATAGTCTCAACTTCAAATACGGTGGCATCAAAGACCTCAATGGCAAGCCTGGACTGGTGCTAGTGCTTGATATCTTGGCTGACAACAACGCATTGCGCGAGGCCAAGACGCTGGGTGTGCCAGTAATCGGTATTGTTGACACCAACGCCAATCCGGACCTGGTGGATTATCCTATTCCCGCCAACGATGATGCGATCAAGAGCCTGCAGCTGATGCTCGATTACTTCAGTGCAGCAGTCAACGAGGGCAAGGCAACGAAGGAGGAGAACTAACCATGGCGGTGACGATTGATGACATCAAGAAGCTCAAGGAGCTAACTGGCATTGGCCTGACCGATGCTAAGAAGGCGCTGGTGGAGGCCGAAGGTGACTTTGATTCAGCACTCAATGCCCTGCGCAAAAAGGGCCTGACCAAGGCGGAGAAAAAGGGAGACCGCGAGACCCGCGAAGGGTTGATCGAGAGCTATGTCCATAGTGGTCGGATCGGTGTGGTGGTCGAGGTCAACTGCGAGACAGATTTTGTAGCTCGCCTGCCTGAGTTTAAGGAGTTTGCGCACCAGATTGCTATGCAGGTTGCTGCGATGAACCCGCGCTATGCCACGATGGACGACATCCCAGCTGAGGTGTACGACGCCAAGAAGCAGGAATTTCTCGCCAGCGATGCTTTGGCAAGCAAGCCTGAGGCAATGCGCGACCAAATCGTCGAAGGGCAGCTCAAGAAGCACTTCGCCGAGCAGGTCTTGGCCGAGCAAGCCTTTGTGCTCGACGACAGCAAAACCGTTGGCCAGCTCATCAAAGAGCAGGTAGCACTGCGCGGCGAGAACGTCCGCGTTAGCCAGTTCAAGCGGATTGAGCTGGGCGTGACAGAATAGTCGCGAGAGAGTAAGCTTTTGCGTAGCGAGTGGCACGAGAAATGTGCCACTCGTTTTTTTGTGGCTTCATCCGCACCTCCTCCTATTTATAGTTTTTTGTATACCCTCACGGCAAGCTCGCTGCACAAGAAAATATATGGAGGCCAGCAAATACGCGAAGGGGTAAGCTCCTCGCACCATCTGGCCGGAACATTTTCGGTGTAGTGAGTATGCCGTGAAGGTGCTGTACCGATTCTAGGATTATGAGTTAAGACCGAGATGAGCAATGACCGAGAGGCACTTCACCCAAATAGGATCTCATCGAGTAAGCGCAAGCAACAATGCCCGCTATTTTTCTGCAAACTCTCCTCACACCCTGGCAAATAATGGTACAATAAAGGAAAACCAAGAAGGAGATCGCGATGTTTGATACCACCCCCTACGAAGAAAAGATGAACCATGTGCTGGAGCACCTGGAGGAGCGCCTGGGGAAGATCCGCACCGGCCGGGCTCACGCCAGTATGCTGGATGGCATTATGGTCGAGGCGTATGGCACCAGCATGCCGCTCAACCAAGTGGCTAACGTGACGGCACCAGAGGCAACACTGCTGCAGATCACGCCATTTGACCCAGCTAATTTGCAAAAGATTGCCAGCGCCATCCGAGCCGATCAAGCGCTTGGCCTCAACCCCAGCGATGATGGCCACGTCGTCCGAGTGCCAGTGCCACCACTGACGGAGGAGCGCCGTAAACAACTGGTTAAGCAAGCCAGCGAGAAGGTAGAAGAAGCACGCATTGCGCTGCGCGGGGTACGCCAAGACGCCCTGAAGGATGCCAAGCGCCGCAAAGAAGCCAAGGAACTGAGTGAAGATGACGTGAAGGCGGTGGAGAAGGAGATCGATCGCCTCATGGCACAGCACCAAGCCACAATAGAAGCCGCCTTTGCCGCTAAAGAGAAGGATATTTTGACGATTTAATGACGCGCTCTCTGCCGACGTACGCAACCAACCGTCAACCACGGAGCCAGGCATGAGTGCTACTACGCACTTGCCGCAACATGTGGGCTATATTGTTGATGGCAACCGGCGCTGGGCCAAGCAGCGCGGTCTCTCGGCCCAAGAAGGGCACAGCGCGGGCTACGAGAAGCTGCGCGATATTGCTCTTACCACCATCAAGCGTGGCGTGCCCTATGTCAGCGCCTATATCTTTAGCACCGAGAACTGGCATCGCAGCGGCCCAGAGGTCAAGCACTTGATGAATCTGCTGGTGACGATGCTCGACCAAGACCTGCCGATCTTCATCGAGCATGGGGTGCGCATCCGCGTGGCAGGGACGCGCCTGCGCCTAAGCCGGCGGGTCAAGAAGGCGATCGATGCTGCTGAGGCTGCCACCAAGGATTTGCGGCAGGGTACAATGGTGCTGTCGTTTAATTATGGTGGACAGCAGGAGATTATCGACGCAGTCAATCGCTTGCGCAAAACGCTCTCGGTTCACAAGAAGGTAACAGCGCAGATCTTTGAGCAATTTTTGTATACACCAGATGTGCCACCGTGTGATTTGATCGTTCGCACCAGTGGTGAGCAGCGGCTGAGCAACTTCATGCTGTGGCGCAGCGCCTATAGCGAGCTGCTGTTCTTGGATAAGCCATGGCCAGATATGACACACGCCGACGTCGATGCTATGCTGGCCGAGTATGCCCGGCGGCAGCGGCGCTTTGGGGGATAACGAAGGAGGAATATGGAAATAGTGATTGGTATTATCATTGGGGTAATCGCACTGACGCTACTCGTGGCAACGCACGAGCTAGGCCATGGCATTGTGGCGCGGCGCAATGGTGTGGTGGTGGAGGAATTTGGCATTGGCTTTCCACCGCAGGCCTATAGCAAGGTGATCAAAAAAAGTATTCTGGGCGAGAATGTTCGCTTCTCGCTCAACTGGCTGCCGCTGGGTGGCTTCGTCAAGCTGCAGGGCGAGCACGATGCGGCCGATCAGCCTGGTGATTATGGCGCAGCGACCTTTTGGCAAAAGACCAAAATCTTGCTGGCTGGCGTGACCGTCAACTGGCTGACTGCGGTGGTGCTCCTGACTGGCCTCGCCTGGGTGGGCTTGCCTAAGATGATCGACAACCAATTTTACCTACCAAGCGATGCAGTGGTGAGCAACCACCCAGTGCAGCTTGGCACGCTCACTTCTGGTTTGCCCGCCGCCAAGGCAGGCCTCCGCCAGGGTGATGCAATTAACCAGCTGGCTGGGCAAACGGTGCGCAGCACAACCGACCTAGCGCACTTTGCGAGCCAACACAAGGGCGAAACTGTGCCTGTAGTGTACACCCGCGGTGATAAGCAAGCCACTGCCATGGTGGCGCTGCGCAAAGATAATCCCGACCGCAAAGGCTACCTAGGGGCAGAGCTCACCAAGCAGCAAGATACAATCCGCGCCACCTGGTCGGCACCGATTGTCGGTGTGGTGACAACGGCGCAGCTTACGAGAGTGACGCTCCAGGGCCTGGGTGATATGGTGGTAAATCTCGCCACCAGTCTGGTGCAGCAGTTTAGCAGCGACAGCGCGACGAGCCAGCAGGCCAAGCAAAACTTATCGCAGGTGGGTAATGCCGTGGCTGGCCCGGTGGGGATCTTTGCTATTATCTTCCCGGCAGCAGGGCAGGCTGGCGTGGTTCATGTGTTGCTGCTGACGGCGATCATTGCGTTATCGCTGGCAGTGATGAATATCTTGCCCATTCCGGCGCTCGATGGTGGCCGCTGGACGGTGATGGCGATCTTCCGCCTGCTGCGCAAGCCACTTAGCAAGCAGATGGAAGAGAATATCCAAGCAGCTGGCTTCTTGTGCTTGCTTGGCTTGATTGTGCTCGTGACGATTGCTGATATCGGGAAGTTGGTGCATTGATGCAGGTTAAGCGGGTTGATATGATGGAGCGGTGCTGTGGCGCTGTGCGCTGCGATGAGGTGTGGCCACTCCACCACGCAATGGTAATACCCAAGGAATTTACCCTATGATACGCGTTGCTCTCCGACCCAAAGCTGCTCACGCCCCCCGGCCCAAGACACCACTCACGCCGCGCCAGCGCCTGCTGCGCGTTGCCTCGTGGCTTGGTTGGCCGCTGTGGGTGTGGCTGAGCTTTATGGGGGCGGGGCTGCTCTGTAGTGCAGTGCTCTATCTCCTGTTTCATGGCCAAGAGTCGGTGCCGGTCTTGCCGCTTATCATGATGCAAACAGCGGTCTATGTGGTGGCGCTGATGCTGCTGATTGGCCTACCATGGCTAGTGTGGCGCGCACGGCCCAAGGCACCAGCGAGCTTTCGCACGAGCATGCGCCAGCTTGGGTGGCGGCGCTCGCTGCAGTGGCGCGACTTTGGTTGGGCGCTGGTGGGCTTTATTATCTACATTGTACTATCGATGATCGCGCTGGCGGCGGCCAAGCAGTGGTTGCCTGGCTTTGATGCGACTCAGGCACAAAATCTCGGTTTCAAGCAGCTCTATGGCGCAGAGCGCTTGCTCGCCTTTGCAATGTTGGTAGTAGTAGCACCAGTGGCCGAGGAGCTGGTGTTTCGCGGCTATTTGTATAGCAAGCTCCACACTGCGCACATGCCATTGTGGCTTATTACCGTAGTGGTGAGTGGGCTCTTTGGTTATGTACATGGCCAGCTCAATGTCGGCATTGATGTCGCGATGCTCAGCATCGTGCTGGTGGCGCTGCGTCATACGACTGGTACAATATGGCCCGGCATTCTCATTCATATGCTCAAGAATGCGATTGCATTCCTGGCGATGTTTGTCTTTATGGTGGGGTAGGGAAGAGCTGGCTAGCGAGCTCAACTCAGAAATCTTATTTTGTGTTGACACCTTTTCTTCTGTATAAATCTCAGAGTACTTCTTTCTCGACGTTAATTTCTGCTCTTTGCTCGCTGGCGCAGAA
>CALIXX010000008.1 GCA_938046115.1 uncultured Candidatus Saccharibacteria bacterium | reverse complement strand
ACCGACACTCGCGCGTGACGGCAAATACCAAGACAAAGTTTCCACTTTGCTGCTAAGGCCGGGGGTTGCGGCACCGTACAGTGATGTAAGTCCAGCAACGTACTCTGAGCGGGCCGACTGTATCAATGCCCTAATTTCCGGGTCTGGGTCCCGGGGGGCAAGGCTGGTCAAGCGGAAAGCGATTCTGGATATATACTTATTGTTGTTGACGGCCAGGCTTATGTGTCCGTCTTCTTCTCCGTTGCTGACGGGGGTAACGAAAAATCTTCCATCGTCGGGAGCGGGTGTCCAGCCGAACTGGTCTCGCAGCGAGAAAGCCTCTTCGACGGTCATGGGCCATCGATGCTCGGCAATCGCTCGAATAATATCAATTGCCTGGTCGACTGGGTAAGCACGAAAATCTGGTGTATAGTCGCTCATAGAATGCCCCTTTCTCTAGTTTGCAATTCTTTTTATATTGTAGCAAGTATACAAACTAGCCAACAACTGGGCGTAGGAGTTATATCACCCTACCTGCCGACGCGGCACAATCCGCTTCGTCACCGCATCGACAAAAAGCCGATAAGCCAGGCGATTTTCCTTGGCATACGTGATGAGAATACCAAGGACGCGCTGGCAGTGCGGGCAGCGCAATGCATCACCAGTTGGAGTCATATCGATAAAACGGTCGACATACATGCGCCGCAGCGAGCCTGGGCCATCCTTTTGGTAAAACGTCACATGCTTGGCGCAGCCTTCGCAGCACACATCAAGCACCCGCGACGACCCACCACGCCGCGCTTGGTATGCATCTTGAATGAATTGATACGTCATGTTGTCTCCTCTTGTTCGTTACTTCGCTATTCCCACCGGAACAGCTTTATCGCTGCGATGTACACCACCAACATCCATAGGCCAACAGCGCCGGCGTAGGGCAGCACTTCTGCTAGGCTGGCGTGCTCGGTCATAATCAGGCGCAGGCCATCGGTCACGGGCGTCATGGGGATGAACTGGCTCAGCGTGCGCAGCCACTCCGGGAACATAAAGGATGGGAAGAAGGTGCCAGATAAGAACATCATCGGGAAGGCTACCAGGTTACCCAGCGGCGCCGACTGGTTCTCGTTCTTGGCCCAGCCGCCAATCAGCAGGCCAAAGCCCACCATCAGTAGCGCCGCCAGGGTGATAAATGGCACGGCCAGCAGCCAGTCACCCCGCATAGTAAAGTGGAAGACACTCATCCCCACCACCAGCATCATAGCGGCACTCAGCAGTGATACAATCGTGTAGTGGATGCCCATTGCCAGGATCAGCTGCCCCGCCGTAAAGGGCGACGCCCGCAGGCGCCGGTAGGAGCCTTTTTGCTTCTCCGTTGGCATTTGGTTGGCCAGGCCAAAGATCCCCATGCTTAGCAAGCTAAAGGCCAGTAGGCCAGTAAAGGTATAGTCGAAGGTCTTGAGCTGCTCATCGCCCACGGCCTGGCCCGCCACCTTTAGCGGCGGCTCGGGTTGGCCCATACCCTTATTAATACCATCAATAATCTGCCCCATAATAGCCGTCAGCGTATTACCAGACTGCTCCGAGCCCTTGGCGTAGAGCACACGCAGGGTGCCGCTTGGGCGGGCTTGGGCTTGGCCAGCGGCGCTGCCCTGCCCGGACTGAGGGGCATCAAGCTGCTGACCCTGGCTGCCGCCCTGGCCAGGGGCGCCCGCTTGGGCTGGCGTCACTTCGCCAAAATCAGCTGGCAGCTCGATGATACCACTGAGCTCCGAGTGCTTTAGCTTCTCGCGCGCTTCCTGCATATCCTTGACGTCCTTCACCTTCAGCACCGTGTCGTTATTCGTCTTGGCCCGCTCCACAAACTGCTTGGCAAAGTCGCTCTGCGAGTGGTTAATAATCGCCACGTCAAAGCTGGTGGTTTGATTATTAAAAATCGCGCCAAACACCAAGAGGAATATTAGTGGGAACAAAAAGGTAAAAAACAGCGACGTGCCATCGCGCATAAAGCGCTTTTGTAGGGCACGCACCTGCCCATATACTCCAATCCAATATGACTTGATTCGCATCATCTACTCCCGAATGGCCTTGCCGGTTAAATCAATAAATACATCCTCGAGGTTGGCGGGCTCGACCGTTTGCTGCTTGGTAAAGCCGCGCGCCAGTAGCTGCTCGATAAGATGCTGCGGCGTATCAATGGTGATAATTTTGCCCGCATCCATAATCGCCAGGCGGTCGCACAGCAGCTCGGCCTCATCCATATAGTGAGTGGTCAGCACAATGGTAATGCCTTCATCGCGAATCGTCTTAATCAGCTCCCACAGATTGCGCCGCGCTTGCGGGTCTAGGCCGGTGGTCGGCTCATCCAAAAAGAGTACCTTGGGCTGATTCACCAGCGTGGCGGCAATCGCAAAGCGCTGCTTTTGCCCACCGCTGAGCTGCTCGACATAGCTGCCGGCCTTGGCGCCGAGCTGCACCTTCTCTAGCAACGCATCAGCATCAACCCGCTGGCCGTAGAGGCTGGCAAACATACGCAGCTGCTCACGCAGGGTCAGCTTATCGTAAAAGGTGGTCGACTGCAGCTGGATACCGATAATTTGCTTAATTTGCTTGGGCTGTTTGGCGACATCAATGCCGTCAATAGTGGCCCGGCCAGCGTCAATCGGCCGCAGCGCCTCGAGCATCTCCAGCGTCGTGGTCTTACCAGCGCCGTTGGGCCCCAGCAGGCCAAAAATCTCGCCCGCCTTAACCGTGAAGGATATCCCATCCACCACCGGCGTGCCGGCATAGGCTTTGGTCAAGCCATCCACTGTTATGATTGGTTTGGTTTGAGTCATACAACTCCTTTCTTATGCTACGAGCCCCACACCCAAACGAGCCTCTGCTTGAATCACTCCCAGGGCACTGTACTTGCTATGAGCCAACCATCCATCCGTTGGGCTGGATTATAGCATAGAGAAGAGGAAAGCGAAAGACGCAGTGTAGCAGTCTTTCAAAATCACTTTACTAAGAACGCTCTTATAGTACTAGTTCAGGCTCTTTATTATTGCAGTACAGTTCTCTATTCTTTTATCTGCTTTTCACACTGAAATGCATCTTCTATCGCAGAGCAAAGATGGGATCGAAGATCTTTGAGTGTCCTGCTAAATTTCGGCCGTAGATGATTTGTTGTGTCCTTCATAATACAATCTTCTAATGCTGTAAGCGCTTTTGGATCAAACATAAAGTGCTCCAGACAGCATGTGATTATATTGTAACTAGGATTCTCCGAGTATTGCTGTCTGAGCCAATCGTTTACTTTGTCTGCATCGTCATACTTCCATAGAGTATAGATACACTGAAGCTGTATAGAATAAGTAAAGACTGGAGGAAGGTATAGATCTGTGTCTGTCGGGCGAAGCGTGCTTCGCAATTCTTCCCAAAAAGCTTGGCAGATAGCAGTACGATCTTTATTGGTGCGCTCACAACATTGCTGTAGCGCTCCAAGAGCAATTTGCACTAAAATCCTTTCGCTAGCTGCTGCTGACCTCTGTACGTATGCAATGTAGCGACGACGTATTTCCTCGTCAAAAATGAGACGTCCATCATTAAGCTCATTAATAACTATTTTATTTTCGATATCCTCGTCATCATGTTCTACGTAGGCTATATCCTCTCTTTCGATAACGTATGCCGCAGCGCGCTTTTGCCTCTTGCCAGTTGGATCTTCATGGTTGAGAACATAGTGCATATCCGCAACGGCACGCATATACGGATTAATGAGGTAACGCTCAATCTGGCGTGCCTTGCCAGGCTGGCCTCTCCTTAGACAATCTTCCACTAATGAGAGAATGACAAATTCAACATAATAGGTGTAGGCACTCGCCTTTCTGTCACGCTTAAGCTCTGCCTGCGAGAGTGGTACGATATCTGCATCATCAAGGCTTGGTAGATCTGGCACAGACCCGATGAGTGTACTATATACCGTCGTGCGACACGAATCGGCAAAATTCAGCGCTCTCTCAAAGTCTTCATCAGCACCGCTGATATAATACAGACGATCAATAAGAGAAAAAGCTTCATACAGGATCTCGGCCGCTTCCTTGCGCTCAGACGGCGTTGGCTGAAATTGCTCGGCAAATATTCCACGTTTTATATCAGCGTCCGTATCGGCGATAACACGCATATGCTGCACAATATCGGCTAGTTGCTCCTTCTGCTCAGCAGTTGCTCCTCCCTCACTATCATAATACTCATTGAGTCGTACATAGTGTGTCGCCAACCTATCAAACAATTCTTTTCGATCGATATCACCAGCCTCAGCCACAAGAGATTCAGCTGATTGCTGATTCACTTCTAAATCAAGATTTTGCCATACCATCTCTTCAATCTCAGACATAACCTTCGCAAGATCAGGAATCTCGTCAGCTATTGCGCGAATATCATGTAACAGCTGCTGCGCAAAACGCTTTTTCTCCTGATTTGCAGCTGTCTTGCCAGTTGGCTGGTAGAAGTAATATCCCCACATATTGACAATGTCAACGACAGCATCCACAACCTCATCTGCCTCTGCATCGCTATACGAATGTGGCCTGAGTAATTGCTTCATGGTATCAGGCGTACATAGCAACTCGCGATAGTGCTGAACATACTCCTTGAGGAGTTCTTTGAGCTGCTGGCTTGTTAGTGGTGCTGTGTTATATAGGAGGGGGCGAGGTGGTTGAAACATATGCATAACTATAGAGCGATACTATTATCATGTCAAATGCTGCATCTGTCGTTGACATATTTTTGCTATCGTACCATAATCAAACCACCATGCATTACCTCTTCAAGCTCCTCAGTCTCATCATCTTTGGTCTCGCGCTTGCGGCAGGGTACTATGCGCTGCAGCTATTCATCAGTCAGTCATCTCTCGCAGGGTATACCTTAGCTATGCTACTTATTATCATTGGTGCAGCGCTGCTCATTACCGCACACGACCTATTTCAGTGTCGCCAATGGAAGGATGTCGGCAAGGCACTTGGCAATTTTGCAGCTATGGTATGCGGCTATTCAACAAAATAAATCCTCACTCACAGCCCAAAACACCTCTCCTGCCATCCAAACAGCAACTAACCAACAAGCATCTCATCACCATGCGGTGTATACTATACGTATGAAACGATTATTCCCTCTTAGCCACCGAGCAACCATTATCACCATCTGCCTTGCCCTCCTTATCGTTATTGGCGGTATTGTTGGCACAGCGATTGGCTGGCGCAAGATTCTTTACAAGCTCCAAGGTACGTCGCATGTGGCCACGCTCGATCGTTCGCCAGGGCTAGCTCAGTTTCCTGAGGTCAACATGCAAGCCCTCAGCCCTACTCGCCGCAAGGTCATCCAGCTTACCCAAGCAGAGTTTGCCGCTCAGCCTGCTGGTACAAAATATAGCCAAGGAGCGCACGAAGCATGGTGTGCCGACTTCGTCAGCTGGACGATGCAGCAAGCTGGTGCGCCGCTCAAGAACCCACACACTGGTAGCTGGCGCATCCCAGGCACCTTCACGCTGCGTGAGTATTACGAGTCAGTAGGCCGCTTCAAACCAGCCGATAGCGGCTACCAGCCCCGCCCTGGCGACGTAGCAATCTACCGCGCTTCGCCCGTCTTTGGCGACCATACGCACATTGTCCTGCGCAATGATGATGGCATACTCACCACTGTTGGCGGCAATGAGAATAACAAGATACGCGTCTTTGCCAATCAGCAGCGCAACTATACTGGCCTACTTGGCTATGGCGTCACAGAGTAGTCATTAGTAGAATAACCACAGAAAGTTGCAGCGCTCAGTGGTATAATAAAGACACTAATGAAACATCACCTTGCTTCGCTACACCATAACATTCCTACTGCGCTGAGTGGTATCATCCAAGTGCTGCGCAGGCCGCGCTATGCGGCGAGTGCGCTAGTTGGTGCACTGGGCTTTGCCTGGTTGATTTTTCTCTTAACTAATGGTGAATTCTACGGCGCGCTGCTTATGTCTCGTCTGCCGCTTATCGATAAACTTGGCGTCATTGGGACGATGTTCGCGGAGATTGCTCGGCAGGCCGCGACATCGCTGACGGGTGCACTGCTTGTGCTTGTCTCAGTGCTGCAAGGGATATCGCTCACGCTTATTATCTTCACCGCCCGGCACAATAAGCGCAACCAGCAAACCACCCAGCAGCTCGGCCTCAGCGGTATTGCTTCCGTCGCGGCGGCAATTGGTCTGGGCTGCGTACCCTGTGGTACATCACTCATCCTCCCCATCGTGGCAGTATTTTTCTCGGGAGCAGCCGCCGCTTCGGCCGCGACGGTTGCCAGCACCATTGTGCTTATCATCGCCCTTGGGCTCAGCCTTTTTTCGCTCTATCGATCAGGCCAGATTGCCGCCATCTACATAACATTAGCTCAGCAGGAGGAGCATCATGCAGTCACAACAAACAGGGGTTAGCTTGATCCATATCATGCTTGGGATTGTCGTCGTCACAATCATCAGCCTCTTCGCCTACAATCTCATCAACCGCCCACCCAATAAGCACATTGGCAAAGGCGAGCCCTGGCACAGCGCCATGTCGCAGGGTAGCCACACTGCGCCCAATGTCTTCGTCGACTACACCGACTATTTCTGCTCATTTTGTGCGCAGGTCGAGGCTGCCACGAACACTGCAGACTTCCAGCAGTATATCAAGTCGGGCAAACTGCGCTACGAGCACCGGATTGTTGCCGTTCTCAAAGATATCGTGCCCAACACCGAACGTGGTGCCGAGGCAGCATTTTGCGCTGCCGACCAGCATAAATATTGGGAATACACACACCACATTGTGCCCCGCATCAAAGCTGACTACTTCGACAAAGGCATTGGCGTCAAAGGCGTTGCCGTGCCCAAAGAAATTCCACTCCTCCCCGTCAGCTATTTTGAAACATCGGCCGAAGCTACTAGGCTCAACGTCGAGACCTTCCGCGACTGCGTGACAAACGAGAAACACAAAGACGACATCGCTACAAACACCAGCCGCGCTCTCAAGCTCGGTGTCACTGGCCTCCCCTACATGATCGTTAATGACTACACCACCAGCGGCTTTGGTGGCGGCGAACACGGACTGAAGACATTACTCAAGGCAGGTGGGGTGCAATAACCCCTACCGCCGGCGTAAGAAATAATACCCGGTTGCCATGGCAGCTATCACACTCACGGTGGTAATCTTCCAAAACATCGTTGGGTCATCCGCCCCTGGCACAGGCACATTCATGCCATAAAGCCCAGCAATCATCGTTGGGATAGTCAATGCCACCGTGATCACCGTTAGTAAGCGAATCGTCTCATTCAGGCGCGTGTCCATCACAGCGCGGTAGCTATCACGCACATTAGTGATGGTGCGCAAAAGCGACTTACAACGCGCAATCACCTGCTCCAAATCAATCGAGATATCCTCCACATCATCCTTATCGTCCTCCTTGAGGCGGAGGCTACGGTTTGCCATCAAGCGCTCAATCGCCCAGTTCATTGGTACCAGCGCGTTGAGGTAGTCGTTGAGCTTGCGTTCATACTCGGTGAGCGTCACGATATCGCGCGCCCGCAGCGTATGGAGATCATCTGTTGCTGCCCGCATCTGCCGGTTGATCGTTGCCACTCGTCGCTGGTACTGCAGCGACACCGCCTCGATCATTGCCACCACGAGCTCAATCCGCCGCGCCGTATTCATCCGCGTTTTGTCAACAAAAGGTTGCCAGAGCCGGCCCAGGCTATCACGCGAGAGCGTCACCACGTAGTTTTTGTGAATACCAAACAATATCGGCGTCGTAAAGTCATTAAAATCATCGTCCGTATCAGGCAAGCGAGCAATCAAATACGTCCACTCATCCTCAAAATCAACCCGCGGCACCTCGTGTGGGTCCAGCGCATCTTTGATGATATTTTCGTCCATACCAAGCGCCAGGAGCTTGTCGATCTCCTCACTACTGGGCTTCTCACAGCGTAGCCACGACCCAACCCGCAGCGTATCGCGCGGCGTAATCGTCTGATCTGCCTCACTCGAACGAAGATATTGCAACATACTAGTGATAAGTATACGATGAAGCGGTGATAATTGCAAATAATACGACAGATTTGCTTCTGCGTTTTGCATCGTTCATTATTTTATAGCGACGTATGGCGACGACTATTCACTGACAAACAGCTGCTCAAGCACCGCATCAACCATAAACTTCATCGTCTTTGGTGCGATACCCTCCAGTGTGTCAATCGCTGCCACTGCCGTAAAGAGCTCGCTGATTATCTGGTCGGTCGCGCCTGGCCGTAGTACGCCATCGCGCCGCCACTGCTGCACCTGCTCGGCGAAGAATTCGCCACGCAGCGCTAGGCTATTGCCCGCTCCTGCTTGCTTCGCATCATCATGGTAGGCTTGGCGCACCTGCTCGCCAGGCACATCACTCTGCCACTCGGCGAGGATTTTATTACGCCGCGTTGCTTGCGTTGTGGCGCGCAGATAGGCTGCAAAAGCCGCCCGCGGCTGCGACCAATCGATCCGTCCAACAATCCGGTTCTTCGTCTTTTCGTCCTCCGCACGATACACTGCAAGGAAGAGCTCTAATTTAGACGGATAGAGCAAATACACGCCGCCAACCGCAATACCTGCCACCTGAGCAATCTCCACAATCGATGCTGCCTTGTAGCCATCCTGGGCAAAGACCCGCCGCGCTGCCTGAATTAGTTTCGCCTGACTGATTGCCATATCGCTCCGACCTCCGCTCGCGCTATCCTGGATGATAACGCCTCTTTACTTTCTACTCATATTCTATTATAGCAGGTTTGGGAACGGCTGTGCAGCCAGGCTGGTAATACAGCGTATAGTAACCAGCTTTCTCGCACTGGTCTATAGTAAAAACAGAGGTACATACACGATATATCTATATAAGAAATATCTGCCACAGTAACCTTTCTCTCGCTGCCCCTGTCATAAATAGAGGAGAAAATTTATTACTACTTCACGAGGCTCTTGCCAGCAATCGTCGTGCATTCACTTTATATATCCGGCAACGACTCTCTTGTATAACGCTCATGCTTCTGATACACTGATAGCTAATATAACCATAAGGGGGATTTTTATGATTGCAACTCAAACTGGCCAGGGCAAAAAACGGATTGGCCTTATCTCAACGGGGATTGTGGGTGCACTGCTCGTCGCCTTTACCTTTACACCAACCTTCGCAGGCTTTGCGGCAAGCATCCAAAACACCATCAACAGTGCCTCAACCGGTACACTCACCATGAAGGAAACATCGGGCACCTACACCTGCAACAGCACAGATGGCGCTGGTGCAACGACGAACTCGGCCACCTGCTCCACCATTAACAAGTATGGTGGCACAAGCACACCACTCGTTGCTGGTGGGCCAGCCCAAACAACCAACATTACCCTGCAAAACACCGGAAGCGTAGCCGCAACATCCTTCAGCCTCAACCCTGGCACATGTAGCCAATCGTCGGTCGCCGGTGCTTCAATGGCGGGTTCGGCAACAGACTTGTGTAGCAAAGTCAAGGTAGCTATCAAATCAGGCAGCAGCACACTCTTTACGGGTACTGCTACACAATTGCAAGCAGGCGGCGCTATCGACCTCCTCGCCAAGCTCAGCAAAGCAACCATTGACGCTGGCGAGAGTGTGCCGATCACCTTTGAGGTGTCGCTTGACGCTAGCGCCGGCCCAACCTACCAAGGTTTGCAGGTCTCGCAACCACTGACGTGGACATTTGGCGCGTAATTCCTCTGGAGTAGGACGATACGCATGCCGCGGCAACGAATGATTATCATCACCATCCTGAGCCTCTGTCTTGGAGGCTTCGTTGCCGTGATGATAGTGCTTGGCATGCGTATTTTTTTCGTCACAACGCCGAGCATGGCCACTGCCGCACCAGTTGGCTCGCTCGTTATCACCCAGCCAGCTAGCGACTATCACCCCGGCGATATCATTACCTTTCAGCGTCACGGCCGGACGTACACCCATCGAATTCAGTCTATCACCAACCAGCGTATCCTCACCAAGGGCGACCTCAACCACGCGGCCGATCCGCTTCCTATTGAGCACAGCGCCATTATTGGCAAAGCAATTTTCATCAACCCTTGGCTTGGCTGGGTATGGCTGATGGTGCCATGGGTAGTGATTGGCTGGCTCATCATTCATCTAGCCACCCGCCGAGCTCGCCCAACATGGCGCTGGTATTATCGGATTATTGGCATGACACTAGTGCTCTGCGCTGTGTCGCTGTGGTTTCATCCATGGATCAACTTTAGTGTGCTCAGTGTTTTGCCGTCCAACGAAGGTGCCACTATGCACATCGTCAACACTGGCGTCTTCCCGATTGACGCAGTCGGTACGGTGCTCTACCCCGGCCAAGATGCCACCATTACTGTCTCAGTACAAAACAGCCACGGGCAGTATTTCTTCACACCAACGATTCATTACACGGTATGGGTTATCCTATGCATTATGCTCATTTGTCTTATCCCCTTTGGCCTCATGCTCTACGGCCTTCGCCAGCTATCTCGGCCCACTCCAGTCGATAGCTCACCGCAACCATTGCCCATCACTTCTGTCATCGTCGCAGCGATTATTACCCTGGTGGGGATATGCTTCATTATCTTTCATAACTTTTATCTAACAAGCGGGGCGTTTTCCGGTACGATCCGCAACAGTGCTAATACTGCGCGCCCCGTGCTCTATAACTGCGCTGATGCCACCAAGCTCACTGCCCCCTCGCAGGCGCTCTTCATCTATGGCATGACATTCTTCGATACCGGCACCACCGAGCGCGACCTATCTGGTAATAACAATAAGGGTACCTGGCTCACGCGCACGGCCGCTGCTCATGGTTCACAATCATATGCCTGCCGGCGCGACCGTGTGCGCAGCACCCTCTTCAAAGATACCTGCCTTGCCTACCCCACACTGGTCGATAACCCCAACCCTTTTACCCTCTCTGTCTGGTTCAATACCAATCAATACGGGCTCAATAATGGGCGCATCGCCGGCTTTGCTAGTACACCAGACAATGGTGCGGACCCAAGCTTAGACCGCGTCCTCTTTCTCGACAAGCAAGGGCGCATTGCCTTTGCGGTGTGGCCCAATGCCACGCGCTCAATCTTCTCACCAGCCGGCAAAAACTACGCCGATGGCAAGTGGCACCATGTCGCAGCCTCACTCTCACCACAAGGTATGCGGCTCTATGCCGATGGCGCACTGGTTGCTCACGACCCAAGCGTCACGCAGGCCCAAAACTTCCGCGGCTACTGGAAGTTTGGCTGTGGGCGCTTTAGCGAGTGGCGCAATGGCGATGGCACACCCATCAACAGCACTAATACATTCTTCACTGGTATGATGCAGTTTGGGGCTGTCCACACCACCGCTCTAAGTGATGCCCAGGTGCAAGAAATCTACCTTGCTGGCACAAAATAACACACGATAAGCTACTCTTATATTCTTAGCTATTACATCGTTTTATTCTCATTGCAAGCATCCAGCGCCTGATATATATTATATGTATGAAATACATGCGCCATACACTCGCCAAGCTTCTCACTCTTCTCCGCCATCTATGGCTGCCGCTTGTGGTAATAATTCTGCTCATCGTGGTAGGCGTTGGCATGAGCACTGTCCTGCACGCAATGCGACCCGAACCACTCTGGACGAACGCGACGAAGGAACTCGCGCAGCGAGTGAAAAGCGAGGCCACGCAGTCGCTCGACATTGCCCTAAGCCGCGGTGAATTTATCAATATTGATGGGCCAGGTGGTATCGTCATCGGCACTATCACCGACCACACCGCACGTCAGCGTCTGCTCGCTAGCCAGCCATTTCGCGATTGCACATTTGGCTGCACGGGGTGGATGGCATATTCGCGGCTTGGGCGCACATTGCCACTTGATTCTTCAGAAAAGGTGTCTGGCACAGCACATACCCTACTAAACTCAGCCACTACGCCAGATAGCTCGTGTATTATTCGCTTCCATTATCTTGGCCAAACACTCCCAGACAAACACGGCTCGCCCGACCTAGACATCATCTGTCTCTCACAAAAGACAGGTGCGCTTGTGTATGAGTTTCGGGCGGCGTAGCAGCGCTAGCTAGCAGCACTATATTTAGTATTAAATAGCAGAGTAGCTACTCTCAAATATATCCTTAAACGTAGGCTTGTCCATGATGAGCTTCACGTTCTGCGCGTCGGCATGCATCAATGATTCGACATACTTCGTTAGGATCCTCGAGCTCTGACAATCTAGTAAGAAAGGCTATATGGCCAGAATTACTTTCCTCTAGTATTGAGCGTGGCGTGCGGCTCTCTGTGCGAGATCCAAAGAACGCCCTCAATGCATCTTCGGCGCTTACAAGCTCTGCAGCCTTTGTGTCTACAATCGCCACCTCACCAAGCCGAAACCTTCGAATAATCTCACACTCCTCAGGACTTAGCTTAATCTCGCTCGCATCAACACGATCATCTTCTGGTTGTACTGGTGGTTTGTCGGTGAGTGGAGGTCTTTTGTTCATAGTGTTTTTATTATAAAACAGTCTGCTACTCTACACAATACACTATCTATCACCTTGCTAACACAATACTTACAGCGCAAACAAATCATTCAACGCCTCACTCACCGTTGGATGAGTAAAGATCTGATCGCGCAGCGTGGTATAGGGCAAGCCAGCATCCATCGCTGTTTTGATAGTATTAATCACTTCTGGAGCCTGCTGGCAAAAGAGCGTCGCACCAAGAATATGGCCTGTCGATGGCTGAACCACTGCTTTGAGTAGACCCGTTGTTTTATTATCAACATGCATGCGCGGCACCGCCATAGCTGGGAGCTCCTTCACCTTTACATCATCGCCGTACCGTGCGCGAGCTGCTGCTTCGGTCAGACCAACCCGCGCCAGCGGTGTCTGCATAAATATCACATGAGGCAGTACTGCACGCTGAGCCCGTGTATAACTGCCATCACCAAGGAGCTGGCTCTTCACAATACGGAAGTCGTCGAGCGACACATAGGTATACTGTGGCCCGCCATTAACATCGCCCAGTGCCCAAATGTGCGGCTGAGTGGTCTGCAATTTGTCATTAACGATAATCGCACCGCGCTCATCAGTCTCCACACCAGCGGCAGCGAGGCCAAGCTGACTGGTGTTGGGCTGGCGACCAGCCGCCACGAGCACGGCGTCATACACTTGCTCATCTGTGCCATTCATTACAGCAACGCCGCGGTCTGTGTCGCGCACCTGTTGTATGTCTGATGTAAGCACCAGTGTTATACCCTGCTCCTCCAGAGCCTGGGCAGCTGCTTGGGCAACAGACGGCTCTTCGTGTGGAAGCAGCTGCGCCCGGCGATGGTAGAGCGTGACCTCTGTACCAAGTGCTGCATAGGTAGAGGCAAACTCCAGGCCAATTGGCCCAGCACCAATCACTGCCAGCCGCTGCGGCTTGAGCTGCTGGTTGAGCACCTCCGTACTGGTATAGACATGGGCCGATTGCTCAAGGCCAGCAATCGCTGGCATCACCGGCACTGCACCGGTATTAATGAACAACCGTTCTGCCTGCAGCTCAATGTGCTGCTCACCCGCCTGGACACTCACCGTATGCGCATCAACAAACGATGCGGTGCCATCAATGACCATCACGCCCGGGTTATCCGCAAGCATATGGTAGTTCTTGCTATTAAGCTTGGTTACGACTGCTGTTTTGCGCGCAAACGCTTCGTCGATCGACCGGCCAGCTGCCGCTGCACTCACCAGCGTTTTAGTCGGAATGCACGCAATATTAATACACGTCCCGCCATACATCTGCGGCGATTGCTCCACCAGCGCTACCCGCTGACCCGCCCCAGCGAGCGCTACCGCCAGCGTTTTGCCTGCCTTACCAAAACCAATAATCAGTGCATCGAATTGTGTGTGCATTATGCTTCTCCTTCGTCAACATTATCGCATAGATTACACCTAATGTAAATAAATTACAATAATGATTCGTTTTGTACACTACTCAAGAACAAGACGCACGCGTCTGTCACCTATCCTAGCTCATTTCACTCAAGTGTATAAAACTCAGCGCCGCCGCGCGAGCGCTGGCTGCACACGGTCAACCCGGTTCGTCCAGACATATCCGCCAAACTGTGGCGGTATCTGCGCCACACTCTCCGCTGTATCAAACCCAGCTGACCACTGTCCATCGCCTTCGACCAACATTACTCGCGTGTTTACCGCCGCCATACGGTCAACAAACTTACCTGGCCAGCCAACTGCCAAGTAACGCAGCAATCCGGCCTTCATCATTGCCTTGGAGCAGAGACGCAGCGTCGCGCTTTGTTGGCGCAGCCAGGCAATGCCATCGTCATTACCGTAGACTGTTATTTGTTTGAAGCGTTCAGGGTTCATTGCCCGGAGCTTTCCCCACAGCACTTCGTATGTCTGGTGGTTGCCGTCCTTAACGTGTAAAAGAAGATCCTTGTGTGGAAAGGCTGCCAGCACCTCATCTAACGTGGGCATCAAGCCCACCCCTTTGCCGCGGAATGGAAAGGTTTTGCCACCATCCGCCGTGTAGCCATAACCAATGTCAAGCTGCTTGAGCTCAGCCATCGTGTAGTTGCCAATCTCGCCCTTGGCTTCTGTGCGATATTCTAGTGTTGAATCATGGAAAACCGCTAGTTGCTGATCTTTCGTGAGCTTGAGGTCAAGCTCCACCACATCCGCACCATGATCGAAGGCGGCGCGCATAGATGGGATTGTATTCTCAAGATAGGGGTGCTCGGGCTTATCCATAATGGCCGCTGTGTTGGTGTCATTACCAACTTTGCTATAGTCAAAGGTCTGCGCAAGACCTCGGTGAGCGAGTATCCGTGGATGCTGCGTTGGCACAAAGAGACTCGTATTATTGAGCCACAACCCCATTATAATCACTACAATTACTGTCAACCCCCGCCAGTGCTGCTGACTCCATCGTGCTACTGTATGTGCTCTCTTCCGAAATTTATAAAACATTACGTCTCCTCGCCTATGGTTTTTCTCGCTATATCTTCACTCCACACGCTGAGCAAATAGTTCCTCTATGCCGCGCAAGAAAATCTCCGCCGTCTTTGGCCCGACGCCGTAGAATTTTTGCAAGCGTTTGGCGCACTCTACTTCGCTCCGGCTACTCTCTATAAGCAGCATCAGCGAGCCATCATACTGGTCGATCAGCTGCTGCGCACAGAGTCGCAGCGCCGTCGCTGTTTTCTCGTCGTAGCGTGTGTATTTGCCTTCGTCCAGTAGCCGCACGAGGCGCCTCCGTTCCACCGCAAGCAGTGCCCACGGCGTATCAAGCTGGTGCTCCACCAAGAGACGCCAGGTCTGCACCGCCACCGGTGATTGAATCGGCTTACCCAGCAGATACACCAATAGAAACCAGCGAAAGAGATCTAGCTCATCATGCGCAATATTGAGCGCGAAGTCATTGGGATGGTGTGAGCGAGCAGAGCGAGCCATATTCCATATTATTCTCTAAATTGGAGCTTATTGTCAAATGAGACGAGCCACGCCACAGGTTCTGCATCATATATCAGTAAGCACAACCAATAAACAATTGCATTTCGTGCAACACATTGCTAGAATATACATAGAACATTTAGCTAACATCGATGGTCTATGGGGGTACATCATGTTTCGGAAACTCGTATCAAACTTATCGCTCAGCCCGGCGATCGTCGGCCAGCTGAGCTTCTATGCGAAGCGTTTGCGCAAGGAAGAAGCAACACGTCGCTTGGGGCTGATATTTACCGCGCTAGCACTCGTCGTGCAATCGTTCACGCTGCTTGCGCCACCAGAATCGGCTAACGCCGCCGACCCAAGCGATATGATCTATGGCGGTATTAGCAATGGATCGCAGCTGATGGCACATTACGATGCCAACACCAACAACATCCGTGACCTCTACAGCACCATCGGCATTACCCGTGCCGAGCTGCAGCAAGCGACAACTCGCCTGGAGACCCGGCGCAGCACCGAGAACACCTACTCGTGGGGAATGACGCCGCACTTTAGTGCTGCTCAGGGCGAAGGCGTGTATTCTGTGAAGGCAGCGCAAGGTGGAATGCGTAACTTCTACTACCGGCCACACCGCTTGTGGGGGAACTTCACCTACCGAGCATTCGTTGGCCACTCAGCGAAGTTTGGCTGGTTCGCCATTATGCTCAACTGCGGCAACCTCATCACTCAGACAGTACCACCCGCACCTGTCTGCCCACCCGGCCAGGTCGGTACCTATCCAAACTGCAGCACGCCGCCATCCGTCGTCAAGCCAACACCAGTGGCGAGCTGTAGTGGCCTTGCTATCAACAAGAACGACACCACCTACCAATTCACCGCTGCGGCATCTGCCCAGCATGGCGCTACCATCACCGGCTATGTCTTCCACGTTTACCGCGATGGAAAGCTCGCCAAAACACTCGAGAGCAGTACGCCTACCGTCAGCTACAGCGAGAAAACGCCCGGCTCGTACCGCGTCGTCCTCACTGTCAAAACCTCTCTGGGCGACCGCACCAGCGAAGCCTGCGCCAAGACCTTCGTCATCGCTGCACCCGCCCGCTGCCCGGTCAACCCTACCCTACTCAAAGATGATGCTCGCTGCCAGCCCTGCCCAGGCAACAGCACCCTCTGGTTAGAGGACAAGACCTGTACTGCCAAATTTGTCCAGACCAAGAGTGGCCACAACCTCACCCAAAACAGTGCTGAGACAACCACCGTCACCGCCAAAGCCCACGATCGCATTACCTATAAGCTCAGCGTCACCAACAAAGGCCTCAATGCCGAGAAGTTCACCTTTAGCGATAACCTCAGCGACGTCCTCCAATACGCCACAGTCGTCGACGCTGGCGGCGGCACACTCGCCAAAGACACCAACCAAAGCGCCAGCATCGATGCAACCATCCTCAGCTGGCCAGCTGTGGAGATCAAGCCAGGCGAGAGCCAAGAGCGGCAATTTACCGTCCAGCTCAAAGATCAGATTCCTTCAATGGGTACTGGCACCAGCAACGCAACCTCCTACGATTGCCGCATCGACAACACCTTCGGCAATACACTCAGCACCAAGGTAGATTGCCCTGCTGAGAAGCGCGTCGTCGAGCAAGTCGTAACCGAGCTACCCCACACTGGTAGCAGCGAAAATATCATCTTTGCTGGCATCGTCCTTGCAGTAGTGGTCTTCTTCTACGCCCGCTCACGCCAACTCAGCACCGAGATCCGCCTCGTGCGCCGCAACTTTAACGCCGGAACAATCTAACCAAGGAGAAACCAATGGCAGAACGATTTACCACCAAGCGCCAACCTGAGCGCCGCACCGAGCAAACCATCGAGCAATCACGCGCCGAGCAGCTAACCGCCCTACGCCAATCTGGCGAGCATCGCCAGTTAGAACACCCCAGCCTCCAGGGCGAAACGCGTCAGCGACACGAAACCCTTAGGGCCGCTCGCCACGAAGCCGAGCAAGTCTACGAGCAAGCTGCCGAGCAAAAACGAGCCACTGCCGAAGCTGAGCGCCTCCAGCACGAAACCCGCGAACAACAGCGCGCTGAGCGCCAACGCCAAACCAGCCCGGCCGCTCAGCAAGAACGCTTCGATAAAACCATGGCAGCCGTCCAATCCCAGCTCTCGCCCTCAAGCCGCGCCTTTAGCAAAGTCATCCACAACCCAGCCATTGAGAAGGCAAGCGAAGTCACTGGTAGCACCGTTGCTCGACCCAACGCGCTGCTCTCTGGTGCCATTGCCGCCTTCGTGCTCACTCTAGCCATCTACCTCATTGCCCGCTTCAACGGCTATCCACTCTCTGGTGCCGAATCTATTGCCGCCTTCGCCCTCGGCTGGCTCTGCGGCCTCGCCTTCGACTTTGTGCGCATGATGATGCTCGGTCGGCGCAATGTGTAGCTTGCCTCTGCAAATCACTGCTCGCTCAACAACATGATTCAAATACCTATAGCTTACACTTCTCATGTAAAATAGTGCTCTATTGATCAAATGTCAATATTCTAAGGGAGGTCGCTCGGGCTGGAGAGAAGTACTTGAACGACGGTTGTTACGTCTGTCATGAGCGAACGATATCACTGTCAGAGTCGCTAACGAATAGCTCAAATATCTAAGGAGTATCTTTGACAAAAGAACTATCGATAATAATCCTCCCAATCTACATCAAAGAGCCAGTGCTTCGTGACATTGTGAAATTCTATATCATCTCCATACGGACGGTCAGGTGTTGGCGTAAAAACATACTCTTTTAATTTCGTTTGAACAAACTCAAAGACGACATCATAGTCAAGCGTATTCATAATCAGGGGCTTTGCCTCATTATCGTCTTCAAAGTACCACCTGCCACGTGGATCATCAACGAAAGACGGCGAGCAGACAGTAAGGACGTAACGACTGCCTTCTATAAGATACGGATCACCAATTTCGACATATTTTTGTAGAGTGAACCCAACTCCAAGTTCAATACACCAGGGGCATGTGTCGTCAGCACCGAATGTTGTCGTCGCAGACGTGAGTTTGTTTCGGCACGTTATGTTATCAGAATCCAGTTCCCAATCGTCGCCGACATACCGCCAACCTTGGCTTAGTTCCAGTAAGGTGTAGTGGGTTTTCATAGACTGAGTATAATACACACAATAACGAACGTCAAAATATTATGCTTGCCGCTTGTGTTCTCTATCACCTGTATTAAGCGTTTATCAATGCAGCTTAATCGATACTTCCTGTGGCTCACCACTCAGGTCACCATGAGTGTTGAGAGTACCTTGGCGGCGCAAGGCTTCGCGTTCTAGCTCTTCTGGTGATGGCATAGCTGGCTCGGGGGCGGGCGATGGTGCGACCGGTGGAGCAGACTGAGCACGCGCCTCGGTCTGCTGGCCACCAAGGATATTGGGCCGCGCAGCATGGCGTGCTCTATCAAGCGCATCCTGCACCGCTGGCGATGGTGGTGGAGTAGGCTGAGCAGCCGACGATGGAGATGACGCGCCTGGGTTTGGCATAGTACGAGGAGTACCAGCTGGCTGTGGCCGTGGTGCTTGGGAGAGCGAAGAAGCCGATGGCACGGCTGGCTGAGCACGCAATGGCTGAGCTGAGGAAGCTGGCACGGTTTGTGGCCGAGCTGGTTGAGCAGCTGGGTTACCGGGCCGAGATGTTTGTGCGCTTGATGGTGCTGCCGCCGATTGCGGTTTCTTTGCATTCATCTGTTTACGCTTGGCAAGCCATTCATCGAGGAAGGATGACCCACCGCCAGCTCCAGCTGCACCCCCTGGGCGCCCTGCTCCGGCTGCTGGCTGGCTGGGCTGCTGCACACTAATGCGGGCAGCTATATCGCGCTCAACTTGGTCGCGCGGCCGGCCGTACTTCGCGGCCGAGAGTTTCTTGAGAGCACCGCTCAATTGCTGGTTTGGCTCGCCCATTGGCGGAATCCACGCCATACTAAATGGAGCTGACGGCGTGCCATTAATCTGCGCCACACAGACCGACTCGAAGTTTGGTAGCTTGGTCAAGTCCTCAGCAGTAAAGACAGGCGTGTAGCGCTTGACCATGATCTCTGCATCAGTCGTACCAATTCGGCCGGTAATGGTTGTGCCAACGTTACCAAGGATCGCCTCGCGCAGTTCTTCCTTGAGCTGCGTCATAAACTGGTTAGCCAAGACCAAACTCAAGCGATACTTACGCGCCTCACTGAGGATCGTCTCGAAGCTATCGGTGGCAAAGTTCTGGAACTCGTCAACGTAGAGTGTAAAGTCCTTGCGCTCGTGCTCGGGGATATTAGCCCGAGCCATCGCCGCCGCCTGGAACTTCATGACAAAGATAATACCAAGCAACTTCGAGTTGAGATCACCCATCTTACCTTTGGAGAGGTTAACAAGCAAAATCTTGTTGTTATTCATAATCTCGGGGAAGTTGAAGCCACTCTTGGTTTGACCAATAATATTACGCATCGCATCGTTGCTAATAAATGGACCAAACTTAGAGATCACCCAGCTAATCAAGTCACCAGCTTCGTTAGAGCGCTGCGAGGCTGGGAACTCTTTCGTCCAAAAGTCGAGCACCTGCCGGTCCGTCACGTACTTGAGCTTAGCATTGCGGAATTGCTCATCCACCAGCAGCTTTGGTACGTCAACGAACGTCCCGCCTGCAGGATCAGCCATCAGCAGCAACGCACAGTTACGGAAGATGTGCTCGAGGCGTGGCCCAACGATACCGGTGTGGCCTGGGTCGTACAAGCCATACAGCATGTTAATCGCCTCCTGCACCAAGAAGTCCTTTTGGTCGGGGTGATCGAATTCAAACATATTAAGACCAATCGGGTTGCTCATATCACCTGGGTCGAAGTAGACAATATCCTCTACCCGATCACGCGGTACCTTGGCAAGCAGCGCCTCAGCTAAGTCACCGTGTGGATCAACCAAGGCAAAACCCCGCCCCGCCAGCATATCCTGGTAGGCCAAGTTCTCTTGCAAGACCGACTTACCTACACCCGTCTGACCAATGATATGGATGTGACGCCGACGGTCTTTATCTGCCAGGCGAATCGGCTTGCGCACGCCGCGGAACTCATTGTAGCCGAGCAACAGCCCCGTCTCCATCACCTCTGTTGGGCCATCGACTTGCTTGCTCATCTGGCGCTTGACTTGCGAGGTAGGAATGCTATTTTGATCTGGCAAATGGAAGAGAGTTGCAAGCTCGACTGAGTTGAGAATATCGCGGCTATTTGCCTGCGGGAAGAATCGGAAGATAAAGGCTGTCGCCAGCTCATCGACATTCTTAGTAAGGTTAAACTTAAAGCCATTAAAGCTCGGCGAATCAAACAGTGCAAACGCCGCCACAATATTCTTGAGCAGCACCTGTGAGCGCGCCGCCGTGTTGGACGACACCACCACGCGGATCATTACCTCATAGCCAGGGTAGCGAATCTTTTCTTGGATAGCATCAACCTTAGCCTGCTCCACCGCACTGAGCGGCTTTTCGGCTTGGAATTCCTTCTTGTCACTTGCCTCGGGCGGCTTCCATAGTGCCTGCATAACATCACGCGCCGAGAGGCTACTGCCGCCACTACTCTTTTTCTCACCCTTGTTCTTGACGATCTGCTCGGCAGCTGAGATAGAGCGCTTTGTCCATTTCTCATACGCTGGGCGGATCAAAAATTGGATTCCCACCCCATCCTCGCGCCCAGCCGAAGACACTGCATTGAGCAGCGCCCGCGACGCATCGCGCTTAGATTCCATATAGGTAGAAATCGGGTAAATAAATTCTTTGCGCAGAGTAAACTCACCACCAATCGTCCCACTCGCCTTGCCCACCTTACTAAACACCGAGTGCTCCGACACCTCCTCTAGCCGCGCCGATGGGTAAGCTGCAGCAATTGCCTGGCGCACTGTGTCCGTCAGTACTGTTGGCACCACTGCATAGTAATACACCAGCCCCTCACGTGCTACAATCTCAAACGACACATGGCGCTGCCCATAAATCCGACTCATAAAGCCCTTAGTGCTAGTACTCGCAATGATGTTATACATCACTTGGGCCTGCGATAGCACCTCTTCTGTGAGGTCACGCTTGTCGCGCCCACCACCGTCAATATCGTCACTAGCGGGCGGCAAATGGATGAGGATCGGCACCATCTTGAGGCCTCGCTCGTAGTTCTTGGCCTCGCGCATGCTATTGCGGTAGACAATGAAGGCAACAAACAAGATGATCAGAATAAGGCCAGCCGAGCCAAAAACAATAATGAATGTGGTGACGGTATTCATCTAGTTCTCCGTTGCGCCAATTTTGCGCCCATAGCGTTTGTAGATATAGTCGCGCTGCAGAGCACTGACCTGCTGCTCGCGCTGATAGGGGTCGTCTTGAGTGTCCTTAATGATCTGCTTGAGCTTGATAACCCAGTCTTTCTCAATCAGATCTTCGTCTGCAGCAGTTGCAGGAGCGGCTGTGACAGTCGTATCTGGGTCGGGCTGTGGCGCAGCAATAACTGTAGTAGGAAGAGCTGGCAGCGTGAGGCTCTGCTGCGGGACCATCGGCATCATTTCATGCGTGTCAACGGACTGCTGCTCACTCCGACGCTCGGGCATCAGCGCAGGAAGCCGCTCGTGCGCCTGAGGCGCTGGCGAACGGTAGATATTCTGGTTGTTTGCCCGAGGCTGCTCAGGAAAACTATTGAATCGCGGCTGTTGTGGTCCCATATTCTGCCTAAATTATACCATAGGCTGCGCTGGTGCAATAGGTGTGAGCATAATCATCATATCTATGGCGCTTATGCTCATTATTTTGCTATACTAGCGGTATGGAGCGTCAATCTCCCTCACCAGCATCGCGTTTGCAGCGACACCAACAGCGCTGCACGCAAGCGCGGCGGCGCATGGTTATCTTGCTTGCGCTACTTGCCTGTGCATTATGTGGCCTCGTTGTTACCCTTATTATCGTCCATGTGGTGCGCCCTGCTGCACTGCAGCCTTCCCCACCAGCCGCACGCACAACCGACAAAACAGACGAGAAATACTCCTTCGTCGATTCGCACTACCAAGGCATTCGCTCGAAGCTGGTCAGCCGCACCTCTACTAAAGAAAAAGCTTCACTCGAATATCCACTGACAGGCAACCGCACGATCGACACCACCGTCGCCAGTGCCATCGACCAGCTCGACCACGAGTTTCGCCAAAGCGTCGCAGCCGGCCGCACCTTCCACCGGCCAATGACCGAGGCAATTAGCTACCAAATTACCCACAATACCAATACTGCCCTGTCCGTTATTATCCAGGCTAACCAAGACACTCACGGTGCTCACCCCGCCAGCTTCACCCGATTTTGGACATTCAACAAGCAGACGGGCGCGGCTATCACCCTGCGCGATCTCGTTGGTGGCAATACCGCATATCTCCGCACCATCATTGACGCGGCGCAGCGCTCTGTTGCTGCCACGATTGCCGAGCGCCAGCAGCCAGCCGTCGATCTTGGCGAAATGGTCACAGAGGACGCACTCACCAACTTTATTATCACCAATGACAATGCGCTTGCCTGGCCTTTTAGCCAAGCTGCGCTCGTGCCATCATCTTATGGCACGATGACGATCTCTCTCCCCTTCACGAGTATCCTCGCTGCATTGCAAACTACCCAGGCGCGGCAGATTGCGACCATCCCTGCCCTGCCAAAGCCGCAACCAAAACCAATTGTTACCCCTGCGCCAGCCGCACCAGCACCTTCTGGATCTTGCGCCCAAGCCTGCATTGCCCTCACCTTCGACGATGGGCCTGGGCCATACACCAACGAGCTGCTTGATACCCTAGACCAATATGGTGCAAAAGGCACATTCTTCATGATCGGCGGCAAAGTTGCGGCCCGTGCTGACGTCGTGCGCCGCATCCACACCAGTGGTCACCAGCTGGGCAATCACTCGTGGAGCCATCCGGTTCTGCCGCAGTATAGCGCAGAAGCAATCGGCAGCGAGATCGACCGAACCAACAGCGCCATCACCCAAGCAACAGGTGTTGCACCAACTATCATGCGCCCACCATATGGCGCGGTGAATAGTGTCGTCCTCGAGCAACTGCGCCAGCGCGGTATGGCCTCCATCTTGTGGTCAGTCGATACACGCGACTGGGCCGATCGCAATAGCACCATCGTCTGCAACCGTGCTGTTGCTGGTGCGCGGCCAGGTGCCATCATCCTCATGCACGACATTCACCCCACCTCTGTGAATGCTGTACCCTGCATCCTCAGCACACTCAAACAGCAAGGCTATCGCTTCGTCACCGTGCAGGCGCTACTGGGCAAGACTGCGCCCGGTGTAAATTATCCGTAGGAATATACACCTGAATATTAAGATTTTTTGAGTGTCTTGCCCTTCTTTCCTATGCTTATACACGTCGGCATTGCAAAAGCAGATTAATGCACCGTAATGAAAACCTACCGGATTAATTATGGTGTTATCATCGCTTTATCCAGTGAGGTAAGACAAGGTTACAGAAGAAAGAAGCAGCTATTCGGCAACTCACGTACCAGCGTTTTATAACGTCTCACTTTTCTTGTATACATTATGCGCACTAGAATTCTTGGCGATGTACTGTTTACAAAAGCTATATTGTCATTTTTTGTTGGGTACTCTGTGCCCAATCAGACATGTATTTTATTGAACTGCGCTATCGATATTAAACACCTTGTGCTTCGATGTCGCCCCGTGCAGCAGTCGAATCTGGCTTTTGCTCACACCAAAATGCTTAGCTAGCAGCTTAATAGCCGCCGCATTCGCCCGGCCTTCGATCGCTGGTGCTTTAGTGTAGATGATATACACGCCGTCGCTACCCACCACGACTTCTTCGCGGTGGCGGGAGTTGGGTTTGAGGCGAGCGGGGATTTTCATGGAGCTTCGCATTAATCTAACAAACTCGCCCCGCCACTAGCTTCATATGTCACGCGCTTCTGGCTCCATTCATTACCATAGCGCTTGGCTTGCTCCAGTACCATATCGGTTGCTAGTGCCTGCTGATCTGGTGGGTAACCATATTTTGCCAGCGTCTTTTTGACGTTAACTTTCAGTTTTGCCTGAACATTCCTGCGCTCGGCCCAGTCAATCGTCGCATCACGACGCACCTGCTCTAACAATACTTTTGCGATATCACGCAGCTGCGCGTCACCCAGCACTTCACGAGCACTGCCATTTTCAACCAGCGCATCATAAAAGATAATTTCGTCCTCGCTGAGGCCATCAACTGCACCATTCTCAACAGTCTGGCGAATTTTCTGTCCAATGTTGATTAATTCCTCAATCACCTGCGCTGCCTCAATCGTCCCATTTCTATATCGCGTCAAGGCCTGATTGAGCAAGTCAGAAAACTTCGTGTCCTTGGCATAATTGCGCGAAAATCGTAACTTAATTTCATCAGCGAGCAGCTTTTGCAGGGCTTCCACTGCCAAATTCTTGCGCTCCATATGACGAATTTCGGCCAGGAACTCATTACTTAAAATCGACAATTCCGGCTTTTTGAGCCCTGCTGCCTCAAACACATCGACCACACCGACTGGTGCAATCGCTTTATCAACAATTTGTTTCAGCGCACTTCGGTACTCGGCATCAGTCACCACTACTGAGCTTGACACTTTTTCCAGCCGAGCTTTTACCGCCTGAAATAGCGCCACTTCTTCGCGAATTTTCAGCGCCTCGGGCCTGGGCATAGCCAGCGCAAAGGCTTTACTCAGCTCCAAAACATGCTGTTTCAATCGCTTCTCACCATCCTCCAGCCCTAAAATATATTCCTCGGCATCCAAAATAATTTGTAGCTGCTGGTTGGTCGGTGCAGTAAAATATCGCCGATAATCAAAGGTACCGAATAAATCGCGCACCACCTCATAACGCATCTGCATCTGCGCCACCGCCTCAGCAATATCAAGCTGCGGTGCGCCTTGACCACCACTTTGCGTATAGTCAGAAATAGCATCGCGCAGCGCCCCTGCTACACCCAAGTAGTCAACCACCAGGCCACCAGTTTTACCCGGAAACACTCGATTTACCCTGGCAATCGCTTGCATCAAATTATGACCCTTCAGCGGTTTATCCAGATACATGGTGTGCATATTTGGCACATCAAATCCCGTCAGCCACATGTCACACACAATCACGAGTTCAAGCGGATCATTTGGATCTTTGATACGCTTTTCGATCGCCTTTATCCGTTGTTTGTTACGAATGTGCGGCTGCAAATAGTTAGGGTCGCTGGCGCTACCGGTGATGATCACCTTGATCACGCCGCCTGCGTCATCGTCGCTATGCCAATCCGGCCGATACGCCACGATTCTCTCATACAAATCAGCCGCAATACCGCGACTCATCGTCACGATCATACCTTTGCCACTCAGGACGCCTTGGCGAGCCTCAAAATGTTCAATAATATCTAGCGCGATAGTATTCAGCCGCTCGCTATTACCGACGATGGCTTCTTTTCGCGCATACTCGGCCTTCAGTGCGTCCTGGCGGCTCAATTCCTCGCCTTCCAGCAAATCATCAACTTCCTTATCCAGCCACTGCCGTGTAGCTTCGTCCATATTCAGATCAATCAGCCGGCTCTCATAATAAATCGGTACTGTTGCGCCGTCTTTCACCGCCTGCTCGACATCATAAATATCGATATAGTCGCCAAATACTGCTGGCGTTGACTTATCATCCGTTTCAATCGGCGTGCCCGTAAAGCCAATATAGCTCGCACCCGGCAAGGCATCGCGCATATATTTGGCATAACCATACACCAGCTGAGCGTCACTGGCTCGGACATGCGCCTTCAAGCCATATTG
>CALIXX010000007.1 GCA_938046115.1 uncultured Candidatus Saccharibacteria bacterium | reverse complement strand
ACCTTTTCGTCGATATCTACCGACACAGATTGCGTTGTCGTTGCAACCGGTGCCGCCAAGGCCACACCAGGCTGGTACAGTGAGGCAACACTGGCAACCATCAGCGCCGAGGCAGTGCCATACAATACTGCCGAAGAAACAATATTCTTTTTTGCCACATGGGGCGTAACACTCTTGTGTGGGCCAGATTGGCCACTGGTAAACGTTGTAATCGCTTTTCTCCTGCACGGCTATTACTAGCTATGCTACTACCATAGTTTGTCTTTCTTCTGCGGCTCTCACCACAGAACAGAGTACGTGTCGACCAATATTAATTACTATTATTTGCTCGCTAGGCATTAAAAAGGCTGTACCCGTGCGACATTTTTGGTAGGCGCACAGTTATAAGACAATCGGTAAACTCCCACCCAATAATACTTACACGCTGTGTGCTATCTCCAAGTATATGCCAGGTTGACTAAAAAGTCAATATATTTTGCTATAGCTGGCAGAGCTTCTGGCAATGCTGGGCAGCGTTGCGCTCATGCTCCTGGGTGGTTTTGGCATAATAAGTCTTGCCATCATCCCCCGCTACAAAGTAGAGATAGTCTGTCTTACTTGGCTCGGCGACGGCTTTCAGCGCCGTAAAGCCTGGTGACGCAATCGGCGTTGGCGGCAAGCCCTCGTATTTGCGCGTATTGTACGGCGAATCAATCGACACGAGCGCATTAGTGTCGTCTTTAGGGATATCAATCTTTGCCTTATCAGCGGCATAGACCGCCGTAATGTCGGATCCGAGCTTTGCACCTGCACGGAAACGCTTAATAAATACTTGCGCGATACCACGCTGGTACTGATAGCAGCGCTCTTTGCGCTCTGCCGTCGGCTTGTCTTCGCACGTTAACTCGCGCTCAACAATTGACGCAAGCGTGATTCCCTGGTATAAATTCAGCCCTTGCTCTTTAAATTTCGCGACCAAATTATTCTTTTGCACGATTTTGTACATATGCGCAAATACCGTTTCGAGAACTTGCTTCGCCGTCGCGTCGTCTGCTACGTGATATGTCTCGCCAAACATATAACCTTCAAGCGGTGCATCCGCTGGTTTGTCGGCAAACAACGGACTATCGTATGCCGCGTGGAATGCCGCCGTAATGTCGTTGTCGCTAAAGCCGGCTTGCTTTAGAACGTAGCGCGCATTTGCTTTATCGGTGCCGCTTCGC
>CALIXX010000006.1 GCA_938046115.1 uncultured Candidatus Saccharibacteria bacterium | reverse complement strand
ATACCTGAACGTGCAAGCTTATCATCTTCGCCCTCACAACAAACCCATCACACCGAAAATGTTCCGGCCAGATGAATCACAGAGCTTATCCGCCCCTACAGCCACTGGCCTCCAGATATTTTCTTGCGCGATGGGTTTGCCGTGAGACCGAAGTAGTTGGGAGAGGTTGAGGCTGACACTATTTGCACCCACCCCCACTCTCGTTATACAATAGATGGTAAGTGCTGACGGGGCCTCACCAGCCTCCCGAGCTTCGTGGGCTGTCGTGATGTGCGAGAACGTTGCGTCATGAGTGCTTGGCGGTAAGCGCCAAGAAGTCCGGTGGAACCGCCGTTTGCGTGCAAGCGGCCCGAGACATGCGAGATTGGTCGGATGGACATATCCGTGCCAGGACGCATGTTTTTATTTTTATCAAAATAATTTATATACAAGGAGGAGCGAGTCGGCTTCTGGCTGCCAGTGCGCAGCAGAGAAGGTGATGAGCAAACAAAGCAATGAACAACGAGCAGCAAGCAATGCGCCACAGCCTGGCGCACATCATGGCGCAAGCCGTCCAGCATTTGTGGCCACAGGCGAAGTTTGGCGTGGGGCCAGCCATCGAGCAGGGGTTTTATTATGACATTGACCTTGGTGATGTGACGATATCTGAGGCAGATTTTGGCAAAATCGAGAAGGAGATGCGGCGCATTATTGCGCGCGATCTGCCCTTTACGCACCGCGATGTGCCGGTGGATGAGGCGATTGCTTGGGCGAAGGAGACAGATCAGCCATATAAAGTTGAGTTGCTCAATGACCTGAAGCGCTCGGGGACGACCATTGCCAAAGAATTGGCTGGAGAGGCCCTTGGTAGCGCCGCAGAGGGCGAGAGCAAGGTAGAGACGGTATCACTCTACTCTCAGGGCGATTACACCGATCTGTGCCGTGGTGGGCACGTAGAGAGTACGGGCAAGGTGGGGGCCTTCAAGCTGCTGCGCGTGGCTGGTGCGTACTGGCGAGGCGACGAGACCCGGCCGCAGATGCAGCGGCTCTATGGCGTGGCCTTTGCAACGCAAGCGGAGCTTGATAGCTACCTACAGATGCGCGAAGAAGCCAAAAAGCGCGACCATCGCAAGCTTGGCAAAGAGCTTGACCTCTACACAATGTCGCCGCTGGTGGGGGTGGGTTTGCCACTCTTTACACCACGTGGCACGATCTTGCGTGATAAAGCAGCGCAGCTCTCTAACCAGCTGCGTGAGAAATACGGCTTTTCCAAAGTCTGGACGCCGCACATTACTAAGAAAGATTTGTATGAGACGAGCGGGCACTGGGCGAAGTTTGGCGACGAGCTCTTTCTCGTGACGAGCCAAGAGACGAGCGACAAGATGGCCCTCAAGCCGATGAACTGCCCGCACCACACGCAGATTTTTGCTAGTCAGCCACGGAGCTACCGCGATATGCCTGTGCGCTACCTCGAGACAACGACCGACTACCGCGACGAAAAAACTGGCGAGCTGGGTGGCCTGAGCCGGGTGCGTTCGCTGACGCAGGATGATAGCCATGTGTTTTGCCGGCCAGATCAGATCGAGCAGGAGATGAGTAATTTGCTGGCCTGTGCCGAGGAGTTGTACCACATTGTTGGGATGAAGTTGCGTGTCCGCCTGAGCTACCGCGATGAGGGAGAGGGCTACCTTGGGGCACCAGAATTGTGGCAATCGGCCCAGGCCCAGCTCAAGGCAGCTGTGACGGCTAAGCAACTGGACTATTTCGAGCAGGAGGGCGAAGCGGCCTTTTATGGGCCAAAGATCGACTTCATGGCGACAGATGCGATTGGTCGCGAACACCAGGTGGCGACGGTACAGCTCGACTTCGTCCAGCCCGAGCGCTTTGGCCTTGAATATACAGATGAAGCGGGTGACATGGCTCGGCCAGTGATGATTCACAGCGCGCTGCTGGGCTCGATTGAGCGTTTCCTGAGCGTCTTTATTGAGCACACAGCGGGGTGGTTCCCCTTCTGGATCGCGCCCGAGCAAGTTCGTATTCTCACAATTAACAACACCGTAGAAGACTATGTTGATGAAATCACATCGGTGCTCAAAACAGTGGTACTGATGCATCCTATAAAATACAACGAGGTAAGATATACAACAGATATGCGCAATGAATCGCTTGGCAAAAAGATCCGCGAAGCTACTGTTGTAAAAATTCCGGTGCAGATTATCGTTGGCCCACGCGACAAAGCCAACCGCCAGGTAAGTGTGCGTACCCAGCAGGGCGAGACGACGGTGCCGCTGGATGAGCTAGCGGCGTACCTAGAGGAGCTGAGCTAATGCGCCGCCTGCGCATTGCTGTGGATGTCGACGACGTGCTGGCGGAAAATGCCGCTGGCATCGTCGCCTTTAGCAACCAGCGCTGGGGGACGAACCTGACGGTCGATGACTACGATGAGCATTGGGCCAAGATGTGGCAGGTGGATAATGCTGAAGTGGAGCGTCGCACTGCCGAGATTGTGAGCACGAGCCTAAGCGCGGGCTATGGGCACATTGGCGGCGCGCTGGAGGTGCTGGAGCGCTTGGCACAACACCATCATCTGATGATTGCAACGTCACGCTGCCTACAAGTAAAGGGTGATACAATAGCTTGGATCGACGAGCATTTTCCAGGTATCTTTGCGAGCACGGCGGTTTATTTCTCGGGTATTTGGGATGAGTTAACTAATGATTCGCACCGTGCCACGAAGGCAGAGTTGATGACGCAAATCAACGCCGATGTGCTGATAGACGACCAGCTCAAGCACTGCCAAGCGGTGGCAGCACATGGCCGCAATGCGCTGCTCTTTGGCGATTATGCCTGGAACCAAGCTGCAACATTGCCAGCTGGGGTGGTGCGCTGCACAAATTGGTACGACGTGGAGGTGGCAATTGAGCGACTTGCCAGCGATGAGCCTGCGTGATGCCGTCTACGAGCTGATGACACAGCTGCCAGATGATAAAGTGACAACCTATGGCGACTTGGCAGCTTTTGCTGGTCACCCATACACCGCACGGCGAGTGGGGGAGATTGCTCATGGTGGGCCGGAGGAGCTGCCGTGGCATAGACTTGTTAATTGCAAGGGAGGCCTTGCGGTTGGCTTTCCGGGTGGGCAGGCAGTGCAGCGGCAATTGCTCGAGCATGATGGGATCCAGTGTGATGATTCGTACCGCGTAGTTGATTTTGCACAGCGTCGCTGGCGGCCACTTGCTGCGCCGCAGAATAATCTGAAAGGTAGCTCGCATGCTCGCAAAAAATAACACACCACTTACTATGCCGCTTATTGCCATCGTTGGGCCAACCGCTAGCGGCAAGACCAGCTTGGCGATTCGCCTTGCGAGGCAGTACGGTGGTGAGATTATTTGCGCCGATTCGCGCACCATCTACAAGGGTATGGATATTGGCACCGCCAAGCCATCGCCGGATGAGCAAGCCCTCGTGCCACACTGGGGGCTGGACTTAGTAGAGCCAGGTGAGCGCTACACAGTTGTGGATTTTCAGCGTTATGCTAATCGGCAAATTGCGGCTATTCGCCAGCGTGGGCGCATCCCGTTTCTCGTCGGTGGGACGGGCCTCTATGTCGATGCAGTGTTGTATAAATTTCAATTTCCGACGGTGAACAAAAAGCTTATGCAGCGGTTACAGGGCTATTCTATAGAAACTTTGCACGAACATTGTCGAGTGCACAACATAGAATTGCCCAATAATAAATACAACAAACGTCATGTCATTAATACAATAGTGCGAAAAGGACAACAATTACAGAGGTCAGCGCATGTTGATAAAAATACCTATGTTGTGGGTATTGCAACGCTGCGTGATGTGCTGCGCAGGCGCATTGCCGAGCGGACAGAGCAGCTTTTTGCCCACGGTGTTGTGCAAGAGGCAACGGGATTAGCAGCCCACTATGGCTGGGAAAGTGAGGCAATGACGGGGAATATCTACCCAATTATACATAAATTACAACAGGGTGAGTATACGCTCGAGCAAGCCAAAGCGGCATTTTGCATAGCAGACTGGCACCTGGCCAAGCGGCAAATGACCTGGCTGCGACGTAATCCCGATATTATATGGTGTGACCTGGAGGATGCTGAGGCCTACCTTAATCGGGTGCTCGCGCAAGCGCACCAGATGTGATACCATAAATCTAGTTGGTGACCGTAATGATAGATGCACTGTTTGGATCAAAAACTCGTGTGAAATTGCTCCACCTTTTCTTGAATAACCCAGGAAAGGCATTTTATGTGCGCGAGATTACGCGGCTAATTAATGAGCAAATTAATTCGGTGCGCCGCGAGCTGCTCAATATGCTGGAGGTGGGGATTATCACGAGCGACAGCGTGGATAACAAATTGTACTACGAAGTAAACCAGCAGTACGAATATTATCCACCACTGCGCGTCATCTTTGCCGATCAAAAAATTGCTCCAGCCAAGAACAAGTCGGGCTACCGGCCGGCTTGGCAAGATGCGATTATGCAGCTGCCGCGCCTACGTGTGGCGATTGCGGCGGGGGCGTTGGTGAAAGGATCAGCCAGTACGATCGATCTGCTGCTCGTGGGTAACCTCTCGGCCGCCAAAGTGCGCAGCGTGGTGGCAGTTATCGAGCGACAGGAGGGGCGCGAGCTGACGTATAGCATCCTGAGCTACGACGAGTTCTATTACCGGCTGAGCGTGCGCGACCGCTTCATTACCACCATTCTGACCAACAAGCATACCGTATTGGTAGACGTTGATAATATATTAAAAGAAGACGAAGGAGAGAATCATGCTTGATATCGAATACAAAGGCGGCAACACAGTTATCATCGCGACGAAGAAAACCACGCTCGCAGTTGATCCCAAGCTATCGCTGCTCGGCCTGAAGGACGCTAAGACGAAGGACGCAGTAGAGCTTGCGACCGAAGAACGCTTTGCGGTGGCTAACCCTGAGGCACGCCTTATCATTGACCAGCCTGGTGAGTATGAAGTGGGTGACTATACCATCCGCGGCATCGCAGCCACGCGCCACATCGACACGCCAGAGAGTGAGCAGCTCTCTACAGTATATCGCATTGAGTGTGGCGATATTCGCATTGCGGTGATTGGTAATATCGCGCCAGAGCTTACTGACGCTCAGCTCGAGGCACTGGGGGTGATCGACATTGTCATTATTCCAGTGGGTGGCTATGGTTACACGCTGGATGCGACAAGTGCCGCCGCTATTATTCGCAAGATCGAGCCACGGGTGGTGGTGCCCGTCCACTATGCCGATAGTGCGTTGCATTACGAAGTACCGCAAGACACAGTGGAGGTCTTTGAGAAGGAGCTCGGTGCACCAGTCGAACAAAAACCTAAGCTCAAAATTAAAACAGCGAGTAACCTGCCCGAAGTACTGACGGTGTTTGAGTTAGCTCGAAGCTAGGATTCATATACCCCAAGCGCAACCAGCCTCATAGAAGAGGCTGGTTTTTTATGATATATCTTTACTCCGTTTTTCTCGCTGCTTTATCTGATGGAATATGAATAGTAGTTGTAGTCGGCACGAGTGTTGGTGGGTTGATGGGCAAGATCAGTCCCTATAGTTTTCTCAAGAAATGAGTGCGAGACAGTGATGAGGATTGTGAGATTCATAGTGAAATCATTGTCATAATGTGGTCGATTTGACACAACACACTAAATTCGATACACTTCGAAATATTACTATTATTTCGATTTATATCGAAGAAAGGAACGGTTTTATGGAACAACAATCAACCACGCCGTGGGGTAAGATTGCGGTGCTAGCGCTGGGAGCCTTTGTCATTGGAGCGGATGGCTTCATGCTGGCAGCGGTATTGCCACAGGTGGCACAGCAGCTGGGAGTGTCGCTGGGGCAGACTGGCCTCTTGGTGACGGTGTTTGCGTGGGTGTATGCACTGGCGGCACCACTGTGTGGCATGGTGATGGGGCGGCGCAATCGGCGGTCGACCTTGGTGCTAGCACTGGCGATATTTGCAATTGGTAATGGAGTGGCAGCGCTCGCATCGTCATTTGTATGGATGATGGTGGCTCGAGTGATGGCAGCCTTGGGCTCAGCTATGATGATGCCAACGGCGATGGCTTTGGCAACCAGCCTTGCCCCGGCCAAGCATCGTGGCAAGGCAATCTCCGTCGTTACAACAGGTATGACGATGGCAACGGTACTCGCTGTGCCGCTGGGCTCGGTTATGGGAGAGCGCTATGGTTACCACGCGCTGTTTTGGGCAATGGCGGTGGCTGCGGTGCTGGTGTTGTGTGGCATTGTGCTGGGCATTCGGGCGCGTGAAGCGCAGCCAGCGCAGCAGGCGCCAACCGTTCGCACATTGGTAGCAGGCCTGGCTAATCGTCAGGTTGCACTGACACTATTGGTAACAGTAGTGATATTTGTCGCTGGCACCAGCGTGATTTCGTATCTGAGTGCGGTGGTGCAGCAGGCTGGTCTGCACGAATACTTTAGCTGGATTTTGCTCATCTTTGGTGTGGGCTCACTCCTGGGCGGCGTGCTAGGTGGCTGGCTGACCGATCGTTTTGCCCACATTTGGCTGGCCCGCTGGGCAATGCTTGCCTTTGCGTTGGCGCTTGCTTTGCTTGGTGTGGCGGCTGGGATGCTAGGCGCGCTTGGTCTCGTTGGTGGCAGTGTGCTATTATGGACAGCTAGTGCTTGGATTGCCACGATTGCTCAGCAATACCGTATCATTGCGCTTGCTCCAGAGCGGGCTCAGCTGAATCTTTCACTCAATTCATCCAGTATTTACATTGGTCAAGGCTTTGGTGGTATGCTAGGTAGTGCGATTATTAGTAGCCAGCCAGCGCAGGCCATTCCGCTCATAGCGGCCGGCGTAGTAGTGCTTGCCTTGGCAATGACCAGCAGGTATGAGACAATACAAAGGAAATGACATCCCAACAAAACACCCCAACAGACGCACTCGCACCAGAGCATATCTTTGCCGCCCTGTCCGATCCGCTGCGGCTGCGGATTGTCCGTCGCTTGGCTGCGGAGGGGCGGCTGGGCTGCAGCCAGATCGATCATAATCTCTCACTCTCGACTGTCTCGCACCACTGCAAAGTCCTGCGCGAAGCAGGCATTGTCACGAGCGAAGCGGTTGGTACCCAGCGCGTGTTGGTGCTGCGGCCAGAGTTTGCTCGGCAGTTCGCTGGCGTGCTCGCGACAATTGCTGAGTTAGATAAAGCGAAGTAACCACCAAAATATCCCCGTACACAGGGGATATTTACAGTTATCGTTTGCTCTGGGCGGTTACGCCGCAGCCTTGGCCTTTGTCTTGGCGCTGGTGAGCAGGCCCTTTTTCTTGAGGGTACGGATCGCCTTGGTCGAGAGAACCATGGTGACCTTTTGCCCATCTACAACGAAGGTTTTTTTCTGAAGGTTTGGTTTGAAGACTCGCTTGGTGCGTCGCAACGAGAAGCTCACATTGTTGCCGAATTGCTTGCCCTTGCCAGTCAGTTCACATCGTGCTGCCATATTCTTATTCCACTTATAACTTATATTATTACAATCTGTATTAGTATACGCTGCCAAGGAGGCAATGTCAAGGTGGAGTGCTGAGGCATCTTGCCGTATCGCAAGCCTCCAGATATTTTCTTGAGTGGTTTATGTAGTAGGGGCGTAGGGGTGTTTTTGGGTTCCGTGTCTATGATATTATGAGCCAAATACCTCATCAATGATGGCTTGTGGGTCATCGATGGGGAGCCGCTGCATATCGCTACCAGTATGCCGCAGGAGGTTGATTCGCACACTGCTAGGCGAGGCAAAGACCATGATGTGCCGGTCTGAGCCATCTGCATTGCGAGATTGCCAGCTAGCGGTTGCGTAGTCTGGCTGCTCTGCTTGCACCAGTGCACACACCTGTGCGAGGGTGGTTGGTTGTGGCAGCGGCTGGTCGATAAAGACGTTCCAACTGATGCTATTGTGGCCAGTGTGGCGTGTGGCATCAAGTGTTGTTTGATGAGAATCAACAGTGGTAACAACGGTTGTACTCTCTACATCATTGTAATATTTACTGTATTTTCGCATTGATGCTGGTAATTCTATCGTGTCCTCGTCTGCTGGTTGGAGTGTGCTGGCAAGGCTGAGCGCGCGCTGTGCGATATCCTCGAGTACATGGCGGCATTGCGTAGGCTCGGTGATCTCGATATGGTCGATCGGCTTGGTGTCGGTATGGTAGGTGATTATAGACATAGTACCAGTATATATGACGCTACATAGCAAGGCAAAGCCTTGGGCACGGCGAGTGGTGATGGTACAATAAAGAAATGCATATTGATATCGCTCACCTCATTATCGTCCTTGTCGTTATTCTTATCTCGATGACGCTGCACGAGGCGATGCATGGCTTTGTGGCGTACTGGCTGGGCGATGATACGGCTAAGGAGCAGGGGCGTTTGACGCTCAATCCACTGCATCATATTGATCCATTCTTGACCATCCTTTTGCCACTGAGCTTGGCGCTGCTGGGCTTACCAGTGTTTGGTGGGGCTAAGCCAGTGCCTTACAACCCCGAGCGAGTGCGTGGTGACGAATGGGGCGCAGCGCTGGTGGGGCTCGCTGGACCACTGACAAACTTCGTCATTGCCTTCATCTGCTTCGGCCTATATGCGACGATCGCTGGGCCAGCAGTGCAGCCGCTGCTTGCTACGGCAGTGAGTGTGAATCTTGGTTTCTTTGTCTTTAATATGCTGCCTATCCCGCCGCTCGATGGTTCGCGCGTGCTGTATGCTTTGGCGCCGGAGTTTGTGCGCCGCGGCATGGAGGTAGTGGAGCAGTACGGTGTGATGCTGGTCTTTGTGCTGGTATTGGTTGGTAGCTCGGCCATTGGTAATGTGATGATGGCGGCCATCAGAGGTATCTTGCAGCTTTTCTCGCTGGTGTTTGGTGTGTCGCTTGGCTAGGAGTAGGAATTGGGCCTTTTGTCTTTTTCCTAGCTTGGTACAGGGTTTAGATTGTAGGCTAGCTTGGTGGGAGATTGAATGAGGCTACCTCTCGTACAAAGGTGAGAGTCTGTTATGAGCATTAGCAGAGTTTTAAACGTCCAATACAAGAGGTGCTAATATTCAGCAGATATTGACTTGTTTAGCACCAAGGAAGAGGGTGTAAGGATCTCCACATCGCAAACGTGACGCCGCTTACCATTCTGTGGTATACTAAGAGTGTCCCAGACAAATATCGGGCGTGTATGATTTTCCTAACATCATATGATAGGGATTCCAATATTCACCGTACCCGTGGGTATGGATGAGGAAACCCACCTTGCATCATGCAGGGGAATATCAAGCGCCTGGGGTGAGTCTGGGATTTTTTGATGGTTGAGAGTATTGTGCTCACTCGTCATAAATCCCTTATGCTATAATAGGGAGGCAGTCTATTAGATGATCGCTTGCGACCTAGCAAGAGGAAAGTCCGGGCAGCACAGGATACGACAGTCGCTAACGGCGACCGGGGGCAACCCTAGGGAAAGTGCCACAGAAACGATACCGCTCCGCAACACCAATGCTTGCGCGCAGTAGCGCTCTAGTAGCGGGGTAAGGGTGAAAGGAGTGAGGTAAGAGCTCACAGCGCTGCATGGTGACATGCCGCGGAGGTAAACCCTGTTGGCTGCAAGGAGATAGCCACGGATGAGTGATCCGCTTGTGGCTATCGCTAACCGCTCGATTTGCAGAGCAATTTGCAAACTAGATAGATGATCATCCACGACAGAACCCGGCTTATCGATAGGCTGCTTTATGGTATGATGTGTTAGCTCCAGCTTTGGAGCTTTGCTATTTCTTGCAACCTCCTCGCTGAACAAGAAAATAACTGGAGGCTAGCGGCTGGGCAAGTAGAAATACACACCTCTGTTACAGAGGTGTGTATTACTCACAACGTCGTATAAATTGCTACACTACTTGCGAGTGACGTGCTTCACGACAGCTGCAAAAGCCTGTGGCTCGTTGACGGCTAGCTCGGCGAGGACCTTGCGGTCGAGTGCCACACCAGCAGCCTTGATATCAGCGATCAGGCGGCCATAGGTGGTACCATTTTGCCTAGCAGCAGCGTTGATGCGAGTGATCCACAACTGGCGCAGGTCGCGCTTGCGATTGCGACGGTCGCGGTAGGCATATTGCAGGGCACGGATTACCCCTTGCTTGGCAAGGCGGAAGCTCCGAGTGCGATTGTGTTGCATTCCTTTGGCAGCTCGCAGCATCTTGGCGTGGCGAGCGTGGGCGGTTGTTCCTCGTTTGACGCGCATATGTTAGACTCCTAAGGCTCGTTTAGCATTTTTGGCCATACCACCAGTGATGGTAGCAGGGGTGTTGATATTGCGCTTGCGCGACTTGCTCTTCTTGGAGAGCATGTGGTTCCCGAAGGCACGCCGACGGGTCAGTTTGCCGGTACTGGTTAGCTTAATGCGCTTAGCAGTGCCCTTGTGGGTCTTGAGTTTTGGCATTACTTACTCCTTATTACGATGCTGAGGTTGCGCCCAGCCATCAGTGGTTTTTGCTCGACAATCGCTTCGTCCTCAAGGGCGGAGACGACCTGGCTAATGAGGTTGTAGCCAAGCTCACGATGCGCCATCTCGCGGCCGCGGAAAAAGATCAAAACCTTGACCTTGTGCCCCTCAGCCAGGAATTTGCGAATCTTGCGTAGCTTGATTTCCAGATCATTAGCGCCAATCTTTAGGCCAAAACGCATCTGCTTGAGCTCATTGGCTTTGTTGCTTCGCCGGTTGCGCTGCTGCTCCTTCATCTTCTGGTACTGATATTTGCCCCAATCGATGATCTTCACAACGGGTGGGTTAGCATTGGGCGAAAACTCCACCAAGTCTACGCCAGCTTGCCGCGCCTTATCCAGGGCTGCCTGCCGGCTCATGATGCCAAGTTGTTCGCCGCTTTCGCCAATGACGCGCACCTCTCGTGCACGGATGGCTTCGTTGATGCGGGTGGTTGATTTGATTGTGCTCTCCTTTGCTTGAGCTTAAAACGAATTGACTCCCCAAAAGTTTACCAGATGTCGCCGCAAAAGGCAAATAAAATATGCTGCAGTTTGGTGATTTTTCGCGGTGATTGCGCGTTAGTAGGCGCTATGGGTGGGGTGCTACGAGTATGAGACTCCCTGGCTTTGCGAGATTATTGATAAGGAGCTTCACACTCTATCAGAGGGAATATAGAGAGGGTGAATGTGAGAAAACATACGTGATGAGACAGAAGATGAGCGGCTAATTATCCTGCGCTTGCAGCGCCTTGGCGCAGGCAATTGCCTGTGTGATTGTCTCTTCGAGTGTTGTGCCTGGCTGCCGCCCAGTGTGCTCGGTGTAGAGCGCGTCGAGGTAGCGCGTCTTGGGTGCGCCCTCTGGATGGCCGTAGACGACCTTGGCGGGGTTCTTGCCGATATGGAAGCCAAATTCTACATTGGTGGTAAAGGCGGGCATACCCAGTGTGGGTAGCGACCGGTCGATTACTCGTGGTACCCAGAAGAGTACCACCGTTGCTGCGTCGAGCGCCTCCCACTCCCACCGTGCTTGCTTGAGGAGATCGAGCTCGCGCTGGGGCGAGGCATCATGGTTCTCTGGCGCGTAGACGATCCCCTCGTAGCCCAGCCTCGCAAAGATCCGCACGGCTTCGGGTCGCCACGATGCAGAGATGAGCTGCTGCGATGCTTCATCGAAGCGTGGTGTGGGGCCAGCGAGGAAGATCGCTGATTGGCCTGGAGTAGGGTAGTGGAGGGGTTGGTTGGAGTAGTTTGCTTGCATGGCTCTAGTATGGCGGGTTGACGAGGAATCTGTCAAATGTTGTAAATCACACGTAGTTACCAATATTTCATTGATATATGAGGAATTACAGAGGTAGAATGTGATGTAAAGTATACGACGATATTTTTACAACGTTTTGACAGGTGCTGGTTGTCGATATTGCAACGCCTCGGAGATGTGAGCGATGGTGATGTGCGGCGCTTCGTCAAGATCGGCAATGGTCTGGGCTACCTTGATGACTTTGAAGTAACCGCGCGGGCTGAGGCCAAGCTTGGTGCTGGCAGCATCGAGGAACTGCTTGACTTCTGGCGAGAGTGGGATAGAGCGCCGCACCTGGGCCGAGCTGAGGCGGCTATTGCGCATAGCGCTGCCACCGTAGCGGGCGGCTTGAGCGTGGATGGCGGTAGAAATGGTGGCTATCGCATGGCGCTGCTCGTGATCGGTGGTGGTGCGGTGTGAGAGCAGTTGCTCATTAGGGATGCGATTGACGGGGATGATCATATCGATCCGATCCATCAGTGGCCCCGACAAACGCTTCTGGTAGGCGATAATTTGCGTGCTGCTGCAGGTGCAGGCGTGTGTTGGGTCGCCATAGTAGCCACAGGGGCAGGGGTTCATGGTGGCCACCAGCATAAAATCGGCCGGGTAGGTGGCACGCCCTCGTGCTCGGGTGACCGTCACTGTTGTGTCCTCAAGTGGCTGGCGCAATACCTCAAGCGTCGTGCGTGGATATTCGGGCAGCTCATCAAGGAAGAGCACGCCCAGGTGGGCCAAGCTCACTTCGCCAGGCTGCGGCACCGACCCACCGCCAATCAGCGATGCGCGGCTGGCTGTGTGGTGCGGCGCCCGAAATGGCCGCGCTTGGACGCTTTGGTCGAGCGAGAGACCAGCTAGGCTGTGCAGCTTCGTCACGGCCAGCTGTTCATCTGGGGTCAGGGGTGGCAAGAGGCTGGGCAACGTCTTGGCCAGCATCGACTTGCCGGTGCCGGGCGGCCCAGTGAAGAGGATGTTGTGGTGGCCCGCTGCGGCGATGGTGAGGGCGCGCTTGGCTTGGGCCTGGCCGTAGATATCGTCGAGCAGGGGTGATGATGCGGGTGTTGTTGGTTTATCATCAGTGGGTGGTGGCTGGTAGATTGGTAGCAGTTTTTCGCCTTTGAGATGGAGGAAGAGTGTTGTAAGATCTGGTACACCATAGAGCGTCACCCCTGATACGAGGGAAGCTTGGGCGAGATTCTCTGTGGGCAAATAGACAGTGTTGTAATTATTATCACGAGCTGCTTCGGCAATGGTAATGGCACCTTTGACTGGGCGGAGTGTGCCATCAAGTGCCAACTCACCAGCAAAGACCGCCCCAGCCACTTGCTCGGGCCGGAGCTGGCCACTGCTGGTGAGGAGGGCAAGGGCAATCGGCAAGTCGTAGTGTGTGCCATCCTTGGGCAGCTCGGCTGGTGCGAGATTGATGGTGATGCGCTGAGCCGGATATTCCAGCAGGGAGTTGGTGATGGCGCTGCGCACTCGTTCGCGTGCTTCGTCGATGGCTTTGTTGCCCAGGCCAACGATCTGCAGGGCGGGCAGACCCTTCGTCATGTCGCTCTCGACGTCAATCATATGGCCAGCGAACCCCACGGGTGCAACCGACCTGATTTTTGCGACTTTGTTCATGCTGTCTATAGTTAAGCATATTGGCGGGGTCTGTGCAAATTGTTTTCGTATGAGTTTGCATGAGCTCACGAATCTATGAGAATACGATGCTGTATACAGAGATGAGAAAAAGAGCGCTGCGATGGAGATGAGGGCACTTTGGCGCTGTGAGATAATCTGGAGCTTAAACCTCTCCAAGAAAGCCAACCTCATGTTGCTCATAGTTGCAAGATCCAAGCTACGGGGGGTTATACATGAGCAAAATCGTGCTATAATATGTACAGACGTGGGGCTGATATAGCGTTCGACGTTTGGACTTTGTCATTGTATTCTGCGAATCGGATATGCACGACACGCATAGATATAACTGCAAAAAATAAAGTTGCAGCAGCACTCCGCAGTGTTGAGGAGATCTTCGCTCCCAATACCGCGGCTGCACTCGCCGCTTAGTCTGGCGATCGCTATGAGGTGCATGGCAACAGGGCATTTCATAGTGTCATAGCTATGTTGCTTGCTCTCCTGGTGGCAGCGGCACGAGGAGAGGACATATACCGCGCAACGATAGGCTGTATTTTTGGTTTGTTTCTGATCGGCCTCGCGTTGTCAAACACGCAAACAAACCTACGTTCGTAGACGAATACGAGGGCACCAAGCGGACCCGGGGGCAGTACCCGGCAGCTCCACCATATAAGAGATGATTGCTCACCAGGCGTGGGCGATTTTTTATTGCGCCACAATCCAGGAGGCTGCATACGTACAAACCACAAACACTGCTGCGAAGTATCGCCAAGGGCCGCGCGCTAGCCAAGCTCTCTCACCAAAAAAACAACCACCTGCGAGTAGTGGTTGTTTTTGGATGTGGAGTTTTCGTATGTTTGTTTATTTTTGGCCTCTGCATAATTTTTTTATTCAGAAGCTACCCTTATGATATGGGAGAAAACTGCTTGTGTCAACGATTTTTGGCAATATTTTTGCGTAAAAAATACCACATCGAACATATACGCAGACCGACCACACATCGCTCAAAATCTGTGTTATAAACACAACACAAGTAATGGAAAATAACAGGGGTCACATACAGTGCATAGTCAAAAACGAACAAAAAATTATTGCACTATATACAACAAAAACGCCTGTGCACAACTCTCGAAAGTACAGGGGTGCGAGAGGTGGGCGCGCCGCCAATGTTCGTGTGGGGGAGAAAGAGGGTGGCGAGGCAATGTTTTGCGATAGTTCGCACGATAGTGATGTCGCTTGTGCTTTGCGTTGGTGCGATGTATGGCAACCGCAAACGACCGATGCGTTGGTTGAGCCACCATAAGCAATAGCCGCTCGATGCCTATCGTCGAGTGCCAAAGCCGAAGATCGCCATAACCAAGTGTGCTGCATACAATAACCACGGCGTAAGCCCTGCTGGGGTTTTGTAGTTCAGCCGCAAAACGCATTGACTTACCATACCGCTTGTGCTAACGTAGAAGTAAGCTTTGACAAACACAAACACCCAAGAAAAAACGGAAAAGCTTACTCTACATAACCCAACATGGCTTCGCCATTGGCGTACACCAGGCAGCGGCAGAGCGCAGCACAGCGCTGAGCTTTGGCACTGCCTGCGCTCCGCCAATACTAATAGAGTACCCCCCAATAGAAGTGCTTTTGTCATCGTTGGCGCTGACGCGTGGTGGCCTCGTTCTATATGGCGCATGCCTGAGGCACACCACTTATGCTCCACACTGTGGAGCACCTCTAGCCCGTAGCGGCTGCCGGGCGTCCTAAGTATATATCTATAGAGGACGCTGCAAGCGCGTTGCTTTGTGCGGCTGCTCGGGCTTCTCACCAGGCGGATTGCTTGGTATAGTGATAGATATGTCTCGAAGAATCCTGCTTGCCAGTATGAGCGCGGCTGCAGCGGCGCTGCTAGCGATTGTGCTGCAGACCACCACACCAGCGACGATCCACCCCCTGGGGATCGTCCTCGTCTTTGTGTTGTGCTATGTGGTAATGCTGGGGTTGCTAACGTACCTGCTGGCGGGTATTGCAGTGGCGCTGCGGCGCTGGCTGCCCGAGGCGCAGCGGCGAGCGGTGACGCTCAGCTTTCGGCGTTGTTATTATTTTGGCTCGGTACTGGCGCTAGCACCGGTGCTGCTGATTGGCGCGCGCTCGGTGGGGCGTGGTGGCTGGTACGAGCTGGCACTAGTCTTTGCATTTGAGGCAATTGCATGTTTTTATGTGGCAAAACGGTGATGAGGCGCGTATACTAGGCAGAGGAGGACAGTTCTATGCCACGAAAAAAATCAACCCCAGCAGCGCCCACCGCGCCAGAAACACAAGCGACATCATCCCCAAAGAAGCGCGCCACACAGCGCGCCAAGCAAAAATCACAACAGTCACGACCTGTTGCGAAGAAAACAACGAAGGCAGATACGACCTCTGTTGCACCAGCCAATGCACCAGCAAATAGCGAATCGCAAGCTGTCGTAGATAATACATCACCCAGCCACACAGACACGCCACTATCGCTGGCTACCCCTGTTGCACACGCCACAGCCCGCCGCCGGCCAGTGCTCGAAGCGTTTATTGCAGCGGGGGCAGCAGGAATGCTGATGTATGCTGCAATGGTGAGCTTCTACGGTGCCCTGATGGTGGGGCAGGTAAATCGCACACCATCAGAGCGGGTAGCTGGTTGGCTCATCCTCATGTGGAGCGTGAGCTTGGTGGTGCAGGGGATTAGCACGCTGATGCAGCTCCACCGGACAGATCATTATATGCAGCGCTTCCTTGCCTTGCTCCTAGTGGCGGGCAACCCAGCCGCACTCATCATAAGCGAATGGCTATACAATTTGTTCTTTGTGAGCCCTGGACAAAAGGGGGTTGTGTGGATAAACAGCACAGTGATGCTGGTGAGTACCGTCATTGCTGTGTTTGGCTCCATCTACCTCTGGTACTTATTACTCTGTACGAAGCGGACAATCGCGCCACGTACTGCACCTGATGTGCCCGCCACAACATATGCTCGTTTGATGCGACGTCGGCGGGTTGGCCTCTGGCTGATTGTGACGGCATTTGTGATCCCAGCTCTTGCGCAGTTTTCAGGGACGTTGATGCTGATGAGTAGCACAAGCCGAGGTACTACGATCTTTACGTCAATACTATCGTTTTTGGGCATGATTCACCTTCTCTTTATGATTGCTGGCATGATCTTGATTGTGCCATGTATCGGCATGCTCATCATTGGTATGGTCCTTGTGGCAAACAGCCAGCGCGAATAACTTAAGCGCCAAAACTACCGTCTAACAGAGGAGAACCACCCCATGCCAACGCAATCCATCGCTACAACTACCGCAAAACATCATAGCCACATAACTACGCCTGATGCGTCTGCACCGCCGCGTCGGGCTTGGCTGGAAGCATGTGTGATTGCTGGTGGGGTGGGGATGATTGCCAGTGCGGCCATCGTATGTCTGCAGGGCGGGGTGCTAGCGAGCCTGACAGGGGTGGAGCAGGTGCTTGGCTGGCTACTCGCCGCTTGGAGTGCGAGTATACTAGTGCAGAGCGTCATCACACTGCGGCAGTCGCACCGCACCGATCGATACTGGCAGAGGATTGGAGCGCTTGGCTTGTTGCTGGTGAATGGGGTGCTGTTTACTGTGGGTTGGCTCAGTGGTGGTGTACTACACACCCCTGTAGGATTAGTAGCTAATCATACAACAGTTCTTATGAGCAACATACCAAGCTTCATTGGTTCGCTCTACCTCTGGTATGTATTGCTGGGTATGCAGCCAGCGATACCAGCAAAACGTAGCGATGTAGATGATACGACGCTCAACCAAATGATGAAGCGCAAGACTGGCCTCTGGCTGATGCTTGCAGCAGCTGTACCGATGATGGCGCTGTATGGTATGTTTGTGTCGGTGCTTTTTGGTGTGACTAACTTTCTTGATACACATCGGCATGTTTTGAGTACTCTTGTCAATGAACCGACGCTACTGGTGATGGGGATGGTGGCGTCGATCGTGATATATGGTGGCATCGCGTGGTTTGTCGCATCACCAGTGATGGCTGTCGCTGGCTTCATCTTTGTTGCGACAAGTAAGTATGAGTAGCCTGAATCTTAGGGTTCTTGCTTTATCTCACGCTTCACCTTCCCACACTCCCTCCTCCGGAACACTATAAGAGTTGACATTTTCCCAAGTATTGACCTCTTATGCTGAGCTGAAAACTCGCTATTACATCAAATTTTCACGCTCCATCGGATGAAGTGATGGGGGTGGAGCTGATACAAAGAAGGTGAGTTCTAGTGATTTAAATCACTCTCTCCACCCCTGTTATTTTCGCTGCCTCGGTGATTATGGTACAATAAGGTGCGTGTAATGTAACCCGAATGACCTAATAGTGAGGGAAATGAATGAACAAACAAGTAGATAATGGATCGTATGACGGTTCGCAAATTCAGGTGCTCGAGGGTCTCGAGCCAGTCCGTAAGCGCCCGGGGATGTATATCGGTAGCACGGGCTACGATGGCGTACACCATTTGATCAAGGAGATTGCTGATAACTCCATCGATGAAGCGATTGCCGGCTATGCCTCGCGCGTCGATGTGCGTATCTTGGCCGATGGTGGCCTGATGGTGACGGACAACGGGCGTGGTATCCCGGTAGACAAGCACCCCAAGACTGGCCTGAGTACGCTCGAGACAGTACTGACGGTGCTGCACGCTGGTGGTAAGTTTGGTGGCGGTGGCTACAAGGTGTCGTCTGGTTTGCACGGTGTGGGCTCGAGCGTAGTGAATGCGCTGTCCAGCCGTCTCGTGGCAGAGGTGGTGCGCAAAGGACGCCTCTATCGGATTGAATTTGAGCGTGGCCATACTACTGTACCGCTCAAGAATAAGGGCAAAACCGACCGGCCTGACGGTACAACGATTATCTTCTATCCCGATCCGACCATCTTCAAAGAGACAGTCGACTTCGACTATAAGTGGGTGGTACACTACCTTCGCCACCAAGCCTACCTCACGAAAGGCGTCTACACCACTGTGTATGATGAGCGCACCACGCAGCGCCAGGCCTTCTATTTCGAGGGAGGGATCCGCAGTTATGTCAAGAACCTGAACGTTGGTAAGGATGTGCTGAGCGACGATGTCTTTTATGTGGAGAAGCAGGTCGAGGACTCGATGATCGAGGTGGCGGTGCAATACAACGATACTTACGCCGAAACCGTCCGACCTTTCGCTAACAACGTGCTCACCCCTGATGGTGGGACACACCTGGTGGGCTTTCGCGCAGCAATGACCCGTGTTATTAATGACTATGCGCGCAAGAATGGTCTCCTCAAGGAGAAGGATGACAACCTCTCGGGCGATGACATCCGCGAGGGGCTTACTGCTGTTATCCTCGTTAAGCTGCCCGACCCGCAGTTTGAGGGTCAAACCAAGAATAAGCTTGGTAACCCCGAGGTGCGGCGTTACGTTGACCAAGTAATGAGCGAGTATTTCTCGTACTATCTAGAAGAAAATCCGGCGGTGGCTAAGAAGATTGTTGGCAAGGCGACGTTAGCTGCCCGAGCTCGCAAGGCTGCTCGAGCAGCGCGTGATACCGTGATCCGCAAAGGGGCGCTCGATGGCGCAAGCCTGCCAGGCAAGCTGGCCGACTGTTCCAGCAAAAACCCCGAAGAGTGTGAGCTGTACATTGTGGAGGGTGACTCGGCTGGTGGCTCGGCCAAGACTGGGCGCGACAGTCGTACTCAGGCTATCTTGCCACTGCGTGGTAAGGTACTTAACACCGAGCGTGCCCGCCTCGACAAAATGTACGCCAACCGTGAGATCCTCAGCCTCATCAAGGGCATGGGCGTGGGGATTGGCGACACCTTCGACATCAAGGGGCTGCGCTACAACCGTATTATCATCATGACCGATGCCGATGTGGACGGTAGCCACATTGCAACACTGCTCATGACCTTCTTCTTCCGCTATATGCAGCCGGTGGTGGAGGCAGGGCATATCTATTTGGCCAAGCCACCTCTGTTTAAGCTCCGTCTCTCGGGCAACAAGCAAGAATATATCTACAACGAAGAAGCCCTCGAGGCCTACTACGACGAGCAGATTGCAGCGCGTAAGGCTCGTGGGGTAGAGATAGACCCAAGCGAGCCCCGCATCAAGCAAGCTGGCCTGAGTGAGTCCGCTCTGCAGCGCTACAAAGGTCTCGGTGAGATGGATGCCGACCAGCTGTGGGAGACGACGATGAACCCCGAGCACCGCGTGCTCGTGCAAGTCCAGCTGGAGGATGCCGAGCGTGCCGACGCAATCTTCACCAAGCTAATGGGCAACGAAGTAAGCGTACGCAAGAACTTCATCCAGGCCAACGCTGCAAAGGTCAGCCTAGAGGAGCTTGATATCTAATCTATGAACGAGGAACATACAATGCAGCCAGAAGATAACCAACCAACCACCCCAGCTACCATATCTGACCAGAGCCACTCGCGCAGTGTGGAGGTACGTACCGTCGAGGACGTGATGGAGGATAACTTCCTGCGCTATTCGATGTCGGTCATTGTTGACCGCGCGCTGCCTGATGTGCGTGATGGCATGAAGCCTGTCCATCGTCGCATCGTCTATGTGATGGACAAAATGGGCATTGGCCCGACATCCAAGACGATCAAGAGTGCTCAGATCGTTGGTGAGGTGATGGGTAAATACCACCCACACGGTGATAGCTCGATCTACGATGCCATGGTGCGTATGGCTCAAGACTGGGTTGAGCGCTACCCGCTGGTACAGGGGCAGGGGAACTTTGGCTCGATGGACGGTGATCCGCCTGCTGCAATGCGCTACACCGAGGCAAAAATGACGCGTGTGTCGGAGGCGCTCCTGGCAGATATCGATAAAGAAACCGTCCCATTCCGCGACACCTACGATGCTACTCGCCAAGAGCCTACCGTCTTGCCGGCCAAGCTGCCTAATCTACTACTTAACGGCCAGGTTGGTATTGCCGTTGGTATGGCGACAAATATCCCTACCCACAATCTTGGTGAGGTGGTTGATGCAACAGTCGAGCTTATCAACAACCCTGATGCCACGCTGGATGACCTCATGCAGCACATTAAAGGGCCAGACTTTCCAACTGGCGCCGTGGTCTATGGTGGTGCGCCAATGCGCCAGGCCTACGCTACTGGTCGCGGTAGCGTGACGATGCGCGCCGTGGCAGCCATTGAGGAAACGAAGAAGCGTGGGCGCTACCGCATCGTTATTACAGAAATGCCTTATGGTGTGAATAAAGCAACACTGATTGAGAAGATTGCCGACCTCGTCCACGAGAAGAAGCTCACCTCTATCAGCGACTTGCGCGATGAGTCGGCTCGGGGTAATGTGCGTGTTGTTATTGACCTCAAAAAGGATGCCTATCCCAAGAAGGTGCTCAACCAGCTTTACAAGCTCACCGCGCTGCAGACTAACTTCCACTACAACATGCTTGCTCTTGTGCCGAGTAGCGAGAACGCGATGCGTCTCCAGCCACGGGTACTTGGCTTGCATGATATTCTCGGTGAGTTTATCACGCATCGGCGCATTGTGGTGCGTCGCCGCACTGAATATGAGCTCAAGAAGGCGAAGGCACGGGCGCATATTCTTGAAGGGCTCAAGATCGCGCTTGATAACATCGATGAGGTCGTTAAGCTAATCCGAGCAAGTAAGAACTACAACGATGCTTTGCAGGGGTTGATGGAGCGTTTTGCACTCAGCGAGATCCAAGGTAAGGCAATTCTTGCCATGCAGCTGCGCAAGCTGACTGGCCTTGACCGTCAAGAGATTGAAGACGAGCTGCGCTATCTGCACGAGCTCATCAAGCAGCTAGAGGCTATCCTGGCCGACGAGAATGAGATCCTGCGCCTCATCAAAGAGGAACTGCTCGAGATGAAGGAGAAGTACGGTGACGAGCGCCGCACCAAGATCATCGACCATGAGCTCGGCAAATTCAGCGACGAAGAGCTCATCCCTGAGGAAGAGACCGTTGTTATTCTCACAGCAGAGAACTACATTAAGCGCACTCTAGTCAGTGAATACCGCCGCCAAAACAGAGGTGGCAAGGGTAAGCGTGGCATGTCTACTAAGGAAGAAGACGGCATTGATCAGCTTATTCCGGCCAACACCCACGACTGGCTGCTCTTCTTTACCAACAAGGGTCGGGTCTTCCGCCTCAAGGCGTACGAAGTGCCTGCTGCCAGCCTCGCAGCCAAGGGTGTCGCGGCGGTCAACTTGCTTCAGCTCCAGCCTGAAGAGAAAATTACATCAATTATCAACCACGCGAAAGATGCAAGCGATGATGGCTACCTCTTTATGGCGACAACCAAGGGTACTGTGAAAAAGACAACACTGCGAGACTACGCCAACATCCGTACGAATGGTCTCATTACTATCAAACTCGACGATGGTGATGAGCTACGCTGGATCAAGCAGACCAATGGTGACAACGATGTAATAATCTCAACATCAGCTGGCCAGGCCGTACGCTTTAGTGAGACAGAGTGCCGACCAATGGGCCGCGTTGCTCGTGGCGTGCGTGGTGTACGCCTCCGCCCCGATGATACCGTGGTGGGGATGGACATCGTCACCAGTAGCGACCAGCAATTGCTCGTCATCAGCCAAAATGGTTACGGCAAGATTACCAAAGCGGCCAACTTCCCCTGCCACAAGCGGGGTGGGGTCGGCATCAAGGCAGCGGTTGTCACTGCCAAGACTGGGCCGATTATCGCTGTGCAAACCCTCGAGCCCGATGCCACCGAGGCACTCCTCATCAGCCAAAACGGCCAAACCATCCGTGTGGCGCTCCACGACATCCCAACCCTTGGTCGCACCACTCAGGGTGTGCGAGTGATGCGCCTTGCCGAGGGGGATACCGTCTCATCGATCGGTATTGTGCGCGAAAAAGACGAGGATAAGGAGGCATAACTATGCCATGGTACCTCTCGCCATATATTGTGGCCATCGCCATCAGCTGGGCAATTGCTCACGTCATTAAGTTTGCAATTGCCCACGCCAAGGGCAAGGTGCTAGACTTCACCCACCAGCTCTTCATCTCTGGCGGTATGCCGAGCTCGCATGCCGCTACATCATTGTCTGTCTGGACAGTGCTGGTGCTGCAGCAAGGGCTACAGTCACCGCTTGTTGGTGTCACGACACTACTCGTGTTGATTATTTGCTACGATGCTGTCAAGGTGCGGCGCTCATCAGGCGAGCAGGGCATTGCTATCCAGCAGGTCATCAAGAAGACTGGGGTCGATGTCACATTGCCGCGGGCTGCACAGGGGCACACACCACTCGAGATCTTCGTTGGGTCGCTGCTTGGCGTGCTTGTGGGCGTAGTTGTATTTTTTGCGACAAAATAATAGCAAAAAAGTGTTGACCATCCGCAAAAAATACGCTATGATGGTTTCAGTCTGGTTGAGGGAACGAAAGCAAGGGCCAACAACGAGACGTTTTGTATCTTAACAATTTAGTTGTGCAATAATCATCGTCAGTCTATTTTTGAGTTATAGACGCTTCCCAGCAGGGAAGCATCTTTTATGAAAAGTACATCTTTTCTTTTTATGGAGAGTTTGATCCTGGCTCAGGATGAACGCTGGCGGCGTGCCTAACA
>CALIXX010000005.1 GCA_938046115.1 uncultured Candidatus Saccharibacteria bacterium | reverse complement strand
GGTCACGATATGCACACCCTTGCCCTCGAGCGCATTGAGGTATGCTGCCAAAGTGGACATCAGGGTTTTACCTTCACCAGTCTTGAGTTCGGCCACGTTGCCTTCGTGCAGCACCATCGAGCCAATCAGCTGCACATCATAATGCCGCTCACCAATCACCCGGTCGGCCATCTCGCGCACCACCGCAAAGGCATCGGGCAAGATGGTGTCGAGCGTCGTGCCTTTTTTGTGCAGGCGCTGCTTGAGGACCTCTGTTTGCTTGGCCAGCTCTTCGTCCGAGAGTGCCTTATATTTGGGCCCGAGCTTGTTGATCTCGTCTACCTTCTTCTGCAGACGCTTCAAGATCCGCTTCTGCGGATCGCCAAAAATCTTCGTCAGTGCTTTTTGCTGTGTTGTTGCCATGGTGTCAAACTTCCCTCGCTTTCCTCTCTAAGCGGCCATTCAATTCAAAAAACTCCCCTCATTATACCGGGTTTGCGGCTGTTTGGGAAGGGCGGCCCGCACAAAGTATGAGCAAGAGGCCGATACTCGACTGATACCGGCCTCTTGGCTCGCGCGCCTTACCTATCAGCTACTCCGTAGGGTGATCCTGCTCGCGCTCGAAGCTGCGCTTGAAGCGAGCGAGGAGGCCACGGCGACCGAGGTGTGGCAGCTGGTTCTGCTTGTATTTGCGCAGCTGGCCAGCCAGTTTGCGCTCGACGATATCGGTAGCAGCCAGGACGTTGAGTGTGGAGTCTTTAGCCTTGATGGTTTGGTCTGGCACGGTAATGACCACCTCTACCTCATATTTATTACCATGCTCGCCATTGATCTCCTCGATGCGCACCATAGCGCTCACGGTCTTGCGAGCGTGGCGCGACACCATGCGGTCGAGCGCACCGATCTTCTTGCGGATGTATTTTTTGGTTGGCTCGTCTGGCGAGTATTTGCCAATACCGGTAATGTCGATGTTTGCGATCATGCTGACCCCTTTCGTGTTAGCAACTTGTGCTTATAGTATAGCATGATTGAGGAGAAAACAGGGGTTGTTATGAGTAAATTATCAGCGCAGGTAGAGACGTTCAGCTACTAATTCCATCCAATAGGCCGCCTCTTCGCGCAGCTTTTTAATCCAGTCGAGCAAAGCTTCAGTCTCTTTGCTCTTAGGTGGTGTCTCTGTGCGGCAGTGTGACGTATCTATCAACTTCATCAGGTCTCTCAGCTCTTGTGCGTCGGCATTCTTGTGCGAGGGATTCTGCTGGCTATCGCCCTCTGTGGGCTGGAAGAAGGTGTATTCTTCTCCATCATCGTATTGCTCGGTGCCTGTGCCGTGGATGCGCACGACCTGCCATTTATCGTTGGCATCTGCCCCACAGCGATACACTACCCAATCATTACTATCAGGTGCCATAATAGCGACAGTCGGGCCCAAAACAACTGGTCGACTATCGTGCACAACGCCAAATACCGCTATATACTCGCCCTCGGGGCCTGTCAAGAATATAGTACGCTCGGTGGCGTTGGTTTCACCATCTTTGCTGAGCTCTGGGTTGGTTTGGATACGACGCTCCTGCAAAGCACTCTGCCTCCACCATGCATACTCGAAGGGTCTTTCTGTTAAGATACGGCTGAGCTTTTCTTGCAGCCGGTCTGCCAATTTTGACGGGTCTTGCCGCTCTCCGTTTGCTGGTGGCTGTTTTTCGTTCATTCTTGCTCCTTTGTTGCAATGCTTTCGTCCTATAGTGCAGTATATTGTGAGTAATGTCAAATGGCTGTGAGCCGAGCTGTGTCGCTACGCTACTTTACGTTTGCTGATTGCGGTAGCGCAGCAATGTCTGGTACTTCGCCTCTACCTCAACGGTGTGCGCTGCAAGGCTATTGAGCGCTTCTATCAGGCGGCCAACCCGTCGCAAGCTATCCACCGGGACAAAGCTGCGCATAGTTACAGCTGGTGGCTTGTCCTGTCGTTCATTAGGATAAACTGGGGCAAGATGCGCCACATATGGCTGCATTGTCTGGCGATCGACCATGCGGCGATACGCACTTGTTTGGCCCGTTAGCCGATACACGTCAACCGCTTGGCCACCCACACAGCGGTCGGTTGTGCGGTCAACATAGCCAGAAACGATCAGTGTTGTGTCGCGGAGCGGGTAATCCTCCCTCGCATGTGTACCAACATATTGGGCGGCTCGGTACTCTACTGCAGGCCTATTATGCTGCCGCGCAGGAAGGACATGAGTTTCTACTGCCTCCCACTGCGCAGCCCGGGCAAATACTGCACCGGTGATGTGCCGTACCACTGCTTGGCCAAACCACGCTGCTGCGTACCGCATGGAAGAGGCAAAACGCTCATCGTGTGGGCCGTTTGTTTCGGACGCCACTAACTCCCCTACTTGCGGTGCGCTGCGCCGATTGCTTCGCTAATAGAGACGTAGTCGTCCCGGTCGAGCAGCTCCACCAAACCTTCGTTGATGTCGCCTACCACCTGCGGCCCTTCAAACATCAGCGCCGTCACCAGCGCCACGAGGCTCGCGCCAGCCCGAATTTTCTCGTACGCATCCTCCGCTGTAAAAACACCGCCCACACCAATGATGACAAAGCGGTCACCATACAGTGCATACGTCTTATGGATAAGCCGCGTGGTGATGGCCTGAGCTGGCCGGCCGCTAAGGCTACCAGGAGTGTCGTCAGGCAAGACACTTGGGTCGGTGAGCTTGCTGCGATCTTTGACGAGGTTGCCGATCGTCAGGCCCGCCACATTATGCTTGTCGATGATGGAGAGTAGTTTGGCAAACTGCGTCCACGTCTTATCCGTTGGCATTTTGATAAAGACGGGGCGCGAGAGCTTCAGTTCATCCACCGCAGTGAGGAGTTTCTTAAGGCGAGCGGGCGTCGTGAAGGGCTCGCCACCATAAGCATTCGGACAGGAGATATTAATCTCGTACAGTGGTGCACAACCAGCTTCTTCAAGCTGGCGAAGGCTGTCACAGTAGTCGGCAATCGCTTGCTTGGGGCGGACTTGCTTGGGGCTGTTCGTCTTGGCTACGGATACACTGAGCGGAAAGTCGCGCCAGACCCGTGGTGAGTAGCTGCGAATCTGCTCAATCGCCTTGGCAACGCCGCGATTCGCCAACCCAACATTCACGACGATCGACTGCTCACTAGCCAAGCGACGAAACCACGGCTTGGGGTTACCCTCACAAGGCATAGCCGTTACCGAACCGCCAATCTCAAAGCCGCAACCAATTTTCTTTGCCACAGGGGGCAGATCAAAATCTTTATCCAGCCCAGCAGATAGGCCGATAGGATTAACAAAGTTAAGACCAAGAATGGTCTGCTCGAGGCGAGGATTCTTATAGCGCCAGCCGCTAAGGAGCTGCTCACCCCGGATGGCATGCAGTGCCCGCGCCGTCCAGAGCATCGACTGGTGCGCTGCATCGGGCTGCCGCCGGAAGAGAAACGGCTTGGCAACTTTGGCATAGCCTTTGCGGCTCATTTTTCTGATTGTGCGCCCCATCTAGAGTACCTCCCTGTTGTTCAGATATGGCTGCAGCACCGCTGGCACACGGAGCTGGCCATCCGTTGTTTGATAATTCTCGATAATCGCTACCAGTGCACGAGCCAAGCTTACTGCTGTACCATTGAGGGTGTGCACCACCTGGAGTGAGCCATCGGCCCGGCGGACGCGGATGCCGAGGTTGCGCGCCTGGAAGTCGGTGCAGTTACTACAGCTAGTGAGCTCGCGGTAGGCACCATCAACGGGCGACCAGTACTCGATGTCATACTTCTTGGCAGCTGGCGAACCGAGGTCTCCCGCCGCGATATTCACCACGTGGTACGGCACGCCCAGGCTTTGCCAAATCTCCTCCTCCAGTGCGAGGATTTTCTCGTGCATCTGAGCCGACTGCTCGGGCAGGCAGTAGATATACATTTCGAGTTTGTTGAATTGATGCACCCGGAAGAGCCCGCGGCTAAACTTCCCGGCAGCGCCAGCCTCTTTGCGATAGCAGGGGCTGTAGCCAGCGTAGAGGAGCGGCAAGTCCTTCTCACTTAGGATCTCATCGGCATGGAAGCCCGTCAGCGGGGCCTCGGCTGTGCCAATGAGCATGGTGTCTTCGCCCTCGATGAAGTACTCGTTACTCTCCTTATCGCTCTTGGGTGCAAAGCCCGAACCACGCGCCACGCGGCCACTCACCATGTGCGGCACCGTCATGGGGCGGAAGCCTTTGCCCACGAGGAAATTGAGGGCGTATTGGTAGATGGCATTCTCGAGTAGCATGAGGTCGCCCAGCACATAGTAAAACTTCGTGCCAGCCACCTTAGCACCGCGCTCGAAGTCGAGCCAACCCCGGCTCGTCGCAAAGTCGAGGTGATCCTGAGCCGACTCACGCCGCTCACCCCACTGCTTAATCTCCACACTGTCTGCCTCGCCACCCAGCGGGACGTCTGGCAGGGTGATATTTGGCACTGCCTCGAGCTGAGTAAAAAAGTTATTCTCTACGGTGCGCAGCTCCTCTTCCAGCGTTGCAAGCTCGGCTTTGAGTGCCTTGCCTGTAGCGATGAGTTCTTGGCTGGGTTTGCCGCCCTTCATCTGAGCGGCCGTCTCGTTGCGCGTGGTGCGCACAGCATCCACCCGCTGCTGGAGCTCCCGGCGCTGATCGTCGCACGCAAGAAGCTTAGCAATGGACACCTCATAGCCCTTATGGCGCGCTGCTGCCTGCACCTCGTCGGCATGCGCGCGAATATAACGAATATCTAACATAACTATATTATATCAGATACCACGCCAAGCGTAATGGCAATTTGTTCGATAAAACTTCCGGGCACGATGGCCACCCAGCCACGGTACTATTGGGCAGATAACACGGCCTGCAGACCCCCATTTTTGCCGCACTTTTCTGCTCTCGATCACTCCATGAGCGAGGAGGAACTAACACAGAACCAGCCATAGTGGCTGGTTCTGTAGGGGTTAGTAGTAGGCTACCGAGCTTAGTCTGATATCTTGACGATACTCAGGCTTGCATCGGTGATGTTTGCGTCTTGGCCAGCCGAGTAGACGACGAGCTTGAGCGGTGTCCCCGCCGTTACTCGCATCAGGCGAGTGTATGGCATGGTAAAGCGGTATCCCTGTTGGTTGTTGCTCCACACGCCCTCTGGAGTGTCGCGGGCTGTGTCGTTGACAGCCTGGTACACACCGCGGGGTGACGATGTATCATTCAAGCGAATCCGCGATTGGATCAAGTACACACCATCACTTGGTGCGATGTACGATTTGCTCCCAGCATCCCACGACCCGCCACCGTTGTTTGTTACGACGGTCTTGAGCGGCACTGGTGCAAAGGTATCCTTGGCAATCGTCGCAGCCGTCACACCGCCATTGCCATTGCCAAGCGTTGCTGTAAAGATGGTCATCTGGGGGAGGCTCTTCCATTCCATGTCACAGTTTGCGGCCGACTTCTTCGACAATATTTGGCCAACCGTACCACCCGCTGGCACAGTGCTACCCGCAAAGGTAAGACCAAGCTGAGAGGTGCCATTGCCCGTAACGGTCATATTGGGTGAGCATGGCTGAGTGCTATTAGTCACATTAATCGTTGCATTGGTGCCATCCTGGCCTTTGGCACCAGTCGCACCTTGCTGCCCCTGGATACCCTGTTGGCCTTGTGGGCCGGGCTGACCAGCATCACCCTTTTCGCCCTTGAGGTCGGTATAAGCAATGAGGTTTTGCCAGGCTGTTTCGCCAGTGTAGCGCCACTGGATGTAGAGTGTGCCCTTCTGGAGCTCGATGGTTCGACCATCGGCACCAGCTGGGCCAGTTTGGCCCTGCGGACCTTGCGGGCCGGGCTGGCCTGGTTGCCCTGGTTGCCCTTGTGGGCCAGTGTCTCCTTGGTCACCCTTCGGGCCGGGCTCGCCCTTTTCACCATTTTTGCCATCCTTGCCAGGCTCACCCTTGTCGCCTTTGGCACCTGGTTCGCCTTTTTCGCCTTTTTCACCCTTAGCGGCCGACGCACCGTCTTTGCCATTGGCCCCGTTTGCACCGTCCTTACCGTTGACACCATTCACGCCGTTTGTACCGTTCCTACCAGCTGCGCCATTTTTGCCATCACGGCCACGTGCACCGTCTGCACCATCGCGGCCATTGGTACCATCTGCACCACGAGCACCGCTCGCGCCGGCCTCACCGCGCGCACCTTGCTCGCCTTTTGCCCCACGCAAGTCCTCGACCGAGGCAATATCGTGCCACGCGCCATTCATAAATTGCCACTGGATCTTCCCATCATGCTGGCGCAAACTCACTTGGTCTGGCCGCACACCCTTGAAGCTACTATTGTAGCTGTAGCTCCATGGCCACCACCACCAAAGTAATATAATGATGATTAATAATATACCAAACAAGACAAATACAAGCGAACGACTTGCAAATTTTTTGCGGTGTTCATTCATAGCTATACCCCTATTTATACCCTTTTGTCTGATTATAGCACAAGCATTATAAAATTAAAGAGGAATAGCTTCTCGGCCTTCGAGGCTTGGCTATTTTGGGGTTGATTCTCTTGCCCTACTTCTGTTAGGTTTATGGCAGTACCTCTCTGAGCTAGCCAAAACCCGCTTTGCCTACCTCAGCAAAGCGGGTTTGAGATTCTTCGTAGCTATGCAGATTACTCTGTACGCAGCGCTTCGATTGGGTCAAGCTTGGCAGCCTTGCGGCTTGGCAGCCAGCCAGCAATGATCGCTACCAGCATCAGGCCAACCACTACCGCAGCAGCATGCTCTGGTACAAAGACGAGGAGCTTATGATCGCCAAATCCGAGCTTCTCTGAGATAACCGGGTTGAGCGCTACACCAGCGCCCCACGCGCCCAGCACACCCAGCGCACCACCCAGCAGGCCAACCCAGGCTGCCTCGTAGCGGAACAAGCGGCCAATATCGCGCCGGCTGGCTCCCAGCGCCTTCATCAGGCCAATCTGCTGCGTCCGCTCCAACACCGAGATGTACTGCGTGTTGACGATGCCAAAAATACTCACTATCAGCGCCAGCGCACCAAAGCACAGCACAATCGCCTGCAAGATATCGACAAAGCGAAAGAGTGTCTGCTGCAGATCCTTGGCAGTGGCTGCAGCGTAACCATCGTGCTCGAGGGATTTCTTGGCGGCTTCGGCATCCTGCTTGGCAACTGCAGTGGCAGACATGTACTTTTGGTATTGGCTCGTACCCTTGGTACTGTAGTCACTCAGCTCGCGGGCTACTTTGGCATTAATCCCAATGCCGCGCATTGCTTGGGTTTGGTCGGCCGATTTGCGCGTCACGGCCGCAATAGTAAAGGTCTTGTGCAGCTCCTTGCCATTGATCAGCTCATTCACCCCAGCCTGCCCCTTCTCGGCAAAGACCTGCCCAAGCGTTGCTTCGTCGATCTTCTGTGGCATTTGCACCACTGTGACGGTCAGTTGTTTGCCCACCATCTGGGCAGGCGATTGCCCTAGCGTCTCGGCATAGCTCTCAGGTATAACGGCTTCGCCAGGCGCGAGCTCAGTGCCCTTGCCTAGCTGTTTGCCAGCCACGACTTCGGCCGCGAGCGCACCATCAAAGACGCTCACATCACTGCTGTATTTCTTGTCTTTCTTGGCTGCAAAGCTCACATATTTGGGCTGGAGCTGATAGACTGGCCTCACCTTCTCGAGGTCGGTGCGGGCCGCCAGCCTGTCGATGTCTTTTTGGGTCAGGGCTTTATAATCATTACCATAGCGGTTGATACTATCAGGATTATACTCACGCAGGTTAGCCTGCTGGCCCGATTGTACCCCGATGAGTCGCTTGTCTTTGACGACAAACACCGCCTTGGCATCAATATTACTGCTAATCAGCCGGTCAATATACTGGCGTGCACCCTCGCCAGCCATCAAACTCGCCATAATGGCGAAGCCGCCCACCGCGATAGCGATACTGGTAAGCAAGGTACGCATCTTGGCGCGGCGCAGGTTGCGGCCAGCGCGGCGAATGATATCAGTCGTCTTCATGGTTAGTCTGCCCTCCTTGGTGTTGGCTTGGTGGTTGTAGATTTGGCTTTTGTAGTAGCACTTGCGGCTTTTTTCGCCGTTTTCTTAGGCTGCGTGGTAGGTGCTGTGGCTTTGGCTGAGCGACGAGCTGGCGCTTTTTTAGCCTTGGGAGAAGCTGTCGCCTTATCCGTAGTGCTGTCGTGATCAATCACACCATCTTTGATACGAATGATGCGCTGGCAGCGCTGCGCCAGATCCTCATCGTGCGTGACGATGATGAGCGTCGCACCATGCTCCTTGGCGTAACGAAAGAGCAAGTCTTCCACTACTGCAGAAGTTGCTGAGTCAAGATTGCCCGTCGGCTCGTCGGCAAAGAGAATCTGCGGCTCGGCAGCAATTGCCCGGGCGATCGCTAGGCGCTGCTTTTGCCCACCACTAAGGTCCTTAGCTCGCGCTTTGATCTTATCCTCCAGGCCAACTGCCTCGAGCGCCGCCACAATACGCCGCTTGCGCTGGCTGCGCGGCACACCTGCGGTCTCGAGCGACAGACTCACATTGTCATAGCAGCTCTCGCCGCCCTCCACAAAGAAACTCTGGAATATAAAGCCCATCGTCCGCGCTCGAAAGCGATCGGTCGCCTTGCGCTTGAGCCGCAAGATATCCTCACCGTTGATGATCACCTCGCCCTGCTGCGGCTTATCCAGGCCAGAGATGGCATGCATCAGCGTGGACTTGCCCGAGCCCGACTTGCCCAGCACTGCCACGCTCGACCCCTCCTCGATTGCAAGACTGACATCCTTGAGGGCGGTGAAGGTGTTTTTCTTCTTGCCGTAGACTTTTGTAATGTTTTTTATTTCGATCATTGCGCCTCCATAAGCTACTAATGTTAATAGTAATTATACCGCAATCACCCAGCGAGAGCAAACTAGGTGGGCAACGATCGTGGAGCTTTTTCTCACGCTTGAGAAGCAACATTCTACCAAGGCTGAGTCAAAAAAAATCTTGCGTGCGTGGAGGCTTGCTACTGCTTCATCTGGGTAGAGTACAAAAAACGCGTTGCCATAAAAACACCACTATACTCATTCAAACGAAACGCCAAACGATCTTGAGCATGATCTCTAGAAGGCCGATGTCTTCAAAAAAGATTCACTCCCCTGCTCAATAGGGCGTGAGGTACGTCTGAAAACAAGCATGGAGAAATTACACTGGTGCCAACGCGCCCACTGCAAGCAGGATGATGAGTAGTGTGCCAAGCGCCAAGCGGTAGGCGACGAACTTATCAAACGAGTTGCTCGAAACAAAGCGCAGCAGCCACGAGATCGCCACATACCCCACCACGAAGGACACAACAATCCCCAGTATCATCTGTGGCCAGCCAATCAAGCGGCCAATCTGGTGTGATTGTGTGATGGCTTCCAACCCACCAGCTGCCATCAATGCCGGAATCCCCAAGAAGAAACTCATCCGTGTGGCAGTGGTGCGGTCGATATCGCGGAATAGCCCCGAGGCAATCGTCGCTCCCGAGCGCGATACCCCCGGGATGAGCGATAGGCACTGCATCAGGCCCATTGCCATAGCATCGCGCCAGGTGAGGTTGCGCTCATGGCGTGTCTCGCGCCCTCGGCGATCGGCCAAAAACAGGACAACACTCCAAATCATCAGCCCAGCCGCGACAAACCACAGGCCGCGCAGCACCGTCTCGATCGTATCCTTAAGGAGCAAACCAACCACTGCAATCGGCAGCGAGCCAATGATGACGTACCACCCCATTCGGTAGTGGAACGTCCGCGCCCGCGGATTTACCACGCCAGCACACCAGGCCGAGGCAATGCGCCAAATATCCTGCCAGAAATAGACAATCGCCGCAGCAATTGCCCCAATCTGCACCACCGCCGTAAAGGCGACAAGCCCCGGGTCGCTCACCGAGTAGCCCAGCAGCTTCTCGGCCAGCATCAAGTGGCCCGTGCTCGAGATGGGCAAAAACTCGGTAATCCCCTCGACAATGCCAAGAATAATAATATGCAGCCAATCCATGATGTGTTTTCCTTATGTCTCGTACCAAGTATACCAAGTTCGCCACAAAGCACCAAGCCGGAAATAAAAAATGGTGCGTGCGCTAGTTTTGTATCTAAAAGCCATGAACGATTATTGACAGTGATATTTTGGGACTGGAGCTGGCAAAAACTTGACACAGGGTTCATGTATTGATATATATATTAACTTTTTGCTCAAAGTCTGTCTTGGAGCGAAAAGTCGCTCCTGGCTTTGGGCTCACCTTACAGAAGGAGGTGAGAAAGATGAAACCAGAGATGTGGTCTTTGATTATTATAATCGGAGCAATGGTGTCCTGCTCTATTTTGCTGGCTGCTAGCAGAGTCATGGAAGAACATAGGTGGTATAAAGCACTCAGATGCTATATGCTTCTGAGTCTTGCTGTGACAATTGTCTCGGGCGTCATTCTATGGTGCCATGAGAGCATTGACATACTGCAGCCGCTTGAGATGACTCTCATTACGACAGTCATAGTCGGAGGCCTCTGTAGCTTCCACCTTATGTGGACACTCTGGGATATCAGAAGGTGGCGCAAGAAGCGTCACAGTCAGGGCGAATAGCCCACCAAACATAGCTCACTAAACCATGTCTCGACCTGATTGTAGTGCCCTTAAGTGCACTCTCGGGTTGAGATATATCCGAGTTCAGTTTGAGCATAGTTGGTGGGCTATGTTTTTGGCACATTTGCTTTTCTGTTCTTACATCAAGAAGCGACCACTATGAGAGAGTGGCCGCTTGTTTGTTGTTGCAAAAGAAGGGTTGAGATATACCTGCGCGCTGGAGCGAGTGGGCTCTACCACCCGCCACCGCCTCCGCCACCACCGCCGCCGCCGGAGAAGCCACCACCAGTCGAGCCACCACTAGATGACGAGAAATCGCTCGAGCCCACAGAAGTAGAATCGGACAAGCTACTCATACTCGAGACAAACATTGCTGCATTGAAAGCACCGTGGCCAGCATACCAATCGGGCTGAGTGCCTACTTCCTCATAGTACTGCCCCAACTGTTGGCTCCACTGCTTCTCTTGGCCGAAGAGCACAGCATAGGGCAAGACCCGCTCGTAGAGTTTGACAAGCTGAGCGTGGTCACCAATATCCACCTTCTCGGCAGTCTCGGGGTTCTGCAGCAGGCGCAGGCGGTCGGCCTCGGCGTAGCGGATATACATCTTGAGCCCCAGCAGATAGCGGCGCAATGCCAGCCCTTTGTCCGACAGCGGCTTAGCAAAGCCTAGCTTACCAACGATAATCACAATAAAGACCCCTGGGAAGAAGAGGAATTGCAGCCCACTAAAGAATGGCACAAACATCGTGGCTGCACACAGTACCAACACCAAGGCACCCAGCACACCTGCAAAGATGCGGAAACCCCGTGTACCCTTCCGGCTTGTGTCGCGCAGCTTGTATGTGTGGTCGATGAGATTATCGAGCTTCTTGGCATTATCCCTCAGGCGGAAGGCGTAGGAGGTATTGTTGCGCAGCCTCTTGAGGTTGATGCGCTCACCCACCGCAGGCAGGTGACCAAAGATATCGCCCAGGATCTCTTGTTCCTCAGGGTGGAGGCTGCTCACATCTTTGACAACCTCGAGCTCGTACTGTGCCCGAGTAAAGAACGTCTTGGGTTTGACCTCAATCAAGCGAATATAATGCCGCACTGCCCAGTCAATCATCTGCGCTGCCATGGCCGAGCCCTTTACCATCCGGAATGGCCGTACGATCTCTGCCGCTGTTGTCACACTCGTATTGGGCGGTGGCAGGTATTCTGGCACGATCGTCCCCAGCTCCTTGCTCCGGCCAATTGCCCGCTGATAGAGCCAATACACCAGGCTCGAGGCAAGCCCCAGCACCAACATACTCACAAAGAATATGAGTGGAAGGAACGCCTCCAGTCGCTCTTGAAACACCTCCCCCGGCGTCTTTTTATATTCCGCAAACGTCCCCTGCGGGAAGCCTACTGCCAGCGTCATGCCAGCATATGGCGCGAGGTAACCCACTGAGGCAGTTATGGTGTCGACGCTTGGTGACGTGACGGTGCAGGTGGTGCGACTCTCTCGCCTACCAGTGTAACATTGCGGCGGCGTCCGGCTGATGGCGGCAAGCTCGGGGCTTAACTTGAGCGTGGCGGTGGCATTGCTAATGGGCACGCGCCACGATGTGCCAATCACATTCCAGTAGAATTCATTCTTCTGCGTATCGCCATAGTTCCACGTCACATCGCGCTGAGTATAGGTAATGACGTATGTCTTGCTACCCGAGACGTACGTATCTTTGTTGCCAATGCGCAGGGTGTTGCCCGACCAACTATACTCATAATCATTACCATGCTCATCCTGCACCGAGCCAAGCGCAAAGCTCGTGTGGTGACCCTTGTACTGCGTAACGAACTCTGGCGCCAGGCCATGGTTCTGCTCTGGCGGGAAGTTTGCCGTAATGGTGAGCTTGGTCTTGAGGGTAGAGCGCTTCTCACTGTCGCGCCCCAGCTGCATATCGACCGCATATTTGGTAATGGTGAAGTTATCTTTGCTGCTGCTCGATGATGAATAGGCTCGTACCGATGTATCGGCCTGCATTGGCACTGCCCCGAGCGCGGTGCCCAGCAGCACCAAGCAGACACCAATCACAGATATCACGCGTGTCATTCTCATACATCGATTGTGCGCCATGCAGCGAGGAATGTCAAATGGGGCAATTGCCCAAGGATCACTGGTCTATGTAGCGCCTAGACTCTGCAACTTACCGCAGCATGCCATACTGTTCTGTCGATGGAATATTTGCCAGGATCAACCTCTCGTCGGTCTCGGCCCACCAGCGCCAAAGCCAAAAATTGGCTGCCATCAACTAATCTATTCATTCTCAAATATCCTCACCAATCACTTCCCTCCACCTCTGTTAATCTCTGTTCAAGCTATACCGCTTATGCTGTGATATTGCAAATGGTTATGCTATACTCACAGGCAATACCCAACGGCTAATCGGCGAGGTGAGGAGTATAGCAGAAGTGAGACGATATTGGACGGATTTTCGGTTTGCAGGCGTAGCAGCAGTGGTGGTACTGGCAGTTGGCTTTGTGCAGCTGCACCAGGTGGCAATGGCCGAGCCCGCCACGAATTCTGGCTCCAACTCATCCACCAAAAAAGACGATAAGCCCGACATCTGCGACCCTAACACGATGCGCTTCAAGACTACAGCGCTGAGCTCCCCAACCGACAAAGCCCGCGCCGCTAAGGCCCTCGCCAACCTCCGCGGCCTCATGCAGCCCATCCGCAACGCTGGCGATGGCAGCACCATCACCGCTGCCAAGCAGTACGGCACCGACTACACTGGCGAGATAAAAGGCTCATTCCAGCTCAAGAACAGTGGTAGCTATGCCACTGGCAATCCCACACCCCTCTCCGTTACTTCACCATCATCTGTGCCAGGCACCTACCGTGGCAAAGTCTCGGGCAAAGCGCCCACTGGTGGCAGCCGCGTCGTTAAAGCCTTCCGCGCTACTGATGCCGAGTATGAGCAAGGCAAGGTTACCCCTGCTCAGGTGCAGGGCGACGGTAGCTGGACGCTCGACCTCTCGCCAGTCGATGGCAGCATTGGTGGCGAGTGGCGCTTCCGCCTCTACGATGCCAGCAGTGGCCAACCCCTCGGCGAGAGCTGGCCACGCGTCACGGAGTACCAAAATGTCGAGATTCAATCCTACGTGATTACCGACCAAACCTACCTCGTTGCCAAGCAAGCCGCCAACACGAATAACACCTTTAGCTTCCCCGGTACCGAGAAGGGCCACAAGATGCTGCGTCTGGTGGATACGCGCAGCAACAAGATCCTCGCTGAGTACTTCCAGCCACAGCTAGCGGGGCTGATCCGCTCGTACGAGTTCTCGCCTGGCCAAGATGGCTACGGCACACACCGAGTGCATTATTCATTTATGTACGATCAGTCGCTCGCGCTGCTCGTGGCGGTTGGTGCGGGCGATAAAGCAATGGCAGACCAGCTCGTCAATGGCTTCAAGACTATCCAGGTCAAGTCCGGTCGGTCGCGCGGGGCCTTCCCCTCTAGCGCCCACCAGCTCGACCCCAGCAACCAGCAGGCCCGCTACTACACTGGCGGTGTCGCCTTCGTCCTCTATGCGCTCATCCGCTACCAAGAGAAGTTTGGCGATATCAATGGCGTCAGTAGCATGGTGCGCTCTGCCCTGGCTTGGGTCAAGACCAAGAAAAGCACATCCGGCCCCGGTGCTGGCCTCTACCGCGGTGGCACCAATATCAATGATGACGATAACAACAAGCAGTTCGAAATCACCTGGCACTCCACCGAGCATAATACCGACCTCTGGCACGTGTACGAGCGAGCCTCGCAAGTCTACGGCGACGCCAGCTACCGCCAGGAAGCCGACAGCCTGGCCAAAGTCATTATGGAGAAACTGTGGAACAAAGCCGAGAACCGTTTTGACCAAGGGCTCGACGACCACGCCAAAGCGCTGGACACCTCCAGCTGGGGCTCTATCTTCCTCAACGCAATCGGCGAGTACGACAAAGCCAAGGTCTCGCTAGCCTACACGCGCAACTTTGCTATGAGCCGCGCCGGGTCTCAGGGCTACACCCCATACCTCACCGGCACGTACACCCCCACCGTCTGGTTCGAAGGGACA
>CALIXX010000004.1 GCA_938046115.1 uncultured Candidatus Saccharibacteria bacterium | reverse complement strand
GGTGACGGCAAATCCATTGCCATCATCAACCTCGACGCCCATTTTGACCTGCGCAATGATACCCTTAACCTTCTTAAACTCATGGTCACCCTCGTTGAAGGTCTCAAGATCTGCCTCGCTGTAAGTGATCTGCTCGATGACTTCTTGAGCGTGCACTACCCGGTCGAGTGTGGTGCGCTCGAGAACATTCTCCTCAGCCTTGGCCGCCTCAAAGTCGCGCACCATCAGGCCAGTCGCTGCACCCGTCTGCACCGCTGTGATCATATCGTAGAGGAAGAGCACCTTGAGCTGTGCCTTGAGCTCGGCCGCATAGTTGGTGGCATACACTGTATAGCCCTTGGTGAAGAGAAAGAGATCCACCTCTAACTGGTCTTTGTCGCGATCGGCTTGATTGGCCCAGAGGAAGATGTCGGTAGCATCGGTAGATGTGCCAGCCGTAGACTGTGCGGTAGTATCTGTTGGCTGAGCCTCGGCATAAGCAGCTACATCTGCGTCACTCTGCGGCACAGCAGCTGACTCTGGTGACGTTACTGGGGTGATATCGGTGGTGGGGGTTTGTGTGTTTGGTTCGTTATGCATGTAGCTATTCTACTACAACTATACCTTTATAACTAAACTTGTTACTGTTTGTTAGTTACCGTATCGCCAATATAGTCAGCAAAATCAATATAGACACCATCCCAAAATATCCCTTCTTTGCCATCCATACGGCCACTCGCAAGAGAGTGACCTTGCGAGTTAAGCTCATATGGCAAGAGGAGGACTTGTGCGTTTTTGCCCAGCTGCGCTATTGTAGTATTGATCTGATCCATATAATGCCATTCTCGAAACACTCCCCGTCGCTTACCATAATCCTGATCATAGCAACTCGATGCAGGATATGAAACAACATACAATGGCGTATTTTGGGTGTCGTCTTTTTCTACTTGGGAGCGAAAAGTATAGAGGTCCCGATTGACCGGACTATCTTTTCTTGTTATGCGGCTATCCTGACTCAGAGCATCATAATGCGAAACAAATGATTGAATTTTTCCATCTCGATTTTTTGCAAAACCAGCCACACCAGTGCAGCCCATCAACCCGCTCGTCGCTATCACACCCGTCTCGTTTTTTTCAAGAGATACCCTTCCAGACGAGTTCATCTCTACATAGGCAATATCATGTGAATTAAGCCGCATGGTCGCTTGAGATTCCTTTACATACCCTAACATAATGAAACTAGTGTCTTTCATCTTTTCTCGAGCGCTAAGGAAAACACTATTCTGTCGGATGGAGGCGACACCTGTCGGTTGTTTTATGATGCTAGCTGTACCTGGTGATGTATTTTCTGGTGTGATCACGCGATGGGTCGACAACCGGCCCAACGATTGGATGATCATGGAGTCTTCTATACTTCGGCGCTCAGCGCTGTCTGTTAAGGCTCTCTCTCTCTCTCTGGATTTGCCATATTTTCTCCTTATTGTCTAGATTACTTTATTGTAAGAGATATCAAGGAGATTTGTCAATTAGTAAACTACGGGAGCTGCTCAGAAGTTTGCAACGCTCGTATAGGAGCTGAGCATGTTATAAGAACATTCATTTTTGTTTACTGTAATCTATTGAGAAGCATGAAACGACCCCGGACTTTGAGATAGCAATGCGCTACTGCACCGCATCCTCGCCAAAATGCTTTTGCAGTCGCATTTTTATCGAGCCTTCATGCCGGCCGAGAGTACGGCTGAGCTGGCGAATACTCACGCCCTGGACGAAGGCCTGCTTGAGCGTCTCATCGTCGACTTTTGTCCATGGTTTGTAGGCGTTAGGGTAGGTCTGGCGCATTGTGGCGATCTTGGCCGCCCAGCTGGTGCTGCCAGTTTTACTCGTTGGCTTCTTCTGCGGCATCGTAGCACGCTGAGCAGCCTGTTCGCGCAGATGGGCAAAGCGCTCGGCATCTTGGGCGGCACGAGTGCGAAGCTGCGTATCAATGATATACGCTTCATCACTCATGGTAAGCGCCATGCGGTTGATGCCAGTGAGATATATATTGTCGAGACTTTTGACGCGGCTCAGTGCCACATAGCCCATACCCGGAACAAAGGCTTTGCGTAGGTCGATGCGTGCGCTATCGAGCGTCATCCCCTGGCTTTTGTGCACAGTAATCGCCCAAGCCAGGCGCAGTGGCAGCTGCGAGATGCTGGCTCGTTTGCGCGTACCATCGCGCAGCTCCCAGGTGTCAGGCTGCATTGTCACCACATGGCCATTACGAAACTCCACCACGGGGTAGTCTGTGCCTGGCTCGAAGTCTGCTACCAGGCCAATGCTCCCATTAGCAAAGCGCCGCGCTTGGTCGTTCTTGATGGCCATCACCAGTGCCCCCCGCTTGAGTACTAGCACTTCTGGCGCAAGAATACTCCGCTGCAGCGCATCGACATAATTTTGCCCACCAGTGCTGCTGCGCTGATATAATACTTCATCGCCAGGCAGCTCGGTTAAGCGGGCTTGGTTGATCCGATCGACATCGATATTGACGGTATGGAGCTCGGTTAGGTCGCTCTCGTGAGGTGGCTCTATCTCTGTACGAGCCAGTAATTGCTCGGCATGGCGTCGGCGCAGATCACCAGCTCGCATAGCCGTTAGGATATCTAGCAGAGCGTCGCCCTTTTGCTGGCGGTATTGCTGGTCGAGGTACAGAATGGCTGGGTCGAGCTGTCGCCAAGCTTGCGACTGCACCACAAAGCCCCCCTGCCGCCCGCCATCGCGATTAACTGGCGGTAGCTGAAAGAAGTCCCCACTCATCACTACCTGCAATCCGCCAAAAGGCTGATTCGGCATCTCGCGCACCCGGCGGCACACTTCGTCGATCATATCCAGGCGGTAGTCGTGCAACATACTAATCTCATCGATGATCAGCACATCTGTCTTAGCAATGATATCGCGCCGCGTCTTCGACAGGTGATCAAAAAAATTGTTCGGCAAGCTATCGTGGATACCAATCCCCGCCCATGCGTGGATAGTGCTACCACCCAGGTGTGTCGCCGCAAGCCCCGTCGTGGCAGTGACGGACACATACTTGCCATCCGCCTTGCACTGGCGGATGAACTGCCCCAACATATATGTCTTACCTGTGCCCGCTGGCCCTGTCAACAGCGCACTCTGACCACTACGCAAAATCTCCTGTGCAAGTGTCTGATCCATAGGTTCTAGTATACAAGGTTGTGGGGTGAGAGGCAAAGTATGTGTAGTCTATTGTGGTAATGTTGCACTACCAGGGATGAGCTGCGTGTGGTGCGTTTGCTCAAGTGCTTGCAGTTGTGCTGTATTAAATGACTGCATTGCCACTGCTTGCCGACTACTAAGGTGAGTAAGGAGTGTCTGCTGTGGATTATCCAGAAAATGTGCTACTACCAAGCCACCAAGTGCCAATATACGCCGCGTTTCTTCAGGTGTCTGAGTATTCGTCTCACGGAGGTCGTCTACGCCATGCGCCACACTACCACCAAGTGTTTCATCAAACCACCCACACGCCATACCTTGGTCATACGCACAGCACAGCGGCAATGGTGTACGCAAATCATGCTTACCAGCACGCTGAGCAAACTGCCAGTGCCCCCCATAATTACCAATTGCTATGTCAAACTCTGGCTTACCTCTACTATCAAAGGTGAGGTCAGTCACCATACCAAGCCGTGCCGCTGGGCGCTCTTCACCAACAAAAAACGCACTTACATATGCAGTTGCTGCCGATTTGGGAGTTACAATTGTTTCGCGCATAGATTGTTATAGTAAAGCATAACAGGACAAAAAATGCAATCATACAAACCCGTTCACACCTATTTCACTCACAAATCCACAACCTTGACATAGCAGCAACACCCTTCTACCATAGACACATTACTTATTTAAGCGAGAGGAGAGACATATGGCACTGCTATCTCGATACAACTACGCCCCCAAAGATATAAATGACGGAGTACATGTGTGGGCCGATTGCTCACAATCTATGCTCGATACTGTCGATCCAGACGTTGCCATCGCCTACATCCGCAGTCGCAATCACAAAGTGCCACCACAGTTTGGCGAACGAGATGTGACACTACTTGAAGAGTACACCGAAGCCGGCCTAAGCATTGGCACGCTCGGTGCATGTGCAATGGCTGCGGCAACCTACGCGTATGGATTTGACGGTACACCAATGCAAGAACTGGCAACAGGTTTTACGATTGGGTCTGCTGTATCACTGATTGGCACTCCTGCTGCTGTTTGTGGCCGAGCTATGTTGGCCGATCATGGCCATTATGGCCCATTTGCTCATTGGCGTGCCTACCAAAAGACGCGGCAATTGCGCAAGCTCATCGGTGAGCAATACCAGCCTGTCACCAGCACAGTGCGAGACTTGCAATGTATGATAAACGAGCGTAATAGCGAGCAGAACTCATCCGCACTAATCAACCCATTCGACACAGCTGCACTGGCGCAAGTCGTGGACCGTGTTATGCCAGACCAGTCTGCCCTCCTTGCCCAGTATGAAATGAGCGATGCGCTGCGTGACCCATCGGGCTATAGCGCGCTACGGCACGACGTGCACGAAACACTCTCTCCTCATCTCGACGCCATATACAAGAGCTACGAACAGCACGATGCTACTCATAGCACAGCTTAGTATCTCGCTTAAAAGATACAACTATCTCTTATAGAGGCGGCTTTTAGAGAAGCGCAATGAAGGGAAGTAGAAAAGAATAGTATAAGATTTATATACTCGCATTCTACCAGTAAGAGCTTAACCTCGCCACTCTACCGATCCCACACAAACCCCTCACCAAAGTGCCCCCAGCGAGCGGTTGGTTCGTAGATGGGCTGGGTGAGCTGGAGCGAGGTGATGATACCATGCGGGCTGAGGTCGTAGCCTGTAATGGGCTGCTCTACATCATCGATAATAGCAGTCGCCTCGACGGGCTGGTCGTGGCCGATTGCATACGCCAGGCGCACCAGCACCTCCTGTGCGTGGTGCTGTCGCAGATAATCCACCGCAATGCGCCGCGCCATGTACGCCGCCGAGCGGTCTACCTTAGTGGCGTCCTTACCACTAAAGGCCCCACCACCAATCGGCACGCGTGGCCCATAATTGTCGACGATGAGCTTGCGCCCCGTCAAGCCAGCATCAGCCGCAAAGCCACCAATCTGCCAGTCCCCTGCTGGGTTACAGTGTAGCACTGGTACATCATATTGCTTATCCTTAAAAAATGTGTTCACATACGTCTGCTGCTGGAGCCACTCCTCTACCGCCTCTGTTAATTCGTCTTTTGGTGCGTGTTGGAAGCTTGCAACAATTGCCGTGATCTGCCCGCCACGCAGTGTTACTTGCGTTTTGCCATCGTAGGGCCAACGTTGATACAAAAATTGGTTCAATCGTCGCGCCAGCACTGTTTCGAATGGGAGCAGCTCGGGTGTTTCGTTGCAAGCATAGCCGATCATCACGCCTTGGTCGCCCGCCCCGCCATCATCCACACCACGAGCAATCTCTGGGCTCTGCTGAGCAATATGCTCAATTATCTCTACCTCATTCCCTGCCAAACGCTGTACAATCGGTGCCACTGCCACCGTCGCCTGCGACGTCACTTCGCCTGTCACAAACACCATGCCATGGCCGCCGCACACTTCCACCGCCACGCGTGCCTGTGGGTCGCGGGTTAGATAGGCATCAAGGATGGCGTCGCTCATTTGGTCGCACAGCTTGTCGGGGTGGCCTGGGTTCACGCTCTCGGCAGTACGGAATTGTGCTGATGCTATAGTAGTTGCTGTCATAAAAAACTCCCTTCTCTTATCCTGCATGCCAGGCGAGAAAGGAGCTGCCTTCTTACGCGTCTCATATCTTCCCTGCGCACAGGCTGGAATTAGCACCTTACTCGCTTCCCGAGCAGGTTGCTGGCGAGTCGTCGGGCCATTCCCTCGTCGCACTCTGGATATTAGTGATATTGGTGATAGTATAGCATATATTTATACTAGGAATACCTACCTCGTCGATACAGCACAACGCGACAAGAAAGATACTGCTGCACTCAAGTTATCTCGCAGCCAGATTTTCCATAACTAAAAAACCGGTCGCTATGACCGGTTTCTTGCTGTTCACTCTCCTCCAAGCCGCTTCCCAGCTCGTGCTCGGTTGGCCCATTGGTCGGCGAGCTCATTTTGCTCATGGCCGTTGTGGCCGCGCACCCAGACGAGCTTCGGCTGCACAGTGGTATAGAGTGCATAGGCTTCTTGCACCAGCTCGAGATTCTTGATGGGCCCGCTGCTCTTGCGCCAGCCCTTGGCTGCCCAGCCAGGTGCCCACTTGGTAAGGACATTGACCCAAAATTCGCTATCGGTATGAATCTCACATTTCTCAGCCCCAGCTAACTGCATAGCTGCGATGAGGGCCATCCCCTCCATGCGGATGTTCGTCGTGTTGCCTGGCTCGCTGCCCAGCGCCACGGGCTTGCCCTGCTCGATGACGGCATAGCCGCCCGGGCCAGGGTTGGGGCTGGCGCTGCCATCGGTGTAGAAGATGCGTGGAGCGGCTGCCATGCTAGTTACCACGATCCACGCGCTGGAACTCCATCCAGTCTGATGGTCGATACCACTTGGTGTTATTATCATAGCGCTCATCAAACTTCGCCTGGTGCCGCGCCAAGAAGTAATGCCTGCCACCATCGTGCTCGGCTTCGTAGCGAATATACATTTGGTCTGGATAATTCTTGGGTGCACCGCTGTAGAGCATCACATCCACCGTGTTGCCCGGGTTAAGTGTGTGCGACTCGTTGCGCATATTCCCTAGATACTCCCAGCTCACAACCTTCACCTGCCGGTCGGACTCATTCTTGATGCGTGCCCACACGTCAATTTTCGACGCGCTCTCATTCCGCACATCAACACGCTCTACGCGCACTACCGGAAAATTACTCATCTGCTTGTCTCCTTGTTTATGGGGTTATCGAGGTAATTATATCATATGGTGTGTGAGATACGTGCTATATACGGCATTACGTTGATGCCGCACACCATCACTACCCCTGTTATGGTCAAGAGCTCTGTCCTTACCTACGCTATATATAGTGTGCCCATATCTAGTGTCTAGGATGGTGTGGAAAAGTCGTGGAGATTTTTTACTGGCACTAGACCACTGTGGGGTAGTCATTTTCTTCGCTTTTGCATTGCTGTATAGCTATCAACGCCACTATTCATTCCATTGTGTGTGATAGTGGGAGGCGAGAGTAATACCCATACCCCTATCACCCACCTGTATTTATCTATCATTTCACCTTACGAACCCATTACCTCTGTCATCATTTGTGGCGTATAGGGAGACAACATACTAAGCGGTATATCACAAGGAGATACCTCATGATCGACCACTTCGGCATCATCGTTAAAGACATTGAAGCAAGCAAGGCCTTTTATGAAGCGGTATTGACACCACTGGGGTATGCCAAAACAATCGATGAATCATATGGCGTAGGCTTTAGTAATCCAGACCGGACGCAGCATACCGGGATATTTTGGCTTGGGCAAGGCGAGCCATCATCGCCGGCGAGCCATCATCGCCGCTACACTTTGCCTTTGCTGCACCGTCGCGGGCAGCGGTTGATGCATTCTATGCAGCTGGTCTAGCAGCGGGGGCGCAGGGCAATGGCGCACCAGGCGTGCGGGCAATCTATCATCCAGACTATTATGGTGCCTTCCTCATCGACCCAAACGGGCATAACATCGAGGCAGTGTGCCACGCTGCTGTATAGGGACACCCCTACCCTATCAGTGGGTGGCAGGGTATCTACGTGAAGATCATTTTCTCAATCAATAGTAGCTAAGCACGGTAGTTTGATCTCTCCGCGAGTAGCGATGCTCCGGTCACTGCCAAAGCAAAGAAGCTCGTATAAACGACCGAGCTTCTTATGCTTCCACAGGCTTGCAATATAGTGTAGCTATACCCCTTGTGAGGTATGAGCTTATGGCAGGAGTATTGCTACGTCACCACGCTTACTGTGCTTGTTCATGGTTTTTTGCAGTGTCTTCGTGTCAAAAGTCATATCTGCATCGGCCTGCTTGTCAAGGAGCAGGTACTGGGCCATTGCCATAGCAGCGAGCTCAGCAATACACCGTGCGCGCACTACCTCTGAGCTGTGCCGCTCATTAACCATACCTCTCTTTGCAACGTCAACCGGCCGAATAAGTGCGAGGACATTTACTACTCCATCACCATCACCATCACCATCACCATCACCTTCGCCCACCCAGCCACACAGCTCGCTTGTCATACCAGGCAACGCAGTAGCTGCAAAATCACATGTTGGCACAATGCGCCGATCGACAAAATCCATATAACTGCCCTGCGTCGTATGGACGGTATCTACCACTAGGCACTGCTTGGGCCCCTCACCTTCTAGACGTATGTCAGTTGCCAGGCTAACTGGTGCAGTATGTGCACCGTCGTAGCGCTTGATTGATGGTGGAATAACAGAATCAGTATGAATCTGTACGTGATTCGGTATTGAACTTTTTTCAAATAATTTCATAATGTTCCTTATCATATATGATATATTGATAATTTGCAAGTCATGTTACCTCTGTTTTTATCAATACCCTATAGGCCATACCCTATATAGACTCATAGATGGATTTATAGAATTACACTCAGGCAAGATACAGCTAGTGCCTAGCTACAGCTATTACTCAAAGCTATGCGCTATAGCCTACTGCCTATATAGGCTAAGGGGTATGTTTTGCACAAGAAATTGATAATCAGCCCGCGTTCTTTAGCGTATCGAGACCCCTTATGTTCTATTCCCTGTCACTTTATCTGGTAAGTATAGAGTGTGTATTACGAGCCGGCTTTTGTCTAGTAATACAGTAGCCATATCAACTATTGACAGTTCGAAGGGAGTTACTGAATGCAGGATATAAAAAACTGAGCGTAAGGTCTACTGCCGATACCGCTGCACAAACCGGCACAGGATCTTGACTGGTTCGGTGACGGTTTGCTGGCGGGCATTGGCGATGAGGGTATCGGCTTCGTCCGGAGCACAGTAGCCAGCATGGCGGTAGATATCGATGCGCAGAGCTAGGCTCTCCGGGTCGAGCTCGGGATGGAACTGCGTGGCATACACATTGCACCCTACACGCAGCATCTGCACGCAGGTACGCGAGCGCGCTAAGACAGTACAGGCAGCCGGTGGCTCAAGCACCCCTTCTTTGTGTCCAACGAAGCCGTCGAAGGTAGTGGGTAAGCCAGCCAGGAGTGGGTCATCCCCAGCCGCTGGCGTGAGGGTGATTGGCACAGCACCAATTGCCTCACCATACGCAAAGCTAGGCGTACCACCCAGCGCGGACACCAGCGCGCCAACCCCCAGGCAGGCGCCAAGAAATGGCACATCATGGGCAATAATCTCGCGCAGGAGTGGCATCATCGCGGCTTCGAACTCGCGCTGCTCGGCGGGCTTCTCGGCCGGAGCATAAGCAAAGTTGGCCGGGCCACCACCCATCAGCACACCACTATAGGCGCTGAGCGGCTGCATGGGGCGCTGCCCTGCCTCGATACGCACTCGCTCAAGATCGGTCGGTGCGAGGCCACCAAAGTGCAAAAATGCCTGATATTCATTATCCGACGCCTCGTCCTCGGGGCGCGACTGTAGCAATACAAATGGTTTCGTCATACTCCTTAGTGTAGCATGGCCTGGCGGTAGCTAATACCCCCTGCATGCATGTGCTATGGGGTATGGGGTATTTATATGAGGTCATCGCAAGAAGATGCCACTCGCTTGCCGAATGTCCTAGTAGCCAACGCCTCGCAAACGCGCACTCTCGCACCAAAAGAGCTGCCCCTATGTATGGAGCAGCTCTGGTGGCTATAAAAAGCGCAGGATTTATTGATCCATCTTGCCCTTTACGTAGCCCTCGGCTTTGTAAGCTTCTTTCTTGGCGTCGTTCGCCTTGTCCTTCACAGTATCGACGGCGTTTTGCGCAGCATCTTTGGCCTTCTCGGCTACTTCTTCAGCTTTGTCTTTTGCGTCACTGGCTGCTGCTTTGACCTTAGCTTGTGCGTCATCGGCTTTGGCTTTGATGTCGTCAGTAAGTCCCATGTGATGTCCTCCATGGTTAATGTTAGTACAGTTGTATTATAGCAATGTTGGGCGATAATAGCGAGCCACCTACTAGCGAAAAGGGAGCTGCTATAGCCGTATACCTCTATTCTATGGGTAATAATACCCCTGTTATCTATATCTTTATTGATAAAGCACAGAGATTTGCTATCGTGGTGATCTATTTACTCGCCATATCGCTTGGGCCGCTCAGATATTCCTCCGCATCGCGAATGAGGAAGAGGCTGACATCGTCGCGGGTTTTACCAGCCTTATGGAAGGGCGTGCTGATGACGTGGATGAGGATGATCATATACACCAAGACGAAGCTGATCAACCCCACCACCGTCAGGCTAGCGACAAATGGGTCGATGTTGGTAATGAGCAAGAGGCCAAGCAGCGCCACCACAATGGAGCGTGCCAAGATGGATGCCGAGGGAATAAAACGGATCCGCTGGATGTAATTCACCCGGTGGCGGTGACGGAGCAGTACCGTCTGCTGCTGCTTGAGCTTGACGATGAAGTTAGGCGGCACATTGCCCTGCTCCATCGTGGCAAAATACGGCGTTAAGCCCCGAATATCCTGCCGGGCATCGTAGGCCGAATGGCGCACATCGCTCGAAAACCCTTGGGCCACAGTGTGTAGCTGGTGCCGAAAGCCATCGATATCAAACACCGGATAGCTCTGGTGAATCGCCGCGGCATCATCATACATATCCTCTAGCAGCGCTGCAAACTCCGCTGGGATCCGCTCCGACTCTTTGTAGTCTGCAATCGTGGCCGAGAGCAAAAAACCAATCACAAAGGTCACGCTGGATATGACGCTATTGTGCAGCGAGCTCTGCTCGATCGGCTCCCACCCCAGGCGGTGCAGGACGAACTTCACACTCACCACCACTGTCGCCACTGCCAGCGCCTGCCAAAAAATCCGCAGGAGCTTACCCTGCTGCTTAATGTGTTTTATCTGCTTGATAGGTCGATTCATAATTTTTCTATTATACCGTATCTGGTGAGGAGAGCAATTGTCTTGCCTAGCGATATGACAAAACCTAATGCGGCAATTTATTATTCATTGTGTGAGATAAACCAAGCACACTCCATACTAACTTATGTTATACCCACACCCCTACTCCCCTTATAGGTCACCCCTATGGCGCGGCGCAAGCTCCTCCACCGAGGCAACATCGCGCAGCCACGGGAAATACCGCAGCAGCACTGCCGATTGCACAAGCTCCTGCCAGGAAATTGCGCGAGTAGTAATCCGCTCGCCTGCATCACAGCGTGGTGGCATGTGGCGCACTGGTCGCCGGGCCAATACCAGGTGGATGAACCACTCTATCTTTGGCTCGGGCTGCACTACCTCCAGCAGCTGCCAGTCGGCAAACTCCCAGCCTGTTTCCTCGCGCAGTTCGCGCTGGGCTGCTGCAATGATGGTCGCATCCTCGGGGTCAACCCGCCCGGCTGGCAAATGGCCACGCCGCACAATGCCGCCTGGCTGCTCCTCGTCATTCACCAGTACGTTGCCCGCATCATCCACTGCAATAACGAACACTGTATCGGGCCGGCGCACCATCTCGAAGGTCGCCACCGAGCCATCATACAGCCGCTGCGGCCACTGATAAACACTAAATATCTCGCCCACAAAGACACACTGTGCTTCGGGCGGAATCATCCGAGCATGGGGTGGGATGGTACGCTGTGTCATGATGATATTGTAGCATTGTTCGCGCCTCCACGCATTTCTCACTGCACATCATCTTCCAAAAATTCGCCCCCACACCCTATATCTGCTACAATAATTCTTATGCATAATGATATCGAAACAATCCTCTTTACCAACGATGACATTGCGCGGGTGGTGGCGCGCCTGGGCCGGCAGCTGAGCCAAGAGTACGCCGATAAAAACCCGCTGGTGGTGGGTATTTTGCGCGGGGCGGCACCCTTTATGATCGACCTGGTGCGGGCGATGGATTGCATGCTGGAAATCGACTTTATGGATGTCTCGAGCTATGGCGATGAGCTGACCTCCACCGGTAACGTGCGCATCCTCAAGGACCTCGACACAGACGTGGCTGGCCGGCACGTGCTGCTGGTAGAAGACATCGTGGATACGGGCCACACCGCTCAGGTGCTGTTTGATTTATTTGCCGAGCGCTACACCGCCAGTACTAAGCTCTGCACCCTGCTAGATAAGCCCGAGCGCCGCACGGTGGACGTACAAGCAGATTACATCGGCATCCCTACCCCCAATGAATTCGTGGTGGGCTACGGCCTAGACTACCGCCAGCACTACCGCAACCTGCCGTATATTGGCGTGCTGAAGCCGGCGGTGTATCAGTAAGAGTGCTCTTCGTTATATTGGGCGACCACTACGGTCGATGCCTGTCGTGTCGACCTTGCCCTGCCAATCTTCAGGCATAAGAAGTTGTGTATCAGGATGCTGCACGATCGGTGGTAGATCGGCTAGCTGCTTTGCGTCAACCACAAGCGCATACTTCATTCCAAGCATTGCTGTGCGGACAATGGCGTCGGTCGTTGCGGCAGATACCTCTGCCTGTTGGAAGCGCTCTGCCTGCAAGTCGTAAGAAGCGCCATAAGCATCTTGCTCGGCCTTGTCTGGATTATAGCGCCCAAACGCAAAACCAAGTGTATAAGCAAAATCCTCTGGTAATACCAGGTATGAGTCCTTAGATTCAAAGCCAATCGCAGCTCGCAAATCCTTATGATGCGGCTGATTCCCTACCCCGATATCTGCCACATAGACATCACCCGCACTTCGGTGTAGACCATACCACACACCAAGGCGTGCCTTATCCGCATCATCGTTTGCTCGCAAATTGCGCAGATGTATCTGCACGTTGGGTTCTTCAGGTGATGGGTGTGCTGATGTTTGGAACTTCTCTGTCATGGAGATAGATTATATCACAAGGTGGTAGTGTATGCGAACAAGTGAGAATTTATAGATAAAACAAAAAGGCGTGTTTCGTAAACACGCCACAGATGCATATCGCCAGGTAATGTTCTATGGAAAATTATTTCTTGCACTACTTCACTTACCGGTAAATAAGCTGACAATATGACTGACTCCACTGTCTAGTATAGACTACTCACTACCTCTATACAATAGACTTAATTTATCAGAGAAAGGAGCAGTGTGTTAAACGTATTATTCAAAGCCGTGCGCCAAATCACACACGGTAATCAACTCACCATTGACAATACGGAGCTTGGCAATACTAAGATTATGTAGCGCCTCCTTTTGCGGTGGGCGTCGATACTGAATGGGTTTAGTATAGGTCTGGTTGATGAGTCGAGCAATATAGTCTATCATCTGGATGCCGTAGTGACTCTGCGGTTCAACCGGTACGATTTCTATTTTGTGACGAAACTGAGCCATTGGGCATCGCTGCTCATTGCTGAGTTGTGTGTGTAGATATTTTTCTATCTCACGAGCAGCCACTGCCTTCATTGTCTTATTGCTCACCACAATGCGCACATCGTCGTCATATTGCAAAGCCCACTGCCTAATAAGACGGCATAAGATCCTCTGTCGTATCTTATGCCGCACATGTCGATTGTATTGATAGACTGATGACCATACCGTCTTATCGACAACTGTATAAGCAAGTCGATGATCTGCCCGTGCTGATAAGCTTGTAACAATGTGCCGCTGAGCGCGCTGCTTTATAAGAGATGGAATGCTATCATAAAATGAAGGATTCCTAGGGTTTTTATCTATATGCAGATAATTCCTATACTGCGTTTGGTTTGCTAATTGAAGTTGATGCATTGCAGATGCATTTACCCGCCGAATCAAATTCTTCATCCGTTTGATTGCTTTCTCATCATCAATCATCAGCGCTGCCATGACAAAGTAGGGCTCGTGGGAGCCAAAGCCTAGTGTACCGGACTCGTCAATGCAGATTGTTTTCATCTCGTATAATCCCTGTTTGGTATTATCCCTATAATAATACAAAGCAGCAACATGTGCAAACCCACTCCTGGCACTCTATGTTGCCATTAATCAAGAGCACCCAACAACCCCACACAATGATAGCGTGGGGTTGCTTGTGTATACTGCGGGGCGCGGCTTAGTTGTCGAACGTCGCGACAATATTCATATGACCAGTTGAGGTGCCGTCAGGGTTATTTACCCAGTTACTGACAAACATCCAACCATAGGTTGCCGAAATGTAGCGCGGCTTGTTTGGGTTGTAGCCGGGCGCCCAATCCACTTCGTCGATATCATTCATGGTGCGATCAGCCACAGTCATCCGCATGCCACCTCTGTCTTGTGGCTTGGTCGTAACGCGGCGTGAGGCCTGGAACCACTCTGGTGCTGGCTGTGCCTTGGCGCGCTTGTCCCACCAGTGTTGGCCGGGCTGGTTGATCTTGGTACCGCGGCGTGGCAAGGTCCAGTACCAGCTGGATGCCCACACAGCCTTGTTGTTCTTGTCGTACACGACGATATTGCGGTCGCCCTGGAAGGCCAGGCGTGCACCCTTGCCCTGCGTGTTGGATGCCCACTGAGCTGTACCAGTGTGGCTATAGAGCACCAAGTTGCCATCCTTTTGGAAGGTGAGAAGGAGCTCGCGGCCACCCGTCGTCTTGC
>CALIXX010000003.1 GCA_938046115.1 uncultured Candidatus Saccharibacteria bacterium | reverse complement strand
TTTGCTGCGACAGGCAATGGAGTAGCCTTTACTGGCTCACCCGCTGCCAGATATGCACGATGGCTTATAGCTGATCTTCGTGATATGTTGACGATTGTTGGATAAGAACTCCCGCTATTCCATTTGACATCCTTTGCGCTATCCGCTACACTGGTGGGTAGATATCCGGCCGGCAGGTCGGAGTTTTTCATAGAAAGGAGTAACACAATATGGAAGACCTTAATATCAAGCAGCTTACGTTAGCCTTGCGCACGATCGCTGACGAAAAGAACTTGCCCGAGGAAACTGTCCTGGGCGTGATCGAGCAAGCAATTGCTGCCGCGTGGCGCCGTGACAATGGCGAGCGCGACCAAAACGTTCGGGCAGAGCTCAACCTCAACGACGGCACCGCCAAGGTGTTCGTCATTCGTGAGATCGTTGAGGAAGTTAACTTCCCATCGACAGAAGTTAGCCTAGAAGAAGCACGGGCGACAAACCCCGACGCCGAGCTAGGCGGCACCGTCGAGGAGGTACACAATGTGACGAGCTTTGGTCGTGTGGCAGCCCAGACTGCCAAGCAGGTGGTATTGCAGCGCCTGCGCGAGGCTGAGCGCGAGGTGGTGCTGGCAGAGTTTGAGGACAAGATTGGTACCGTTGTGACGGGTATTGTTCAACGGGTTGAGCCACGCGTCGTGCGCGTTGAACTGGGCAAGGCAACTGGCATCTTGCCGCAAAGCGAACAGATCCAAGGTGAGCGCTATGTGCCAGGCAGCCGCATTAAAGTATTTATCAAGGACATCGAGCGCGACAATCGTGGCCCGCAGCTTATTCTTAGCCGTGGCAACGAAGCCTTCATCGAGTATCTCTTCCGCCAAGAGGTACCAGAGCTCGAGACAGGGGCGGTTGAGATTAAGGGGATCGCTCGCGAAGCAGGTCGCCGCACTAAGCTGGCTGTTCTGAGCACCGTGCCAGGGATCGACCCGGTTGGTACCTTTGTTGGTGGGCATGGCACGCGGGTCAACGCCGTTGTTAATGAGATTGGCGACCAAGAAAAGATCGACATCATTATGTACGACGAAAACACCGACACGTACATTCGCAACGCCCTCAGCCCTGCTGAGGTAGTGCGGGTCGAGATTGACCGCGAGCACAAGCACGCCAAGGTATATGTGACGGAAGACCAGCAGTCGATCGCGATTGGCCGTAGTGGGCAGAATGTCCGCCTGGCGAGCCGCCTTACGGGCTTTGAGCTTGATATCGAGACAGCAGCAAGCCAGCCAGCTGAGCGCAAGCCACGCAAGAATATCGAGGATGATCTCTTTAGCGCCATTGAAAACCAAGCGTAAAATTGCAAAGCGCTGCGACACACTAACCCTGCTCATAATAGAGTAGGGTTTTGCGTATTATTAGCACTCCACCTTGACGAGTGCTAATAAGCAGCGTATACTGAGTAGGGTGGCTTTTCGGCCACAGATTTTGGAGGACGACATGGAAGATGATTTTGCAGATTTTATTAGTCATTTGAGTGACGATGCTCGCCTGAGTGTCCAGTATGCTGATGCAATTGCTCGTGGATATGGCAACCCTTATATTGGTACCGAACACCTGCTCCTTGGCATCCTGAGCCAAAGCGCCAGTCTCGGCACCAAGGTACTGGCCGATGCTGGTATTACACTGCGCCGGGCGGAGGACTCACTCCACCTGCAGCCGCTCAAGAGTATTACGGTGCGGACTGGTGGGGCAACTGGCCTGTCCGAGACGGCTCTATTGACGCTCCGGATGGGGTGGGAAATCGCGAAGGAATATGAGCATGATGAGCTTGGTACAGAGCATATTCTCTATAGCTTGCTCAAGCAAAATAACGCCCGCGCAACCGTACTGCTACGCGAGATGGGGGCAGATACCGAGGCGATCGTCCGCAACCTCGAAGCCCACTTTGATGATATGCGTGAAGAAGAGAGTCGCGGTGGCACAAGTACTCGCACTGATACAAAGTACCGGCCAGCGCCGCGGGGTGGCAGTGCGCTGAGCAAATATAGCATTGACCTAACCGCCAAGGCAGCCGATGGTGAGCTTGATACTGTGGTAGGGCGAGCACGCGAGACCGAACGCCTTGTAACAATTCTTAGCCGTCGCACCAAGAATAACCCTGTTTTGCTGGGTGAGCCAGGGGTGGGTAAGACGGCCATCGTTGAAGGCCTCGCGCAGCGGATTGTCCGCGAGGATGTGCCAGATAATTTGCTCGACAAGCGAGTGGTTATGCTCGATATGACGGCGATTGTCGCTGGCACTAAGTACCGTGGGCAGTTCGAGGAGCGGCTAACGGCATTGATTCGTGATATTACTAAGCAGGGCAACATTATTGCCTTTATCGATGAATTGCACATGCTTGTAGGAGCTGGCTCAGCAGAGGGCGGAGCGATGGACGCAGCCAATATCCTTAAGCCAGCGCTAGCCCGAGGTGAGTTGCACCTCATTGGTGCGACGACACTGGAGGAATATCGCAAGCATATCGAGAAAGACAGCGCGCTCGAGCGTCGCTTCCAGACAGTGCTCGTTAAGGAGCCAAGTGTGAAGGATACGGTGGCAATCCTCAAGGGGCTTCGCAGCTACTATGAGAAACATCACGGGGTGAAGATTAGCGATGATGTGATCGAGTCAGCGGTGTATATGAGTGACCGCTATGTGGCCGATCGCTTTATGCCTGACAAGGCGATTGATGTGATTGATGAAGCAGCAGCTCTAGTACGCGTCAAGAAGGGGCACAAGCCAAGCAAACAGCGCGAGTATGTCCGTGAGCTCAAAGCACTGAATGAGAAAATGGAAGATGCCGTAGCGGCAGAAGACTATGAGCGCGCCGCTCTCTATAAGCAGCGTATTAGCCAATTGACCGACCAGCTTGAGCAAGCACGTCGCGAGCAAAGCCGCAAAACTCCACTGGTGCTCACCGAGGATAATATTGCTCATGCCATTGCTGTGATGACACACATCCCGGTTGAGAAAGTCCGCACAAGTGAGGCGAAGCTCCTGCGTAATCTTGAGAAACACCTTGGCAAATATCTGATTGGCCAGGAAGAAGCAGTTAGCAAAGTGGCTCGGGCTATTCGGCGCAGTCGTAGCGGGGTGGCGAGCAGCCAGCGGCCGATCGGTAGCTTTGTCTTTATGGGGCCAACTGGTGTCGGCAAGACCGAGCTGGCGCGCGTGCTTGCCCGTGAGGTGTTTGGCTCGGATGACGCACTGATTAAGATCGATATGAGTGAGTTTGGTGAGAAGCATACCGCGAGCCGACTTGTTGGTGCGCCTGCTGGCTATGTAGGTTACGACGATGGCGGCAAATTGACAGATAAGGTGCGGCGTCAACCCTATAGTGTGGTGTTGTTTGATGAAATCGAAAAGGCTCACCCCGATATTTTCCAGATGTTGCTGCAGCTGCTTGAAGATGGCACATTGACCGACTCGACTGGTCGTGTCGTGAGCTTCCGTAACACGATCATCATTCTTACCAGCAATCTTGGTGCAGATAAGATGCAGCACAATCGCAGCCTCGGCTTCCAAGCCAAACTGGCCGACGAGGACGATACGGCGCAGCAGCAGCGACGCAATGAGTCGTACACACGCGAGGCACTAGAGCGCTTCATGCGACCAGAGCTAATCAATCGGTTTGATGCGATCATTACCTTCCGCCCACTCACCAAACCAGAGGTTGGGAAGATATTCGACTTGCAGATTGCCGAGCTTAATCGGCGTTTGGCTCGCCAGAGCCTTGCCGTTAAGGTGTTGCCAGCGGCAAAGCGACGGTTGATCGCTCAGGGCTACAGCCGCACCTTTGGGGCGCGGCCGCTGCGGCGCACGATTGAGGACGAGCTGGAACATCGCCTTGCAGAGGGGATCTTGGCCCATCACTACGCCAAAGGGTCGGTCTTGACAGTTGGAGTACGAAAAGGGGAGCTGACGATTGACGCACGTAGCGAAAAGGCCTAAGCGCCTCCTCTCAACACTGGTCGGCCTAGTGATGATCGGTGGTATGGCCTGGGCTGGGCTAACCTATGGCCCGGAGCTCTACGATGCTGCAGTGGCGAGCCGGTACCAGCCCGATAGTGCAATGCAAGCGGTGATTGATCAGCTTGAGCTGACTGACAAAGGTCGGCAGCTGCTCTATGCGAGTCAGCCACAATTGCAGGACAAGGCCGAGTTTAACAAAAGCTGTAAATCGACAGAGCGCACAGCAGCTATCCTTGGTTGCTACCACCTGCGCCGGATTTATGTCTACAATGTACAGAATCAAGAACTGACTAACGCCGAACCCGTCACGACAGCACACGAGTTATTACATGCCGCATATGAGCGACTTGGCCCAAGCGAGCGGCACCGGATCGACCAACTGATCGAAGCAGAGTATGCCAAGATTAAGACCAATCCGGTCATCGCCTCAATGGTGAAGTATTATGACCAGGCCGAGCCAGGCGAGCGTAATAATGAGCTTCATTCTATTATTGGCACGCAGATTGGTACGGTTAGCAGTGAGCTAGAGCAGCACTATAGCCGATATTTTCGCAACCGTGCAGCGATTGTGGCACGCAGTGATGCCTACCAGGCCGTCTTTGATAAGGTAGATCAAGAAGCCAAAGCGCTCAGCAAGGCAATCAACCAAGAAGCTACCCAGCTTCCTACTGATCAAGCACAGTACAAAGAGATGGCTGAGCAGCTGTCGGCTGATATTAAGGTGTTTAATGCGAGAGCCCAAAATGGTGGCTTCCGCGATGATGCATCATTCCAGGCAGCGCGCAAGAAGCTCTTAGCACGTCAGCGAGCGCTTGAGGCACAGCGGCTAGCGATTAATCAGCGCGTTGAGATATATAATGCGAAGATCACTCGGCTCAATGCCTTGTCGGTACGCGCCAATGAGCTGAACCAAAGCATCAACGGCATTGAGCAACCCAAGGAGCAAGTGTAGTGGCACGAGCTCGCACGATGTTTGTCTGCCAGCAGTGTGGTGCGCGCTCACCAAAGTGGACGGGCAAGTGTGAGCAATGTGGCCAGTGGAATAGCCTCGTCGAGCAAGCACCAGCCCCAGTGGGTAAATCGGCTGTGGCACGCAGCGCTGGCCAAGGTACGTTGCTACAGCCGCGGCCAATCACTGCTGCAAGCCAGGATGAGCCAGCAGCTCGGCTTGCAACGGGCATTGCCGATCTTGATGCAGTGCTGGGTGGTGGTATTTTGCCGGGTGGTGTGCTTCTCTTGGCGGGGCAACCGGGTATAGGCAAGAGCACTCTCTTGCTCCAAGTCGCGCATGCGGTTGCGCAGCAGCAAGCGGTGCTCTATATCAGCGGTGAGGAGTCGGCTGGGCAGGTAGCGCTGCGAGCGACGCGACTGGGTGCCGACCAGCACGAGGCATTGTCTTTTGCCGCAAGTACGAGCGCCGATGATATTGCGGCTACCATCCGTACCAGCCAATACCAGCTGGTAATTGTCGATTCGATTCAGACGCTGAGTCTGGCTGAGATCACTAGTGCACCAGGCACTGTAAGCCAAATTACTAACGCCAGCAACGTTATTATTCAAGCGGCCAAGCAATCAGGGACGGCGGTAGTGCTGGTGGGTCATGTGACGAAGGAAGGGTCAATCGCGGGGCCCAAGGTACTTGAGCATCTCGTGGATGTGGTACTGCAGTTTGAGGGCGATCGCTATGGCGGCTTTAAGGTGGTGCGGGCCATCAAGAATCGCTATGGCAGTACGAATGAAGCGGCGATTTTTGCTATGGGTGAGCACGGCCTGACAGTGGTCGAGAACCCCTCAGCTGCACTACTTGCCGAGCGCCAAAATGCCGATGGCTCGGTGGTGTTGGCTACCCTTGAGGGTAACCGCCCTATCCTTGTCGAGATCCAAGCACTTGTCAATCCAACCCATTTCGGGTATCCTAAGAGGACAGCCAGCGGATTTGATCTCAACCGACTCAACCTTTTGATCGCTGTCCTCGAGCGGCGCACCAAATTGCAATTATCCGATAAAGATATCTACATCAACGTTGTCGGTGGACTCAAACTGGCTGATCGGGCGGCCGACTTAGCCGTCGTCATGGCAATTGCTAGTGCTGCTGCTGGCCGACGCCTTGATGATGGCGTAGTAGTGTTTGGCGAGGTGGGCCTTGGCGGTGAAGTACGCAGTGCCCAAGCGGCCGAGCGGCGCATTGCTGAGGCGCAAAAGCTCGGCTTCACCAAAGCGATTGCCCCGCATTGTGGCCTCAAGACAACGTTCATCCATGACGTGCGCGACATCCGCAGTGCACTCATTACCTATCTAAAAACATAACAAAAGGAACAACATGCAATTATCTACTCTTGTGTTGCTTATCATCACACTTATTATCCTTGGCGAAGTCAGTTATCTTCTGGCTCGATTGCCGCGTAACACACTCAAGACGAAGGGGCGAGCACTGTTAGTCGATACGTCGGTGCTAATGGATGGCCGCATTACGGCCGTTGCCAAAACAGGATTTATTGGTGACACGCTGGTGATCCCACGGAGTGTGGTGGGCGAGCTGCAATTTTTGGCAGATCATGCCGACAGCGACAAGCGAGCTCGTGCGCGCTATGGCCTCGACGTCGTGACGGAACTGCAGGCGATGGACGAAGTTGAGGTAGAGCTCTTGCAGGATGGCAGCAAAGCACGTGAAGGGGTTGATGAGCGACTGCTGAGCCTGGCCAAGCAGCATGGCGCGTGGCTGCTCACGATTGATTATAATCTCAATAAAGTTGCCGCTGTGGAGGGGATTGGCGTGCTCAATATCAATGAGCTGGCGCAAAGCATCCGGATGGCGCATTTGCCTGGTGAGCACCTGACGCTAGCGCTCCTCCAGAAGGGCCAGGATGCTCATCAGGCGGTTGGGCATTTGCCAGATGGGACGATGGTGGTCGTAGAGCAAGCCAGCAGCCAGCTGGGCCGCACCTGTGAAGTGGAGATTATTCGCAACCTCCAGACTGCTGCAGGCAAGATGATCTTTGCCAAGCTCGTCAAAAAGCCAGCAACTCAGCCGGCCAAAACTCACTCAGCTGAAACACCATCGAAAAAAGCAGTAGCGCAAGAAGAGCCGGCTACTCAATTAACTACTCAGCCCAAACCAGCAAAGACCTCGCGCTCTCGCCAACCAGCGCAGGCTCGTGTTACCACAGCTCCAGCAGAAAAAACAGACAAGAAAAATGACCAGCCAGCCTCAAGTCAGCCCCAGCGAACGGCGCGTGTGGCTCGTGAGAAAACAAAGCCAGCAGAGCAACCACAATCAAAGCAGCTAGCCAAGCGTACCTCTCGCGCGCGAGCCACTACGGCTCCGAAATCTCCGCAGGCTGCTTCATCTTCTCAATCCGGACATGCCAAGCAGCCAACAACGGGCCGCACCTCACAAGCAACCACGCAAGCTACCTCCAAAAAACGAACTACTCGCTCGCCATCACGTCGCCGTGTTGACCACGAAGCAGCGCTGCTTGATTTGGTAAAAAAGCAGACGGATTAGTAGTTTATATTTCTTAGCTGAAGGTGTACATAGATAAGCGTATCATGACGAGGCCAGAAGTCGTTCCAATTCATGCGCGAGCACCATGGCTTGAAGATTAGACTGTCTCAGGAGGGATTATTACAAAGCTAGCAGGTAGCAAAAAGGTATTGTTTGATTTTTGATACGTGATGATCAGGGTGTTATACTGATAGTAGTAATGCCATGAAAGGGGAAGCAATTATGCATACCTATCGAGACTTTCTCACTACCACCCTCACCGCCGCCGCGAAGATTGCAGTCGCGAACTTTGGCAACCTCTCTCACTCGGTCAAGGCGGGAGATCGCAATCAAGTCCTGACAGAGACAGACCTGGAGATCGGTCATTTCCTGACAGACGCAATTCGCACAGCATACCCTGACCATAACATTATCGATGAGGAATTGGGCTGTGTCGATAACGGGTCGCGCTACACCTGGGTGGTTGACCCGATCGATGGGACGAGTAACTTCGCGGCGGGGCTACCACAGTATGGCATTATGCTGGGGCTGCTCGATCACGACACCCCAGTGGCTGGTGGCATAGCCCTGCCTGCCTTTGGCGAGCTCTACGTTGCGACCAAGGGCGCGGGTGCCTGGTGTAATGGCCAGAAGATCCGTGTCTCGCACGAAACCGACCTTGCCAATAGTCTCGTCGCGTATGGTATTGACGGCCACCCTGAGGATCCAGCCCGGACAAAGCGCGAGGCTGAGCTACTTGGTGCCATCATCCTCTCGATCCGTAATCTCCGCTCGTCTAATAGTGTCGTCGACCAAGCAATGGTTGCGAAGGGTGCCTATGGTGCCTGCGCCAACCAAACGAGCAAGATCTGGGACAACGTCGCGCAGCAGATCATTATTGAGGAGGCGGGAGGTGTCTATACTGATATTGCTGGTAGCCCCATGGATTACCACGACGCCCTGAACCGCTCTCACGAGAACTTCACCTGGCTAGCGGGAGCGCCGGAGTTGCATCGGCAGTTGGTGGGGGTGGTGGAACCTTTATTGCTTTCCTTATGATCATAATGTCTCTGTATGATCGTGAGTCCCAATTATGTCCGGTGAAGCTGGAGAAAATGTAATGAAGTGCGGAGTGTAAGCTGATTGCGCGAAGGCATGCTGTGAGAGATAATTGGCTAAGGATGTATCTTGGATGAGCTAGAATCGCGATGATCGACTCCAACGCAGATGTATTCTATTTTTAATCGTAAGCTCTAAATTTCTTGATATTCCCATTATGGAGATGCCTATTCCCCGATATCTTATTCGAAGGGTGTAGGTTACCACTAAGGGGCAAATAATAAGCTTGGAGTAGATATATAATCCTATATTTAAACTCCACTATAAAAAATCCTGCACATACAGTCGCAGGGTATTTCATTGTTCTCTACAAACGCGCTAGCTTGTTCGTTGACCGTGAGCGGTGTTTTTGTCACTGTAGTATACGCTGTCTGTCAGTGTGGCAGTCACGGTGAAGTTTTTGCCAGCAGAGGAGGGTATAGAGACGTTGGTGTCGCCATCGCTGTTGACCTGGCGTGTGCCAATGAGCTGGTCACCCACCTTCACCTCTAACTGTTGGAGTGGGTGGCTACCCTGGCGGTAGTATACCGTCGCCGATTGCCCACTAGAGCTTACGGCGACGGAAACACTTGGCTTGGAGTCGGTACAGCGATGGGTGTCGTCATTGCTGGTTGCATCATAGCCATCTTGAGCTGAGACAGTCTCTTTGCCCGACGAGTCTTTCGACCGAGTAACAGGGATATCCACACGAGCTGACTCTGGTGTACAGTTTGTGGCCTTTTTCTTAGACACTCGGTCGAATGACATTGTGTTGCTGCTGCGGTTAGAGTTTTTGTTGTAATACGATGGATAGATCTCGTTGTTGATCCGCTGGATGCCACTCGGTGCAGAGAACCAATCACTGTACGACGCTTTGTTTTGGCTAACGTAGTATTGCGTCGCATCGGCCATGGTGTAGTCGAGCAGCATGGCGGGGATGAGCGAGTTACCATTGCGTAGTGGTGACGTATCGGAGTTGCCCAGCCAAACAGCCATCGACAGCGCTGGGGTGTAGCCGACTGTCCAAATATCCTTTGCTACTACTTTGCCATTGATCTCGGAGTTTGACGTACCGGTCTTGACAGCAGTCTTTGCCTTGAGGCGGTTCATTTGTGGCATGTAGTCTTGCCCACCACCAAGGTTAGCCCGTGCACTGGAGTCACCGAGGATATCGTTGACGATGTAGGCAGCTTGCTGATCGATTACCTGCTTCGTAGAGGCTGTGTACTGCTTAAGGACTTGGCCAGTACTGTTGGTTACTTTGAGAACGGTTGATTGTGGGGTGTAGGTGCCCATCCGTGCCAAAGACGCAATAGCGTTGACGTGGTCGACGAGGCGTGTACCACAGCTCCCGATGGCGCTTGATAGGCCAGCTTGAGCATCTGCACCTTGGGTACAGTAGGCGCTGTCTCCCATCTCGCGAATAGTCTGCCAGGTGCTGCCACGCTTATTGCGCTCATTTTCTTGCATAGCCTTAATGGCGGGGATGTTACGCGAGCGAGCGAGGGCTTGGCGGAGATTAATGTTGTTTTGGAACTTGCCATCGGCGTTTTGCGGCGTCCAGCTACCAAAGCTGATCTTTGAATCGGAGAGGACAGAGCCACTCCCATAGTTAGTCTTGCCATTGCCCTTGTTTTGGAAGAGCTGAGCATAGACGAGTGGCTTGATGGATGAACCAGGCTGGATAAAGGCGGTAGCGGCATTGTTTTGACCAAAGACGTCATAGTTAAAGTCTCGACTCCCAACCAGTGCTACCACTTGACCTGTTTTATTATCCTCGATAGCAGCTGCGCCATTGGTAAAGCCAGCATAGGTCGCACAGTTAGTATTACCACAGTGAGAATTAGTAAGCTTGCCATTAAACATACTTTGCATACGAGTCTCAAGCTTGCCTTGGAGTGTAGAGTCAAGCGTAGTCGTGACAGTGAGACCGCCTTTGCCAACGGTCGATTTGCCCAGCTCTTTTTCGAGCTGGTCGCGTACCATCAGGACGAAGTGCGGCGCTTTTATGTCGGCATACTGCTCAGCCTTTGGTCTCACAGTGTCAAGAATGGCAACTTGCTTTGCTTCGTTGGCCTGCTCTTTAGTAATGTAATTCATCTCAACCATACTATCAAGCACCTTGTGCTGGCGTGCAATGAGGGCGCTATTACCTGGTACGTAATATGGGTCGTAGAGTCCCGGGCTGTTAGGGATACCAGCAAGCAGTGCTGATTCGGCTAGGGTGAGATCCTTGGCTGGCTTCTGAAAGTAGGTGCGGGCAGCCGATTCGACACCATTGCGGCGGCCACCATATGATGCTTCGTTGAGGTAGAGATTGAGGATTTGATCTTTGTTGTACATACGCTCGACCTCAATCGAGAGAATCACCTCCTTGATCTTGCGTGGTATACCATCGAGGCCGCGTTTTTCGATTTCGCTCTTCTCGAAAAAGGCTTGCTTAACGAGCTGTTGCGTGAGCGTTGAGCCACCCTGCACAGCATTACCCTGCGAGTTGCTCAGGAATGCGCGAGAAATACCAGCCAGGCTAATACCGTGATGGTTATAAAAGTCGCGATCTTCTACGGCAATTGTCGCTTTCTTCACATAATCGCTAATCTGGTTGCCATCGACCACAAGCTTGTAATCGCCGTTACCTTTATCCTCCCAGAGGAGCTGGCCGCTGCGATCGAGATATTTGGTAACAGTGGTCTGGACGCGCTTGTCTATCTCGCCTGGGCGAATTGCATCGAGGTCTTTGCGATAGTAGGTGAAGAGCCCGGCAATAATAAGGGCGAGCACGAGGAAAAAACCACCAACTACCTTGAGGATGGCATAAGCCCCACGTTTGCTAAATAAGAATTGTGCCACCCGGCGTGGATGCATCCGATAGAGTAGTCGCTTGAGGGGCTGCTTGGGCAAGCTCGCCAAGTACTCCGCTTTGCGGCGGGCTTCGGCGTCTTTTTTGGTGCGGCGCTTGGCTGCAAGATTGGAGTAGACGCTAACTCGATGTGATAAATTATTTTTGACCACGATCTCTTATTCCTCTAACACACGATATTCCTCTGCATTATAGCATTATATGGGTGTGTAGGGCTAGTCTTTCCCGCCGCGTGACTCCTCTTTCGTGCTAAAATAAATAGCAATACATGAGCATAAGAAAAAGCAAGAGTGGAGGACATATGACCTTAGCAGAAGAATTAACCTGGCGCGGATTTATCAACCAAACGACATTTGCCAATATTGATGATATCAACGAGCCGCGCACTTTCTACATTGGTGTTGACCCCAGTGCACCGAGCATGACGATTGGCAACTTGGCCGTCATGATGCTATGCCGGCACTTCATCGACCATGGACACACACCACTGTTGCTTGTGGGAGGTGCAACCGGCATGATTGGCGACCCAGACGGTAAAAAGCAAGAGCGTGACCTGCGCAATGCCGAGACGGTGGCGCGCAGCGTTAAGGGCTTAACGGCGCAATTTCGACAGATATTTCGTGGCCAAGATTTTGCGGTAGTCAACAATGCCGATTGGTTTGCTCACGTTAATTATGTCGATTTTTTGCACCAGATCGGTAAGCACGTGAGTATGACGCAGCTGCTCGACCGCGATTTTGTGCAGCAACGGATCGGTGAAGGCGGGGCAGGCATTAGCTATGGTGAATTTAGTTATGCATTAATTCAAGGCTATGATTTCCTGCACCTGTACCGCGAGAAGGGAGTGACGCTGCAATTGGCTGGTGCCGACCAATGGGGTAATAGCGTGACCGGTGTGTCGCTCATTCGCAAGCTCGAGGGTGGTGAAGCTCATGTCTTGACGGCACCGCTGGTGATCAATAAGCAGACAGGGGTGAAATTCGGCAAGTCGGAGGGTGGTGCAGTTTGGCTTGACCCAGCGCTGACGAGTCCATACAAATTCTACCAATTTTGGCTCAACTGCGATGACGAGATGAGCGAAAACTTGATCAAGATCTACACCTTGCTTGATCAAGCAACTATCGAAACATTGATCGACACCCACCATGCTAACCCCGGTGCGCGCACCCTGCAAAAGACGCTTGCACGAGAAGTGACCGATATCGTCCACGGCCATGAGCGCCGCGAGAGTGTTGAGCGAGTAACCAGTGTACTCTTTGGTGACAATGACCTATCGACACTGCGCGAGGAAGATCTTGATGCGCTGGCTGACGAGATCCCAACCGTCTCACCTCAATCAGTGGTGACCGCTCTGGTGGAGGCTGAGGTCTGCGCCAGTAATGGCGAAGCACGCCGCCTCATCAAAAACAATGCCATTAGCCTTGACGGTGCAAAAATCACCAGTGATCAACCAGCCACCAGCCCAAGCTTGATCAAAAAAGGCAAGAATAGCTTCGTGCTTGTGCGATAGACGGGTGTTCTCGATGGCTATGTCCAGTAGAATGTTCGCGACTGGTTATTTCATTATGTATTTGCCATATTTTATGGTATGATAATGGCACATTAATTAGCTACAAGAGGAGAATTTGTCATGAAAAAATTGATTGCATTTGATCTAGACGATACTTTGGCAGTAACGAAGTCGCCCGTGAGCGACCGGATGGCGGCTCTGCTGGGGCGCTTACTGGAGAAGTATGATGTATGTGTCATCACTGGTGGAGACTTCAAGCAGATCCAAAAACAGGTGACCAGCCGCCTTGATGTATCACCCGAATTACTGGCTAAGTTTCACGCTATGCCGACGTGTGGCACGCGCTATTATCGTTTCGACCCGCACGCAGGCGAGTGGCAGCTGCAGTATGCTGAAGATCTGACAGACGAGCAAAAGGCGCAAATCGTGAGTGTGCTTGAGTCGACTGCACGGGAGATGGGGATCTGGTGCGAACACCCAGCGGGTGAGATTATCGAGGATCGCCAGAGCCAGATCACTATATCGGCCCTCGGCCAGCAAGCCACTCCGGAGGAAAAATACGCATGGGCAGAGAAATACAAGGATATCCGGCCAATTTACCGCGACAAAGTAGCGGCACAGCTGCCTGGCCTCGAAGTGCGTATTGGTGGCACTACCAGCACCGATATTACCCGTCCTGGCATCGACAAAGCCTATGGCATGAAGAAGCTGCTTGAAGCTAATGGGCTAGAAAAAAGCGAAGTCCTCTTCTTTGGTGATAAGATCGAAGAAGGAGGCAACGACTACCCAGTCCGCGCGATGGGTATCGACAGCATTGCTGTCAATGGCTGGGAAACAACCGCCTATGCTTTGGATGGGGTTTTGGGCGTAACGGAGTAAAAGTCTTGGCTCTCACGCGCCGACCGATACGGTAAGGGCTTGCCACCCATAAAATACTCACCTGCAAATGGTGAGTATTTTATAGCAATGAGCACTCAATAAGCTTGCACTACCTATTTGCTAAGCTTCTTATAACAAAACCGCGCAAGCTCTGGTGCAATGGTGTCGTATGTCTTGCCAGCGAGCAGACCTCCAGCTTCGGAGAGTTCTACAACTCGTTTAGCTCATACACAAAATCGCCAGTATTCATAGAAAAGCAAAATACTTCATAGCTAGATGGCTTTTGTGAAGAACGTGAGGTAAGGTCGTAAAAAAGTTGCTCAAACGTGGTGGGTAATGCTCTAGGTGGCGTCCATCGACGCATTGCGCACTTACTCTCGGTAGTAGCGGCAGCGGCAGCGATGCGACGCACCCGATCCGGCAACTTTTCATTTAGTGCCGGAATGCTAGTATGTAAAGTGTCGAATAAGCTCCAGTTGTTATCGCAATTATTGCGGCATATAGCGAAGGGCTGCTTTGTGGTGATAAGCTGATGAACTTGCTCAGATAAATGTCCAACTACTATGCCGTATCGCCCATCTTTTGCGAGTACTTCGCCGGAGGTTCCGTCCACTGTTGCGTTCGAGACGACATGAGGTGCAATGCGTTGTGAGAAAAGGTCGCTTGCTGTAGTTGGCTGTGTTTGCAACGAGTGATGCAACCATACAAAAGTAACTATGAAAACCAGTAGTAACACCGTAATGATAATGACAATAATGAAATGCTTAGACTTGGTGGTGTGTGAACTAGCTTCCATATATCTTAATACAAGTATACCACCTTGTCGCAATGATGGGTACAATACTACAATAGCTGTGGTATTTTTCCTTGTGATAGCTGTACGAGGGGTTTATCTTGGTTGCCTACATTCAGTGTAATCCACTATAAAATACTCGCCACGATGGGCGAGCGTTCTTTGTTATTGAAAAGTATATACCAGTCTACTTTGACTAAAGAGGGCTTAGATAAGAGTTTGTCTGGTGCGGATGAAAGGACTTGAACCTTCACGCCACGAGGGCACATGCTCCTAAGGCATGCGTGTCTACCAATTCCACCACATCCGCATAGCAAAGTTATTATACCAAATGAGCTGGTGTATCTGCAACCTTAGCTGCATCCATCAGCTCGGCGGAAAAAGGTGAGGTGTGCGTTTCCATAACTACGATTGTCCACCACAACAATGTCGTTTGCTAATTTTGGCCCCTCACCTATTCCTGTATGTGATAATACCATAAATCCGCCTGGTTTGAGAAGGGTAAAAAGTCGGCTAACTGTTGTAAACTGGAGATCGTGGTAGGGCGGGTCGGCAAAGATGATATCGAAGGCTTCATCATGGTAAGTACCAAGCCATGGGCCGACGCTAGCCTTGATTGCAGTAGCAGATGAATCAGCACCAAGCGCTGCGATATTCTTACAGAGGATGGTGAAGGCGAGGCGGTCACGCTCGACAAACACTGCCTGGCGAGCTCCACGGCTCAACGCCTCTAGACCAACGGCACCAGTGCCAGCAAAGACATCGAGGACGCGGGCATCCTGCACTGCATCGCCAAGCGAATTAAACAGCGCATTGCGCACTCGCTCGCCCATTGGATGGGTACGGCGATTATCTGGTGCATCGAGCCAACGCCCGCCATAGCATCCAGCAATTACTCGGACTTTCATAATGGATAAGCCTCGCATAGTGCACTGTACCACGCGAAGGCAACAGTGCGAATAATCTCTGGGATGAGCTCATTGCGCGTCTGCAAGGCTAAGCCCGTCGTCCAGCCATTACGCCAAAACGTGTGATACATATCAAGTGCATACACCCGCTGCACTGCTCGCAAAAAGACTGCCTCCAGGCCAAGCTGCTCTGCCTCAGCTACCCACTCGGGCGATGGGCAGGTGTCTGCAAAACGGGCAGTGCGCATCGAGGCGGCCACGCCAAGCTCGAAGAGGATATGCGTTGCAAAGACGCCTTTCGCTCCCCAGTATTCCCAGTTTTTGTTGATGGTATCGAGCCCCGTCGTCCCATGGATGAAATTTTTATCTAAGACGGTAAGGCGCTCCTCTTTGGGGCGACCCCAGAGTTCCTCGATTTTGTCACTCAGCGGATAGTGATGAGCCGGCGTGAGACCATCGACGATGGCGTGCGACATCCAGGCTGCCTCAAAGGCGGCACGCACTGTGTTGTTTTGGCGTAGCGCTTGGACAAGATTGTAATGATGATCGAGAATCATAACGACGAGGTCGCGGTCGTCTGGCTTGGTAGGGTCGATGTAGTGCCAGGGTTCATCGACGCTGGGGCTTTTGCGTTTGATACCGTCGGGACCATTATTGCCCTCGAAATGGAGAATGTCGCGCGAGCTCGGGAAGTGGAGAATGGCGACATGGTGGCTGCACATCTGGCCAAGGTCGCGCCGTGCGAGCTGGTCGATTCGCTGATGAACACCAACCAAGTGCCCCGACTGGTCCCGAAAGGTTGTTCCACTGTACATATCTCATATAGTATAGCAGATTTTGGTGTGGCTGAATCGTTACTATGGATGTGTTTTGTTGAGATTATCCACGTTTCATTATTTTGATGGTATTCCATGCTACTCAGTGGGGTGTAGCGAGCTGATGCTATGCGAGCAGGAGTGGCCTGATTGATTTTGCTTGTCCACTCACTCTTACGTTTCTTCTCTGAAAATACTACGTATACCTAGTATTTCTCACACTATATAGATTTGATGACTTTATGTAACAAACAGTAGCTGCATTTCATTAGATGAAATGATGAAAATTACTATAAGGAGAAGGTTTGGAATGTGGGCGAAATACTCTAAAATGACATTCTCAACCCTAAATGAGCGAGAATGGAGAGAATGAAAAAGGCAGAATTATAAATAATTAAGGTTACCTCAGCTTAATTGAGTGTCGTGAGTCGTTGATTGCGTTGCACGGCTGCCTGGAGCTCCGGGTAGTGTTCGAGTGAATCGCCACTGGTGATAAAGGCTTGCGCTGCTTTTTGGGCTCGGGCGATTGCCTTGCTGTCGGCTAGGCTCGCAATCCGCAGATTGAGCGCGCCATGCTGAGCTTTGCCGTAAATTTCGCCCGGGCCGCGGAGCTGCATGTCAACTTCTGCTAAGTGGAAGCCGTCGCTAGAAGCCTCCACCTCGCGCAGACGCTGGCTCGGCCTACTGTGGTTATTAAGCAAAAGATAGCAGTAGCTCTGGCGCGTGCCACGCCCCACTCGGCCACGCAGCTGGTGGAGCTGGGCAAGACCAAATCGCTCGGCATCCTCGATCATCATCACTGTCGCATTTGGCACATCAACACCAACCTCTACCACTGTTGTACTGACGAGAATATCATACGCATGCTGGTGAAATTCTTGCATCACCCGTTCTTTGTCGGCAGGCTTCATCTTGCCATGAAGCAAACCAATTCGCCACCGGCCTAAGGTGCTACTCTTGAGATGGCGCACAGTTGTCTCAACACTGCGCGCGTCATTGTCTGGGTTGTCATCGATGAGGCTGCAGACGACATAGGCTTGGCTGCCAGCCTCGAGCTCCTCTGTGACGCGTTGGTACAGGGCTGGGCGCGAGGCGGGAGAAATAATTTTAGTGATGATCGGCTGGCGACCGGCAGGGTGCTGGCTGATGATGCTGATATCAAGCTCACCATAGACGGTTAGGGCAAGGCTGCGGGGGATCGGTGTTGCTGTCATAGCAAGGAGGTGTGGCATATGGCCTGATTTATCAAGTAGCTTCTGGCGCTGCGCCACGCCAAAACGATGCTGCTCATCGATTACCACAAAGCCGAGCCGTGCAAAATTCACCGAGTCTTGGATGAGTGCGTGCGTTCCTACTACGACATCTACCTCGCCGCGTGCAATTTGCTGCACAAGCTCACTACGCGTAGCACCGGTCACGCTGCCAGTTAGCAGCCCAACTTTGATGCCGAAGGGCGTAAGTAATGCATCGAGTGTGGCGGCGTGCTGATGGGCAAGAATCTCTGTTGGTGCCATCAAGGCGGTTTGGTAGCCAGCACTGGCAGCCTGGCGAGCGGCCAGGCCAGCGACCACTGTTTTGCCACTACCCACGTCACCTTGGAGGAGGCGATTCATTGGTGTACTACGCTGAAAGTCTTGCAGGATATCCCAGGCTGCTCGGCGCTGATCATCCGTGAGAGCAAAGGGCAGGGCGCTCACAAATGACTTCACGATAGCTTGCTCAAACGGTATGGCATAGCCTTGGAGCTGAGCATGCGCCTGGCGATTGAGCTGGCTAGCAAGCAGCAAGCTAAAGAGTTCCTCAAAGGCAAAGCGCTGGCGTGCTCGTGCGATATCCTCTGATGTGGTAGGGAAATGCATCGCAAGCAGCGCCTCGCTCCGGCTCATTAAGCCTTCGCGTGCAACAATGTGCGAGGGGAGTGTCTCGGGCAGCATTGTTATCAGTGGTCGTAGTTCAATGAGCAATTTGCGTACCAGCTGGCTCTTGAGGCCGTGCACTGCGTGGTAGATGGGTAGTAGGTTGGTGTCATGATGGACAAGCTCTTTGGCACGCTCGGCACTTGGGTTGGTGAGTTGGTAGCGGCCATTCTTATACTCAAATTGCCCCCGAAAGTAACATTCATCCCCACTCGCAAGCTGCTGCACCCGATACGGCTGATTAAACCACACAGCATTGAGCTTGCCCGAGCTATCTGCCAGTACTGCTGTAGTAATGCGGAGCCCACGCCGCACCGTGCGCGTGCTGATCGATTCGCAGCGCGCCGTGATCGTCACATTGCCTGGTGTCAGTGTTGCGATTGAGCTCGCCGCAGTAAAATCATCGTGCTTGCGTGGCAAAAACATGATGAGATCATTGACAGTCAAGAGCCTAGCCTGAGCTAGTTGCTCAGCTGTTTTTGGCCCAACGCCTTTGATTTGAGAGAGCTGTGTCGATAAGTTCACTTTTTTATTGTACCGCACCTGGTGCAAATGCGCTGCCCTGTGCTATAGTATAAGCAGTAAGCTAACGGGGGAAATGTGAGTAAAATTGCAAATTATTTACGCAGTCATATTGCCGGGTCTGTTTCGACTCGGGTCGATTGGCGTGCGTCAGTCAGTGCAGATGCCGGTATTCTAGCCGCAACACCAGAACTCGTGGTGGCGCCGCGCGTTGTGAGTGATATTCGCAAGATTACCCGTTTTGCCTGGCAAATGGCTGAGAAGGGCCACACTATACCAGTTGTCACACGCGGCGCTGGCTGTGGTGCGCTGGGTGGTGCCGTGGGCCAGGGGATACTGCTCGATACAACAGCTCTCGACACGATCTTTGAATATGATGGCAAATCGCAGCGGGTTCGCGTCCAGCCAGGTGTACCAGCACGCAGTGTAGCGGCAGCACTGAGCATGCATGGTGCTGGTGTTGGGCCACTGACTGGCCAGCGAGGTACAGTTGGTGGAGTTATTGCAGCTGGTGCACGCGGGACGCTCCTCAGCCGAGCGACCGATCCAGCCGAAGCGATTGACCAGATCGAGGTTGTACTCGCCAACGGTGACGTTATGCAGACAGAGCGTCTCTCGCGGCGCGAGCTCAGCCAGCGCAAAGGCTTGCCTGGGTTTGAAGGTGACATCTATCGTGGTGTCGATGCAATTATTACTGACAATGCAGCGCTGATCGAACAGATTAACCCCAATGACACATCTGGTTATAGTGGTATTGCGCGGGTTAAGCAGCCCGATGGGACGTTTGACCTCGGGCCACTCTTTGTAGGGAGTGAGGGGACGCTGGGGATTATTGACGAGCTGATTCTCAAGACAGAATTCTTTAGCTTTCGCAAGACAAGGGCAGCCTTGGTATTTCGGAGTAGCAGCGATGCTCAGGCAGCGATTGATGATATTGACGCGCTTCAGCCAGCACAACTCAGCTATCTCGATGCAGCGATTTTTGAGCAACTCCGCCGTGATGGCAAAAAATATGCTTTTTACGAAGCGGCTGCTCAGCAGTTTGCACCACAGGCAGTTTTGCTCGTGACGCTTGATGATTTTAATAACCGGACACGTGCGCGTAAGCAGGCCAAGCTTGAGCAGCTGCAATCTGCGGGTGAGACGATCGTCATCATTGCTGAAGATGACGATGATGAAGATGTGGCGGCAGGGTTTGCTGCGCTTGATCAGTATCGCTGGCCCGATGCCGCGCATATTGGTGCGCCGCGCTTGTTTGAGGGGTTTTATGTGCCGCCGCAGCGCTTCGAAGAATTTGCTCGGGTGCTCGTGCCACTTGCTCGTGCACTGCAGTTACCACTGCCCCTTGCTGGTTATCCTAGCCTGAATCTCTACGGTGTCTATCCCCGCTTCTCACTGCGCAAAGTGAGTGATAAGCAGAAGATCTTTAAGCTCTACGACGAGCTCACTAAGCTGCTTGCGCTATACGATGGCTACTTAGTGATGAGTGGTGGTGAGGGTCGGCTCAAAACTCGTTTTGTGCGCGCCACGCAAAACCCAGACCTTACAGCTCTCTACCAGCAAATCAAGCAGCTCTTCGACCCTCACGGCATTCTTAATCCTGGGACAAAAACCACTCTACAAGCTCGCACTATTACTGCAATGCTACGCAATGAATATACGGTGGATTGGCGATAAAACTTTGTGGGGAAGTGTCCTTACTTTTTAGCAATTGATTTCTTTGTCGTGCCTCAATAAAATGGAGGAAGAAAGAGGTCAATAAATTATGAGTGTTGATCAACGTATAATATCCCGTAACCCCGCCACCAACGAACCAATCTGGTCTGGAAACCTTGCGGATGACGCTGCAATCGCACGGGCTGTTTCTACCGCAACGCGTGCACAGCGGACATGGGAGGCGACACCGCTTGATGTGCGCAAAGACATTATCCGCGCCTTTGCCGACCAAGTGACGACACATAGCGAAGATGCAGCACGCATTATTTCGCAGGATAATGGCAAACCACTCTGGGAAGCGCGCACTGAAGTCAAGTCACTTGGTAATAAAGTACAGGCGGTCTTCGACGCCTATGATCAACGGGCTCAGACAGTTACAAAACAAGTCAATGGACGCCAGTCGGTGACGCGTTATCGGCCTCATGGTGTTATGGCAGTGCTGGGGCCATACAACTTCCCAATGAGCATGCCAAACAGCCATGTCATGCCTGCTCTTCTTGCTGGCAATACCGTCATTTTCAAACCAAGTGAGAAAGTGCCATATGCCGGTGAGTACTACGCGCAACTCTGGCAGCAGGCTGGACTGCCAGATGGGGTGCTTCAGGTTATTCATGGCGATGGCGATGTAGCGCAAAAGCTCATTGCACACCCTCAGGTAAATGGCGTCCTTTTCATCGGTAGTCGAGCGGCTGGCGTGTCGATCGAAAAGCAGCTTGCCGGTGCGCCAGACAAGATCTGCGCCCTCGAAATGGGTGGCAATAGCCCACTTGTCATTTGGGACTATGATGATGTACGCCTCGCAGTGCACATTGCGGTGCAGTCTGGCTATATTTCAAGCGGCCAACGCTGCTCATCGGCGCGGCGGCTTATCGTTAATAGAGCGATTGCAGGCGAATATATTCCTGCACTTCGGCAAGCGGTTGCGAGTATTGTCGTTGGCGATCAGTTTGATACCAGTCCAACGCCTTTCATGGGTCCGTTGGTTGACTATGGGGCGGTTCGTCATTTCTTTGATAAGTACCATGCTGCCGTCTCAGCTGGCGCACAGGTTCTCGTTCCGGCTGAACCAATCCCGACGCTTGGCGATAACTTTGTCAGTCCTGGGTTGATCGATGTCACTGGTGTGCCCTTGCCAGATGAAGAGATCTTTGGACCACTCCTTCAGGTGTCGACAGTGCAGACCCTGGCCGAAGCAATTACCCAAGCAAACGCAACGCAGTTTGGTCTTGCTGCTGGCATCGTCACTCGTGAGCGTGCACAATACGAAACATTCTACCAGCAAACAAAGGCAGGCATTATTAACTGGAACCAGCCGCTGACCGGCGCAACGACTGCGGCACCATTTGGTGGGGCGAAGGCCAGTGGCAACTACCGATCAGCTGGATTTCTGTCGGTTGATTACTGCTCATACCCATGCGCGTCGATTGAGGATGCGTCACCAGCGGTCCCAACGACATTGCCGCCTGGGGTGGTGTATTAAATGACTAAAGCGAGTTGACATAGATAGTAAATGGTGTATGATAGTGCCATGAAACAATCTTACTCTGTAGCGCAATTGCGAAGTGTTCTGCTCTATCTGTCAATTGGCTTGCTAACATTGTGCGCACTTCTCGGGATTCTTGCAGTATTATCGCAAGAAATTGATTGGCGAATCCTATTCACGACGTTTTGCGCCGCAATCGCATCATTAATTGCTATGAGTAACATATCGCGACTTACGGATAACCGAATAGTTATAAAAATTCTATCCATTATGTCGATCATCCTCAATGTTCAGTGGTTTACTGGTATGTTTGTTATCCAGTGGAATCTCTATCGGTTCCTTAGTTTTTGTCGTCCCTCTGTCAGTACGGGGAGTCGATATAATAGACATTATAGCGACTATAGCAGCTATGACTACGAAGGTCATGTTCAGACACAAATATGCAGCGACTTCCTCTCGATTACGACGAAGCTTACGCTCACAGCATTAATTATTGCACTGCTCATTACACTTAGCGTAAAGACCTTGTCATACGCCAACAAAAACTCTTTCATCATAGGAATGAAAATGATGACGGTTACTTGCGCCAGTCTTTTAAGTATGGCATGTTTGAGTATGGTATGGTTTAATGTGCGAGATACGTCAAGTACGCTACGTTTTTTGATAGTTTTTGGTATACTCACTGTATTTGGTTTAATAGTAACGCCTATTTTGGTACATCTAGATAAGGTACAGCGCTACCTCCAACCTGCGCAACCAAATACACTAGTACAGAATGAGCAGCAGCTTCGGCACGAGATTGAACGCCAGGTGCGGGCACAAATTGCTGCTGAGCAGCAAGCAGCAAAAGCGGAGGAACAAGCTCAAGTACCTCCCACAGCTTCGAATGAAGATGGTGCAATGCATGATGTGTAGCCTGATTGATGAGTTAACAATGGGTGATTATGCTCCCGATAATGATGGGTGGCGCTGAATGTAAGAGGTGATGGGTGTTGCAGATCGACAGATAATCAATAATTTGAGTGACAGGGTTGCCTATGTATGCCATTAGAGTTCAATGAATGATTAGAGTATTTCTGATTTAGTGATACTCAAAAACACGACACAGCAATTAGCCACTTAATATAATAGAAAAGAGGGGGAGTACATATGCCTCGCAGGCGAGGAGCTATCATCACAATAGGCGATGAGGTGCTCAATGGAAGTACGCTCGATACTAATTCTCACTGGCTTTGTACACAAATTGCTGGTCGTGGTGCGCTGGTTACGACGGTAGTTACGGTACACGATGACCCAGTTGCAATAAAAGACGCGCTGGCATATTGCATACGTACGGAGCCAGACTTGATTTTTACCATCGGAGGTCTTGGCCCGACGATTGATGACCGAACTGTAGAGTCAGTTGCTCGCGCCCTCGAGTTGCCGCTCGAGATTAATCAAACTGCAATCGAGTATGCCCAGAAACGATATTGTGACCTGGAGTCACAAGGAATAGTTGATCGTGATGTGTCTGCATCGGCAAGGAATGCTCGCAAAAAGATGGCTTTGCTGCCCACCGGGGCAGTGCCAATCTATAATCCGGTTGGCGCTGCACCAGCGGTCGTTATTGATGTAGATGATACGATGTCTATTCTGTGTCTGCCAGGTGTTCCTGCAGAGGTTCGCGCGATAGTCAGTGAGTACGCATCTGATATTTTGAAGCGCCGCCTTGGTAGCGGATTTTTAAGAACGATGACGATCATGGCGAGCACAAATGATGAGTCGGTCCTTGCAGAAGCATCTGCTGTGCTGACCCGTGAATTCGTGGACGTGTATGTGAAAACTCGTCCGATTCATCAAGAAGGTGGAAAGATTGGTGTGACACTCACGGCGTCCGGAAACAACCACGCAAAAATTGGTGTTCTGTTAGATACAGCGTTTCGGAGACTGACAGTTCTTCTTGAGGGGTACGGTGTCAGTATTGTTAGGTGCCGTGTTGATAATGCAGATTGACGGCAACTCAATAATTCCCTATGATCAGACCATGCAAACAATTCGCCATAAATACCTGACTGTCATTCTCCTATCCCTTGCATTAGCGATACTATCGCTTGTCAGCAATATCTACTTTCCCTAAGAAATGGAAGGGCAGTTGCAGCTATACTCTTGCATCCGCAAGATATTTAGTAAGTTATTTAATGCAGGTGTCGTCTGGGCGGCGTTGCCATTCTTGGCAGGGTGGAGGTCTCAAGGCTTGGTAAAAGCGGCGATCAGTGGCGCTGCCATTGCAGAACTCACACTGCTACTCCATTACGGTATCGGCTATCTTATTGGGGTGTATGACTCCACAGTATTTATGGCGAATTCATTTTGGTTTATTGCTGCTCTTGTGCTATGTGCACCACTGGGGATATGTGGCTGGATTGCAGCTTTGCCAAAAAAGTCATCCCGTATATTCTGTTTTATCCTGCCAATAGGGGCAATTCTCGAGCCTATTGTGACTCGAAAACTAATACCATACTCGATAGTTCGGCCATGGCCTGAAGTATATTCGGATTACATTAGCGGTGTGGTGCTGTTGCTTGTTGGTGTTGTTGGTATAATTCTTGTGAGATCAAATCAGGAAAGTAATGATCAAAGATAAGGGCTAGAGTATTTATGGCTGTTTTACATTCCCTGATGGGGGGGTATATACAGCCAGGTGATGGCACAGTTGGGTCAACAAAAACGCAGTAGGCGCTCACAACCCTCTTTTTAGGTTGAATAGCTTCCCTAAATCCCCCATAAAATAACGAGAGTCTATCTACTGTCTTGTGACCAAGAACTTTATCTATTGCAAGACGTCCAATGCTTTTGGGTGTTGACTGGGCGTCCGGCTGAGCTTCTACGTCGCTTTTTTTGGAAGTATTCCAAGGCAGTAGGTCATTTTCGGGCTGCTTTGGTATATCCTGGGGGGAGGGTAGAGCTTCACACATAGCTATATTTAATCACAGCTAACCTAGTAACGCAATGCTGCAGTCGAAGGGATAGTTGTTGTGGATTGATGGCTTATCAAAATAGCCTATACACCCCTTCTGCGAATAGAATAACCTATCTATCAAAAAGCACTACTAGAGGTACTTAGCCTCTCTTTAATAATAAATGCATTGTTATATTTCGGATAACCGATACAAAAAAGCACCAGTCTTCTGATTAATACAGACTACATCAAGCTCCGCATCATTTCCGCGAGAGCGCGTTATACAGCGAGCATCACGCGCAATAGCTTGTAGAAAAAGATCGCGAGCAGTTGGCTGCCCAAACGTTGGGAGATGAAGAAAGTTACCACCAACGGCATTGTCTACATCGTCAGCACGCGTCAGACCGGCATGAGCAGACTGGTCTTCTGATGATTCCCAACGGCTACAGCCACGTGGGCAGTCTCGAAACACCCGCTCCGGCAAGGATATTGTTCCTTGGTCAGGTGTGGGGTGGATGCGTCCAATTACTGTCCCATCGGGGTCAGCATGAGAGCCCAAATAATGCATTGTGTTGCCTGAGTCGTAGGTAATATCGACACGCTGCGTCACGTACCCCCTACAACAGAACTTCTGATTAATTCTGTAGTATAATGAGTCTTATGGAAGTCAACTCGCTAATGTCGGTGACTAAGCAGGCAGTTGATGCGTATATCATGGACCTCATTAACGACCGGGTGGCGCAAGCCACGGTGGTGCATCCGCGCTACGAGCGGTTATGGCGGGAGATCGCGCGCATTTACCAGGCAGGCGGCAAACGGATGCGCCCGTATTTGACAGTGGTGGGGGATGGCGAATTGGATAAAGCGATCGTGCCAGTTGCGGCGGCGCAGGAATTACTGCATGTGGCCATGCTGGTGCACGATGATATTATTGATCAAGACACGGTGCGACACAGCCAAGCTACCGTCAACGGCGCGTACGAAACTGACTATGCATCGCTATTGCCGGCGCAGCAGAGTACCCATTATGCCAATAGTGTGGCGCTACTTGCGGGTGATGCGCTGCTATCTGAGGCGTACCACTTGGTGCAGTCAACGCCGTTTTCATCATCAGTAATTCGCCAGTTATCGGAGCGATTGAGCCGGTCGGTGTTTGAGGTCATTGGTGGCGAATTGATTGACGTTGAAGCGGGTTTTATCATGACTGAAAAGTTTGATCCGATGACTATTTACCGCTACAAAACAGCTAGCTACAGCCTTGTGGGCCCGCTTGTATCTGGTGCATTGTGCGCTGAGGTTGATGAAACGACACGGGGAATTCTACAGAAATTCGGCGCGCAATGCGGTATTGCTTTTCAGCTGCAGGATGATTTGATTGGAATGTTTGGCGATGAGGCGACGACAGGCAAACCTGCTGATACAGACTTACGCGAAGGTAAGCGAACAGTGCTGATCGCCGAACATCAAGCTATGATGAGTGACGAGCAGGCGACTCGCTTCGCTGAGTGGTTCGGCGTGCGTGATGCACCGGGCCAAGCGCTTCGCCAATTAAAGCAGGATATTGACTCGTCCGGTGCGCGCCAAAAAACCGAAGCTACCGCACAGCAGTATTTTGCTCAGGCGCGGGCTACACTCGCCAAGCTACAACATGGTTTTCGGCGCGACGAGTTAGAGCAATTTGTCGATCATCTGCAAGGAAGGCGTTACTGATGGAACTATATTGGCAAGTAAGCTACGAGCTGGCAGAGCGATTAACGCGGCGATATTCGACCTCGTTTTCGCTGAGCAGCCGGCTGTTCGCGTCACGCATTCGTCCGCATATTTACGCAGTCTATGGCATGGTGCGGCTAGCGGATGAAATTGTCGATACGTACCGCGGCGATGATGCGATGGCTCAGCTCGACAACTTTGAAGCAGTGGTTTACCAGGCGTGCAAGCAGGGCTATTCGACCAATCCAATCGTTCATGCTTTTGCTCTCACGGCCCAAAAGTACGGTATCGAGCGAGAGCTAATTTCCCCATTTTTTGCGAGTATGCGGATGGATATTACGGCCATGGAATATAATGAAGCGGCATACCGACGCTATATTTACGGCTCGGCGGAAGTGGTGGGTTTGATGTGTCTCAAGGTGTTCGTTGAAGGCGATGCGGCTCAGTATGAACAGCTGTGTGATGGTGCCAGCCATTTGGGTGCGGCCTACCAAAAAGTGAATTTTTTGCGTGACATGAAGGCAGATCACGAAGTTTTGGGGCGGGTGTATTTTCCAGACGTTGACTACCCGTCGTTTAGTGATGCCAGCAAGCGGACCATCGAAGCGGATATTGCGGCGGATTTTGCCGTAGCCAAGGCGAGTGTGCAGCAACTTCCGTCAACTGCCCGCCGAGCAGTGCATACCAGTGTACTATATTATGAAGCACTGTTTCAGCGGCTGCAGAATGCATCAGCTGCCGATCTTAAAGCGCGGCGCATTCGGGTGCCGAACAGTGTAAAATCTTTACTATTCGCGCGAGGAGCGGTGGGATTATGAAAAAGAAAGCGGTGATTATCGGTGCGGGGTATGGCGGGCTGGCGCTGGCAAATTTGCTGGCGAAAGCAGGGTACGAGGTAGCGGTGTACGAGAAGAACCCGTCAGCCGGTGGGCGGATTCAAGTGGTCAAGCAAGACGGATTCACTTTTGACCTTGGCCCATCTTGGTATTTGATGCCAGAGATTTTTGAGCAGTACTATCAATTGTTTGATCGATCGGCTGAGCAAGAACTCGACTTGGTGCGATTTTCGCCTGGCTACAAGGTGTGGAGTGAAGGCTATGAGCCACTGATTATTCAGGGTGATGTTGATAAAGATATGGCAATATTTGAGGCAATTGAACCCGGTGCAGGTGAAAAACTACAGCGCTATGTCACGCGTAGCAGTCAGGTGTATGAGGTGGCGGTGAAGCACGCGCTGTATAATAATTTCACGCGGGTTGGTGATGTGTTACAGTGGCCGCTTCTGCGCCAGTTACCGACCATGTTGCCGCTAGTGTGGCGGACACTGGACGCTCATGTGAGCCGCTGGTTTCGGGATCTTCGGCTTAAGCAATTGCTGGAATATCATATGGTATTTTTAGGTTCCAGCCCGTTTCAAGCTCCGGCCGTCTACAGTCTGATGAGTCATCTCGATTTTCGTAGCGGGGTGTATTATCCGCGGCGTGGCATGCTGGAATTGGCGAACAGTATGGAGCGGTTGGGAAAAAGTTTGGGTGTGAAATATCATTATAATTCGCCGGTAAAGCAGATTGTGCTGGATGGTCATCAGGCCACGGGTATTGAACTGATGAACGGCGAACACATTGCGGCTGACTTGGTAATTTCAGCAGCTGATATTCATCATACTGAAACCAAATTATTGCCAACAACTGCTCGAAGCTACCCCGAAAAGTATTGGCAAAAACGCCAGCCGGGGCCAGGCGCGTTGCTGGTTTCGCTGGGTGTCAAAGGGGGATTGTCGAATTTACAACATCATAATCTCTACTTTGTGAAAAATTGGCGGGAAAACTTTGCGGCGATTTATGAAACTGGTACCGTGCCAGAGCATGCCTCACTCTACGTCTGCAACCCATCCAAAACCGATCCTAGCTTGGCGCCGCCGGGGCATGAGAATCTGTTTGTGCTATTGCCACTACCAGCGGGCGTGACGCTGACGCCACAGCAAGAAGCGGCGTGCGTGAAGAAGATCATCAAGATTCTTACCGAGATGACTGGTGAATCAGACTTACCCAAGCGCGTTGTCTCCCAGCTCATCTATGGTCCAGAGCAGTTTGGCGAGCAATTTAATGCCTGGCAATACAACGCTTTTGGTGGTGAATCGCACGTGCTTCGTCAGAGTGTCATGTTTCGCACGCGTAATCGCAGCAAAAAAGTACCGAATCTGTATTATGTGGGTGCAGGGACACTACCTGGGATTGGCCTGCCGATGTGCCTGATTAGTGCGCAGCTGACCTATAAGCGCATTGTGGGGAACCGCCGCAGCGGGCCTCTTACCAAAGAGGATATATGAACTGGCTGTATCTAGCGGGAATCATTTTTAGTTTTGCCGGGATGGCAGTGCTAGACTGGCGGTATAGGCTGGCTTACTGGCATGATGCTCGCCGTGCAGTACTGACCGTGCTAATTATGACCGGCGTGTTCATTGTGTGGGATATTTGTGGCATCTCGCTCGGCATTTTTTTATAGCGGCCATTCCCCGTACATGTCGGGTATCTACCTTTTCCCAGAGTTTCCACTAGAAGAGCTACTCTTTCTGCTGTTTTTGAGCTATTTTAGCCTGGTGGTTTACCGAGCGGGAGTGAAGCGATGGCGACATATCTAATGCTTAATCTAATCTTTCTGGTGGTAGTACTGGGTGTGCTGGCATGGCGGAAATTATTGACATTTGGCCGTGTGGTGTGGGCGACGCTAGCGGTACTGCTGGTGACGACGATTGTGTTTGATTCACTGCTGATTTACCTGGGCATGTTTACCTATCCTGCGGATAAAATTTTGGGCATACATGTGGGGCTAGCGCCGATTGAAGATTTGTTTTATGCACTCTTGGCGGGGTTGGCTGTGCCAGCGATTTGGAAGGGAGTGGATCGTGAAAGAAAAGCTTAAATTGTTATACATGACTTCGCGACCGCTGTCGTGGGTGAATACGGCCTATCCGTTTGTGGCGGGCTATCTGGTGATGGGCGGGGCGATTGATATGCGGCTTATTATTGGTACATTATTTTTTCTCATTCCGTACAATCTTTTGATGTATGGAATTAATGATGTGTGCGATTATGAATCAGACATGCGCAATCCTCGTAAGGGTGGTGTCGAAGGGGCGGTGACGCCGCGACAGTTCCATCCGTTAATCGTGCGGTCGGCGGTACTATCATGCCTTCCATTTGTGCTGACATTGATGCTCACAGGTAACTGGCAAAGTCGGTTGGTGCTCACGGCGGTGTTGTTTTTCGTAGTGGCTTATAGCGCCACAGGGCTGCGATTTAAGGAAGTGCCGCTGCTGGATTCGGTGACCTCGAGCCTGCATTTTGTCGGTCCGCTACTCTACGCATACTCGTTGGTTGGTGCGACGCAGGCGGGATGGCTAGCAGCTGTTGCGTTCTTTTGCTGGGGTATGGCTAGCCAGGCGTTCGGTGCAGTGCAAGATATTGTTCCAGACCGGGAAGCCAAGATTCGCTCCATTGCTACGGTGTTCGGTGCGCGGGTCACAGTCTGGCTAGCGATGCTGCTTTATGTCGCGGCGATTGGGTTGGTAGCGTGCCTAGGTGTGGCGGCATGGCCAGTGTCGGTTGCGGGCGGCTTGTACATGATCAACCTGCTGCCCTTTGTGCACATTTGTGATGAACGTTCGGCGGAGGCGCGAACCGGCTGGCGACGATTCTTATGGCTAAACTATTTTACTGGAGCGGTAGTGACAATGACATTATTGATGATTGTGTGGGATCTGTCATGAAAATGCATGATCGGCGTCCTAGTGACCAGCGCACAGCCACAAGCCCCACAACACGAACAACGCCCACCCTGGTGGGTGAGCGTTGTTCAACATCTG
>CALIXX010000002.1 GCA_938046115.1 uncultured Candidatus Saccharibacteria bacterium | reverse complement strand
TGGGTGAGGAGGCTCATTGCTTCGTAGGTGAGGGTGCCACTGCGGCTGACGATGGCAGTGTGGCCCGGCGTGGCAAGCGCGGCAGGGATGATGCCAAGGTTATGCACGCCGGGGATGAGAATGCCAGGGCAGTTGGGGCCAATCAAAACCGAAGAACTGGTTGCCAGGCGTTGTTTTATACGCAACATATCGTGGACAGGCACGCCCTCGGTGATGCAAATAATGAGTGGCACCTCTGCATCAATTGCTTCCATAATTGCTGCTTTGGCATAGGCTGCTGGTACAAAAATGACGGAAATATCGATAGGCTGCTGCGCCTGAATTTCGCGAATCGTCCGGAAGACAGGCACGCCGTGCACCTTTGCGACTGATTGGTTGGGTGACGTGCCACCAACGATATGTGTGCCACTCGCTAGCATACGCTCGGTATGAAATGAGCCATTTTTGCCCGTTATGCCCTGGACGATAACATGCTTGCCGCGAAAGATATCAGGGGTCATCATACAGCCTCCTCCAGGATGTGGGAGAGATTGTCATAGAGTGGGATGTGTTCGCGGGCGAGCAGTGCCTTAGCCTCGGCTTCGCGGTTGCCCGTCAGGCGGACGGCCAGTGGCGGGAGGTCAGGTAGCTGCTGCTTGGCACTGATGATGGCTGCCGCTACATCATCGCAGCGCACAATACCACCAAAGATATTAATAATGATGAGCGCCACGGCAGGGAAACGGGCAATCTGCTTAAAACTAGCCAGGATCTTCTCTGGGGTTGCCGTGCCACCAATGTCAAGAAAATTAGCTGGCTGCACACCGCGGGCAGTCACCGCATCGACGGTGGCCATCGCCAGGCCTGCACCGTTGGCAATCGTCGCAACCGTCCCGTTATGGTCAAGCGTGACGAAATTATGATCCTCTAGGGCTGCTTCGTGCCACTGCGGGTGGCGAAACAGCGCCGCATCGTCAATCGTCATCTTGGCATCACCAGCGATGAGCTGGCCATCTGTCGTCACAACGAGTGGGTTAATTTCGAGTAATAGACAATCGTTGTCAATAAAACAACGCAAACAATTCGCCACCAGATCCTCAAGCGCAAAGGCTTGCTCTGGTAGCGACAGATACTCCGCTAGTGCTTCGGCTACAGTATGAACTGTTTGCGGCGTAATGGCCTGGCGAAAGAACGCTGCGCTCTCGTGTTCTTCCACATCAATGCCACCGCTGGTGTGGGCGAGCAGCTCGATGGATGAGTGCTCACGGTTGATGGTGAGCGAAATGTAACACTCGCGGGCGATGGAGAGAACTTCCTCAGCAAGAAGCTTCGTGGGGGTGTAGCCACCGATATCGAGAGCAAAGAGACGCTGAATGGTTGGCACAACAGCGGATTGCTCGCGGACAATCACCACACCACCTGCCTTGCCGCGGCCACCGATCGGAACTTGTGATTTGAGGACGATAGGGGCAATGGGCGCTACCGTTGCAGATTCTACAACGGTACTCTGCGGTACTGCCACACCAGCCTCGGCCAAGCATCGCTTGGCTTGGTATTCAAGAAGACGCATAGGTATTATTGTACGCATAGATGGCGAATATGCAAAATGATTGCGTGCGTAACAGGGGTGAGATGACGCAGGCTAATTACATATTGATAGAGTGCGAAACGCTACCTTCGTAGTATAATTATGCAAGAAAATATCTGGAGGCTGGCCACTCAGCAGACAGGGAAACACTAATATAGGATCTGGTCGGAACATTTTCGGCATAATTACCATGCGAAAGCTGGTTTTTACAATTCACCTCTTTGGCGCTAGTCTTATCCTCTTGTTAACTAGAAAATAGAGTATTACTGAAGAAGAGAGGAGTAATCAGCAAGTATTTTGAGATTTCGCCTGGTTCGTTTTGCGGTAGAACAACTAAACTGAGTTATTTGCCGGTAAAAAACTTCCGGAATTTGAGTAGACCTGTCTGGTTGGGTAGTGGGCCGTTGTGGATAATACTACGGATATAATCGACTGATACCTTGCGCTGCCGCTGGATAGTAAAGCGCTGGCGATAGGCCGCTGGCTGGTGAATAACAGAAGCGAGCATACCACGTAGTGCTGGCCAACCATTGCCATGGCGCAGTGCACTCAAGAATATCAGCCAATAGGTGAGGCAAAAGCGCGCCCCAATCGACCAAAACAGCCGTCCTGGCACATTCTTGATAAAAATAAGCGGCAAGTTCTTAAAGGTATTGTATACCGCGAGCCCTGGGACTTTGCTGCTACTGGCACCAACCTTGTGGTATGCAACGGCGTGCGGTGTGAAGCGCACCGTCCAGCCTGCTAGCTGCGTGCGAAAACTGAGGTCGACGTCTTCGTAGTACATGAAGAATGCTTCGTCAAAAAGATCAACAGTGTCGAACAGTGCCGTGCGATACACTGCTCCACCACCCGTTGCACCAAACACTGCTCCGGCCTCTGTTGGCGCATGGCTAATTGGCTCATCGCGGTGGCGCGGGCCAGGCAAACCCCAGGTGGTGTAGAAGTCGCCCGAGCTATCGATGGTCGTTCCATCGCGACGAGCGAGTAGCCCAGTGGCAATACCACAATGCGGATGGGCTCGTAGCTCGTCCACCAAGGCTTGGCACCAGTGTGTGTTAGCAACTGCGTCGGGGTTAAGCACGCCAACAAAGCGAAATTGCTGTTTCTGTGCGTAGCGCAGGCCTGTGTTAATACCACCGGCGAAGCCGAGGTTGCGCTGATTCTCAATGATGACGAGACTAAGCGCAGGGTGCTTAGCTTGATATGAGCGGAAGCGTGTCACCGAGTCATCGTGTGAGTCGTTATCGACCACGATAATGGTCGGCACTAGCGTCTGCTGCGCCAACGAATCGATGCATTCTAGGGCATCATCGGCGCCGTTCCAGTTAAGAACTATGATTGCAAGATTGTTTTTTACCACGGTCATATTATATAATGGCCAGAGAAACTATGAAAGTAACAAATCTTTTGCAACGAAAAAACCGCATCTTGCTGCGCGAGTTGGTCGTAACGGACTTCAAGCTACGCTACCAGGGCTCGGTGCTGGGGTATTTGTGGTCAATCCTCAAACCGATATTTTTGTTTATTATTTTGTATATTGTGTTTGATAAATTCCTCGGCCTTGGTAAGCAAGTCGAGCACTATCCTGTCTATCTGTTAGTAGGGATCGTGCTGTGGAACTTTTTTAGTGAGGCGACGGTGCAGGGACTGCAGTCGATCGTCTCGCGCGGCGACCTGATCCGCAAGATCAACTTTCCCAAGTACATTATCGTTATCTCAGGTACGATCTCGGCCTTTATTAACCTCGCTATCAATATGGTGGTGATTCTTGGTTTTTGTTTGGTTAATGGCGTACAGTGGTCGCTTGAGGGATTGTTGGTTATTCCACTCATCCTCGAACTCTATGTACTCTCCCTAGCGGTGGCGTTTTTCCTTGCGACGATCAATGTGAAATACCGCGATATTGGCTACCTATGGGAGATCTTTATGCAGGCTGCCTTCTATGCTACACCGGTTATTTATCCTCTGCAGATGGTAGTGGAGCGCATGCCAGCTGCTGCGCCATATCTCATGCTCAACCCAGCAGCCCAGATTATCCAAGACGTCCGCCAAGTGCTCGTAACACCCCAGACTATCCAGCTCTACGATCTTGTTTCTTTCCCGTGGGTGCTCACTCCATTTATTTCGATTATCATTATCATTCTGTTGGCGGTGTTTTATTTCCGGCGCAACCAACAGTATTTTGCGGAGAGTATCTAGATGGCGCAACCAATCGTTGTTATCAATAACCTCACGAAGTCCTTCAAGATCCCGCTGGAGGCAAGTTCGGGCATCAAGCAAAAGCTCATTAACCTCCTCAAGGGGCGCAAAGGGTATCGGGTCTTTACTCCGCTTAAAGATATCGATTTTACCATTAACGAGGGAGACTTCTTTGGTATTGTTGGGCGCAATGGCTCAGGTAAGAGTACGCTACTCAAGACAATCGCTGGTATCTACACCCCCAATAGCGGAAGTGTCGAGGTGGGTGGCTCGCTGGTGCCGTTTATTGAGCTGGGCGTTGGCTTTAACCCAGAGCTCACTGGCCGCGAAAATGTCTTTCTCAACGGTGCATTGCTCGGCTTTAGCCACGACGAGATGGAGGCAATGTATGATAAAATTGTCGACTTTGCCGAGTTGGGCGACTTTATGGAGGAGCGGCTCAAGAATTATTCTAGTGGGATGCAGGTGCGCCTGGCTTTCTCCATTGCCATCCGTGCCCATGCCGATATCTTGCTGCTAGACGAAGTCTTGGCGGTAGGAGATGAAGCCTTCCAAAAGAAATGCTACGCTTATTTCGATAAGCTTAAGCGCGAAAAGCGCACTGTTATCCTCGTCACGCACGATATGTCGGCGGTAGAGCGCTTTTGCAACAAGGCAGTGTTTATCGAGGATGGGAAGGTGAAGATGATCGGCAAGCCATACCGCATTGCCGCCGCCTATAGCCGGAGCAACATCAAGAGTTACAACGAGTCGGAAGGGCTAGACGAGCAAATATCAGATGACTTTGATATTACACTGCGCGGCAGTGATGGTAACGAACAGACGGTGTATGAGTATAACGAAACTATGACGGTGGAGTTAGAGTGGCAGCAAACAGGGGTCAAGCACGTTGGTGTCGCAATCTTCCGCGAGAATGGTGAGTATGTCTATGGCCCGAACACCTATCAAGAAAAAGTGAAGATTGCTGGCAAGAATCGCGCGGTCTACACGGTGCAGCTCAACCTCAACGAGGGGAGTTACTTCATCAAGGCTGGCTTGATGGGGGCGGACGACACGAAGACGATTGCCTTTACTGAGGAGGGGCCGCACTTCTCGGTGCAACGTGATTATGATCATGGCCGGTGGGGTGGTGTTACCAAGCTCAAGCATACCTGGAAATAGGGAGAAATGTCGTATATATTACATCGTTTGACGCACCTTATCAAAGCCAATCGCCATCTCCACCGCGCGGTACGTTGTCTCTTGGCGCCGTATCGAGCCCATCTCGATAATCGCCAGCGCCGCATCTACGATGTATGGCAGCGTCAGCACACCGAGCAGCCACCAACGCTTGCCTCGCTTACTGAGCAGCCGCGTATCTCCATCATCGTACCAACGTATAATACGCCAATTCCGTTCCTGCGAGAGATGGTGCAGTCGGTGGCGGAGCAGTCGTACCCGCACTGGGAGCTTATCATCGTTGACGATGCCTCGACCAACGAGACTACCCGTCAGGCGATTCGTGACCTAGCCGAGGACACACCGCAGCTCAAGCCATTCTTTTTGGACAAAAACCGCCACATTGCCGGTGCAACCAACTATGGTATCGCACAGGCTACGGGCGAGTACATTGCGCTGCTTGATCATGATGACACTCTCCACCCTGATGCACTTCTGTGGGTTGCGGCCGCAATCGACCGTACTGGCGCGCAGTTCGTCTACACCGATGAGACGAAGATGGACGAGCACGGCCGGCCCTATCAGCCGTTTTTCAAGCCCGACTGGAACGAAGATTTTTTGCGCGCGGTGAATTACATTACGCACTTTGCCGTCATGTCACGTCAGTTACTCACAGAGGTCGGCGGTGAAGATGGGTCGTATAATGGCACGCAGGATTGGGAGCTGTTCTTGCGCCTGACGCGGGCTTTGCAGCCCGAGCAGATTGCTCATGTGCCGCAGATCCTCTACTATTGGCGTGTTCACCAAGCCTCTACAGCGAAAGACCTTGATGCCAAACCTTACGTTATCGATGCGCAGCGCCGCGCCCTCGAGGCAGACAGCGCTGCTCGCCGGGTGCAGACCCAGGTGGAGCGTGACCCGCAGTATGGCGCTCAGTGGCAGATGAGCTATGTCTTGGGTCAATCATACAGCATTCACACCGCGCCGTTCAATGAGTCGACCACTGTTGGTCAGCTGCTTGAGGCAACCACTGCTGAGATGATATGCCTGACGCAGCATAATGCACTGCCCACTGCCACGCTGCAGCACCTCGCTGCCGATGCCGCTCGCCCAATGATCGGTGCGGTGACGCCACGGATTGCCGATGAGCAGCAGGTGATTGCAAATTTGTCGTCGATTTTACAACCATCGGTGGTAGGTCTGCTCCAGCAGCTCAGTCGGCGCTCATTTACCAAACATATCTACTTGACAGCCCGCTATAATATTGGTACTATCGACGCACCAACAGTGGTGGTGGCGCGTACCAAACTTGCTGCTCTTGCGCCAGATACACCGCTCACCAGTGCTCAGATAACTGCTGCACTCTGTGGTAAAGGATACAACACACTATATAACCCGCACGTAACGCCAGAGGAGGACGTATGATCGGTAAAGTACACAAAGCCGCCAAGAAAAGCATGAAGATTATCAAAGACGATGGAATGATCGGCTTTGGCAAGCGCGCCACGAAGTATGCCTATTATCGTAAATTCCCCGAGCGCAAGCAGAAGTATTACAAAGACATCCTCTTTATCAATGGTTGCACCCTGCCGCACCCCGAGCGCTACCGCGTGGCACACCAAATGGAGCAGTTGATGTCGCAGGGGCTAACGGTGGAGAGTGTGTTTTATGATCGACTCTCGCTGGATGACCTCAAATATTATCGTGGCTTCGTATTCTTTCGTTGCCCAGTGACAGAGACGGTGCGGGAATTTATTAAGCAAGCAAAGTTCTTCAACAAGACCTGCTTTTTTGATATTGACGATCTTGTTATCGATCAAACGTATACCGACGGCATTAAGTACGTCCAGCAGATGAACCAAGCCGATAAGCAGCTCTATGACGATGGAGTGAACCGTATGCGTGAGACACTTAAGCTTTGTGATCACGTTGTGACAACTACAACGCAACTGCGCGATGAGCTGCAAAAATACACCACTGGCGATGTACTCATCAACCGTAATGCCGCCTCTGATGAGATGATCAAGACGTCTAACATGGCACTTGAAGACCTGGCTGAGGGGAAGATCGCCAAAGATGCAGACAAAATCATCATTGGGTACTTTAGTGGGAGTATTACGCACAATGAGGACTTTGAGCTAGTCATCCCAGATTTGATTCGGCTGTTCGATGCATATCCACAGCTCCACCTCAAGATTGCTGGTATTCTCGATGTGCCGGCTGCACTTGAGCCGTATAAGGAGCGGGTGATGACGTCGGGCTTTGTTGATTGGCGGGAGCTGCCCGCAGTGATGGTGGATTGCGATATCATCCTTGCACCACTAGTCGATACGATCTTTAACCGTGCGAAGTCTGAGAATAAATGGCTTGAGGCTGGCCTCGTCAAGGTGCCAACGGTGGCGAGCCAGGTGGGGGCCTTTGCCGAACAGGTCAAGGATGGTGAGACAGGCCTCTTGGTTGGTGCAGATAACGATTGGTACGCAGCACTCGATCGCCTCATTACCGACAAAGCACTGCGCACTCAGCTGGGCGAGAATGCACACAAGATTGCCACCAATGATTATTCGACAGTCTACACTGGCTACACGCTTGCATCGTTTATACGGAAGCGCTTGGCGCGCAATATTGGCTTTGTTTTGCCTTCGACAGATATCTCGGGTGGAGTGATCGTTGCCGTCAAACACGCTGACATTCTCCGCAAGGCGGGCTGGGATGTAACGCTGATCGATTCAGTAAGTAAGCATGCCCTTAAGCAAGCCAAAAAGACCTACCAATACCGCTCTGAATTGCCAGGCTTCAATGTTATTACAGCACACAAGACGAAGATAGAGGCCTTCTTCGATACGCAAGTGGCGACGCTGTGGTCAACGGTGGAGATTATCAAAAAGCACCCCAATGTACGCAACCGGCTCTACTTCGTCCAAAACTTCGAGACTGATTTTTATATTCCCGGCACGGGTGGGCCACGCTTCGCGGCGAACGCATCGTACTGCGACCAGTCGGGCGTGCGCTATGTAACAATGTCGCTCTGGTGCCAGAAGTGGCTCAAAGATATGTTTGGTAAGGATGCGAAGTATGTCTCGAACGGCATCGATATCGAGTATTATCCATACCGCGAGCGCGATTTTGACAGTGGTCGCAAGATAAAAATCCTCGTCGAGGGCGATAGTAAGAGCGAGTATAAAAACACCGACGAAGCCTTCCGCATCATCAACCAGCTCGACCCTGCGAAGTATGAGGTTTCATACCTATCGTACCGCAAAGAGCCTAAGGACTGGTACCGCGTCGATACATTCTACAATCGCATTGCACCTGAGAAGGTCGGCGAAGTATACGCCAGCTGTGACATTCTCATCAAAACAAGCATCCTTGAGAGCTTCTCCTACCCACCACTTGAGATGATGGCAACCGGTGGCCTTGCAGTAGTGGTGCCCAATGGCGGCAATGTCGAATACCTCAAGGATGGCGAGAACTGCCTCCTCTACCAACAGGGTGATATCGCGGCTGGTGTCGCGGCGGTGGAGCGCCTGGTGGCAGACAAAGCACTGCGTGACAAACTCATCGCTGGTGGCCGCCAAACAGCCAACGACTACCAGTGGAAGAATATTGAGGAGAAAGTGGCAGCGATTTACGAATAGCCCAGCATTATTTTATTATAGTGATATTGTGGTATAAAATAGGAGGTACTATGAGAGAGAAGCTAACCAAACCAAACCAAACCAAACCAAACATATGAACCCTATCAAGAGGGCTAGAGCCAAGCGGAGCATACCCTACCAGCAAATGGTGAGATGATAGAAGAGACTCCAACAACAGTTTCACCCCAAAAATTTTCTTGCAGAGCACTAGGCAAAGCAATAAAATCCTGGTGGAAAGAACGGCATTGGAAATCAGGCGACCCCTTTTATACAGTAGGGCCAATTGATCCGGGCGATCCTGTGGCAAATGTGTATCCAGAGTCTGCAAGAAAATTTTTGCGGCGGTACGAAATGACGTGTAAAGAGTATGACATTACGACGAGCTAGCTAGAGTGGGTCTTATAATCACTCACTCTTCTCGACGAGCTTAATCATCACTGCTTCGACATGTGAGCTGTGCCGGTCGCCAGCTACTTCGCCATTCTTTTTCCAGCCCTGCCAGCCTACCCAGGAGAGGTGAGTGTTGTAATAAATATCGTAGCGAGTGGCGTCGGCGGGACTGAGGTTAAGCTTGAGGGCTTCGAGCGCTTTGCGCTGGCCAGTCGTGCCACAAGACTGCGACGACGACGAGAGGGTGGCCGATGGAAGCCACTGACCAGCCGCTTTTGCGTCGCACTGGATGGTAATGGGCGAACCATCGCGCAGCGATACGGCTTTGCCAAGGCGGATTGCCTCGAGGTAGCGTGATTTGCCAGTGGTGCCAGCCATAATGGGGTGTGACACATCGGGCATCCAGCCGATGTAACCTACGTGGGCAGCGTAGCTCAGTTGGTAGAGATCGGGCACAGCAGTATTGGTTGGGTTATAAAAGGCACCACCGGGCAAGCTGAGTGTATGCTTTGGCACAAGGCGCACCTCTAGTGCTTCGAGCTGTCTGTAGGCACCGGTCGAACCAGCTGGTTGACCATTCTTGGCCCAGCCCATCCAGCCGACGTATTGCGAGTAACCTCGGTACCAGATGTCGTATCTAGTGGCAAGTTTGCCAGTGAGCAAGAAGCGGACTGCCTCGATGGAGCGGAACTGCCCTGTGGTGCCGGATACGTCGCCCGCTTGCTTCCAATCTTGCCAGCCGACGTAGCTGATATGTGATGAATATTGGATGCTGCCTGGCAGGCCTGTTGTATTGTGGAGCGATGCTTTGATGGCTTCGATGCGGCGGCTTTGGCCAGTGGTACCGCTCATCATCTCATCGCGTACTTCTGGCTGCCAGCCAACCATACCGACATGTGAGCTGAGTGAGAGCTTGAGGGGTGATGGGTCGCCATGCGCCGCAATATTTTTATATGCTACTCCAGATGACTCAGGCGCAGGCGTTCCTTTGCGTACAAGCTTTATTTCGATCGCTTCGATAGCATTGTTAGCTCCGCCAGTTGCACCAGCCACTTCACCATTCTTAGCCCAACCCATCCAGCCAATGTAGCTCACGTGGGCGCGATAGTATATGTCGTACGCCTGGGCGAGAGTACCAGTTGGCTGGATCTTAACGGCGGTGATTGGCCGGTCAAGCCCCGTTGTGCCCGATTGCATACTGCCCTGCACAGTGGGCTGCCAACCGCGCTCGTTGCTGTATGAGGTATAACTTACCTCACCATCGATCGTGAGAGCTTGCATTGCCTTGCTTTGGCCAGTGACGCCTGTAATGCCACGGTTATGAATGACCCCTGTCCAGCCGATGTAGCTGCTATGCGATCGGAAACTGATGAGTGGCCGGCTATGCTGGGTCGAGCCAAACCAGTCATTCCACACGCGCCAAAAGTTGCGGTTGCCATAGGCGCTGCAATGATCGCCTAAGCCATACATATTGGCCAGGGCTGCTTGATTAGGCTGGTAGGGTGTGTAGGTGTAGAGTGCCGCTGTGGCCTTGCTCTCGATATACACATCGCCAGCGCCGCAGCCTCGCTGCACCACATTCCATAGGATACGATTGGTCGCAAACGGCTTTTTGTACGACCACCAAGGCTGCTGCATACTATCCAGATACCAGCGGATGAGCTGCGCTCCTGAGGCAACTTGCATCGAGAAGCCAGCATAGTTGCGATCGCAATTGGCACTGCCACCCGGGCCACTATCGGGGCAGTGTGAACCCATGGCATAGGTGTATTGGTTTTGGAGTGGCCAAGTGTCGGAGGTGAGCGGGCCAGCCGACTCGGTGGCGATCTTTACTAGCAGGACTTTGGGATTGAGATTATTCTGCTTGGCAGCATCATAGATAATCTGCGCGGCACTAACCGCCCCAGCGGGGATCGTTCCACCGAAGTTATTGGCGGGGATGTAATTGCCCGGTGTGTATTTAGGCACTTCATAATAGTCCTTGAGGCAGACATATGGTGGCCCGTGCCAACCTCGAGCGGCGGCATACTGTGCTCGGCTGATATCGCGCCGGCCGTGTTCGGCAGCAGGCTGCCGGCCATAGGTGTCGCATTGTGGGTTGAGGCTATTGAGAAACGCCTGAATATCTGCCACTGACATATCGTCGCTATTAGTAAAGAGTAAGTCATCAACGATATTGCCCGCCCGCCAATCAGCCGCCGTCACTGCCTGGGCTGGGCGGGAGAGGATAGTCGCAGCAAATAAACTCACACATAAAACACCAGCAAGGATATATCGCCAATATGTCGAGAAGAGACGAGCGGTGGAGTATGATTGAGCCATCATCTAGCGAATCTCCGTATCAAGTGTCTTCGTGAGTGTCTTGCCACCAAGCGGCGTGACAGCGAGAGAGATATGCCACGTACCTTTGGGCAATGATCGGGCGGGCACAGAGAAACCAGCACAGGTGGAATATTCTGGTTGGTAGATGATGGCAGCGTGCTGCTCGGAGCGCTGCTCGCTACTAGTGATCGTCAGCACGCACTGACCAGAGGAAAAGCCTTGTTCTCTTAGCTTAGTAGTCACAACAACCGTTTCGCCTGACTGCTCAGCAGAGAGCTCAATATGCTTCGCTGAGGTTGGGACTGGCGCGGGCTGAGCCTGGGTGGTGCGCTGCTGTGAGGTGTCTTTGGTAGTGTTCGTGTCGTGGTTTGTGTTGCTGTCTAAAAATGATTCTTTCGTGGCGGCATCGGTCTTGTGCTGTGTTTGTTTTTGGGCTGGCGTTGGCTCGTCTGACAGGGGTGGTAGCGAGGCGGGGCGCGTTGCGATATAGGCACCATAGCTGCCGGCGGTGATGAGCGCAATGCCAATACTAATGATGAGCGTGAGACGTTTTTTGGATAGAGTACGTAATAATTTCATAATGCTTGTGCTATTAGTGTTCCATGTCACTATAGCATAAGCGTCATGAAAGGGGAAGGTGGAAGATAGAATATCAAAAAATCCTTATATAATCCTATCTTCTCAATGGCATATCAGAACCTTACCAATTCTCGTATCGCTCTGTTTGTATCACCCTCTCATTCAAGACACCACAAAGAGTACTGCTTCTCTATAAACATCAACCCCCTAATGCTAGCACCGAAATTTTCTCTTATGCCACCGGTGGTACCGGTATCGGCGCGTGGTAAGCCCAGTAGGTGCCAAAGGTATAGTACAGCAAAATTGCCCCGCAGCCGAAGAATATAAGGGCGTGAAACACCTTAGCCGAGGCAGTATGGAACCAAATATACTTGCGTAGCCACACCCCACAGGGGATGAGGAGCACGAGTAGTGCCGTAAAGTAACGCCCCTGCACTCCATCGGCGTAGTATGCACCAGCACCAAAGCGAATTGGTAGTAGCGCCCAGGCGGTGTACATCGCGTATGAAACCGCCGCGATAAAGACGGCAATAGTGGTGAGGTTGGCCGCGGCTAATCGACCAGCAGCTGGTGCGAGCGCTTGCTCCTCAGCCTTATCGCGCTTGATGAGTGCAAGAAAGACCAGTAGAAAGAGTGGGATCAAAACAAAGAGCGGCAGGTGATATTTGAAGCTTGAGAAGTCGCCCACACTACCACGTACCACGATGTCGGTGTAGCCAATGTTTGGATTGATGTAGGTATTAAAGAGGATACGGATAAACCCGAGTGGATTATGATGCAGTGGATTATCGGCTGCACCAGATGAAAGGAGCGCACCATCATAGATCTTTTGCCAGATGAGCAGTGCCGCCAGCGACACGATGCCAGCGCCCGCGATCAGCGCCCACTTGTGCAGGTTGAAGGGGAGCTTCTTGAAAAGTGATGGTAGCTTGGGTAGCTTGGTGTTTGGGATGAAGAGTCGCTTTGGCAAAAACAGCAGTGGAAAGAGCAGCAAACCATTAACCGCCTTGGTCAGTGCTAGCAGTGCCGCTATAGCTAAGAGGCCAGCAACTTGCTTGCGGCGGATGGGTGTTTCTTGGGTGTAGAGATTGAGAGTCAGGGCGGTAATGAGGAATATCGCCACATTCGTCATGACATCACTCGAGAGCGAAGCAGCGAGATGAACCATCAGTGGTAGCAGCCCCACTACTGCAAAGACCCACTTACCAATGCGCACCCACTTGATAATGAAAAATACACTCAGCGCGTAGAACAGCAAGTTTGCAATCCGCCCAAAGAGAATCGTTAGGCCTGTCGACCCATTGAAGAGATTAGCAATAAAAATACCAAGCGTTTGCGGCGCATGCATAATGGGTGCGTAGCCCACAGCACTGTTGCATTTGCTTGTTGTCTTGAGATCTGAGCGGTTGATGGGGCGCGAATAATCAGCGCTGATGTTGCCATGATACACTGACGATGCCCGGCCATTAACGTCCGCTGGGTAGGTACAGCGCTTGGATTCTAAGCGCCCATCTGCCAGCGCATACGCCCGCAAGTAGTGCATATTTTCATCACTCACCGACAGCTGCGGCACGAAAAACGCCGACAACACGCCAAATAGCAAACACAGCGAAAGAAAGACTCGCTCTGGCCGTGCAATAAATGATTCGAATAATGCCCAATATTTCTTCATAACACGCCTGATTATAGAGCACAAATCACAACAGAGCAAATTATGGTCTAAATCGCGAGAAATAATCAACCAGTGGTATACTAAATAAGATTATGCAATCTAAAAATTATATCTGGAACTCCATCGGATCTTTTTTGCAAAGCGCCATCTCGCCGGCGCTCCTGCTGCTTATTACGCGGCTGAATGGCATTGCGGACTCGGGGGTTTTTTCCTTTGCGCTGTCGCTCTCGGTGGTGTTTTGGGCGATTGGCTTGTGGGGTGGGCGCACCTATCAGGTGTCGGATGTGCGCAAAGAGTTTCGTAGTAGCAGCTACCTTGCCGTTAAGCTCGTGACGTCGATCGTGATGATGGTGGGTGCGGTGCTGTTTTGCGCGGCAAATCACTATGATGTCGTGAAGTCGAGTATCATCATCGCGCTCGTACTCTTCAAGGCGCTGGAGGCAGTGGCCGACGCACTCTATGGTGTGCTGCAGATTCACCACAGACTCTACGTCGTTGGCTATTCGCTTACGATCAAGGCGGTAGGAGGCTTTGTGGCATTTTTGCTCGTTGATATGCTTGTGCATAGTGTGCTGTGGGGGGTGGTGGCAATTGTGGCGGTTAATACTCTCATGCTTGTGTTGTATGATTGGCAACAGGTACAGCGGTACGAATCTATCCAGCCCCATATCGATCATCTCGTGCCTAAGCTGCGTCATGTTGGCATGATCATGCGGCGCTGCGCACCAGTGTTCCTTACCACATTTTTGACGATGTTTTCGCTTAATATTCCGCGCTATTTTCTCGATACATTCCACACGCACGAGATCGCGTATTTTGGTATTATGGCCATGCCCATCACCTTGCTCTCACTATTCATTACCTTCATTATCCAGCCTAATATCGTGCAGTTGTCGGAGCTCTATCATCAGCAGAAGCGCCTCGAGTTCCATGCTTTGGTGAGCAAGATTATCCTTATTGTCTTGGGGATTAGTGCGCTGACGCTCATTGCAACGTGGCTGGTTGGAGCGCCGCTTCTTACGCTCGTCTTCAATGCGCGCATCACCGATTATCGCACCGAGCTGCTCATCATGGTGGTAGGGGCGGTGGCCAATGCGCTGGTGTCGATTTATATCAATATCCTCACTGTGCTGCGCGAATTTAAGGGGCAGTTTTATATACTTTTGCTGAGTAACATTGTACTCACAGTCGTGTCATATAGCGTGGTGCAACACTATGCGATGCTGGGCAGTGTGCTGTGCTTTATGGTGGCAGGCATTATCCAAGCGGTGCTGCTCGCGGTGGTTTATCGCCGGCAGCTGCGCTCCATGGCTATGTAGTAGGAGTGGGATAATTTCTACCTCCCCACACTCCCTCCAACGGAGTACTAAAAGGGTTGGATCTACGAGACACCGACTTCTTGCCCTGGACAAACTGAAACATCGACCTTACACCCTACCTGATGACGTGATAAAAAAGTGGAACTCTAGCTAGTAATAAAAAAGAGATTTTGAGATTCAGATCTTTGGCTCATTACTAGGTGAAATTGATTACAGTGACTCGGGTGGTTGAGAAATTTATATGATTTTTTAACAGTGTTAGAACGACTCTCTAGTGTATTTTTGTCTCACATCGACCATACGATTTCATATATTTCAAAAAGCTTACGCTAACTGTGCTATAATAGCGGAAACAAAGGAGGGTATATGAGCAAGGGGATTGTAATATTGGGTTGTAATGGCCAAGTGGGGCGGGCGCTTCAGGAGGTATATCCAAAGGCGACAGCGCTAGGTCACCAGCAGCTCGACATTGCTGATGAAGAGCAGGTGCTTGGGTATGATTGGTCGGGTGTGGATGTCATTATCAACGCAGCGGCGTTCGTCAATGCGGATGGATCCGAAACGCGTGATGGCCGTACCAAAGCGTGGCAGGTTAATGCTGTTGGCCCGCGCAACCTTGTCAAGGTAGCACTGGAGCATGATATTACACTGGTGCACTACTCATCTGACTATGTCTTTGATGGGACGAACAAAAACCACGGTGAGGATGAGTCGCTCTCACCACTGTCGGTCTATGGTGATGTCAAGGCAGCAGGGGATCTACTAGTTAGCCTTGCGCCACGTCATTATGTGCTACGTGTTTCGTGGGTGATTGGTGATGGGCATAACTTCCCGCGGACGATGAAGCGCCTGGCTGACATGCGCATTAATCCCAAGGTTGTGGATGATCAATATGGTCGGCCAACCTTTGCGTCGGAGATAGCGCGTGCTACCAAGCACTTGCTAGACACCAAGGCAGAGTATGGTTTGTATCACGTGTCTAACTCCGGACCAATCAAGTCATGGGCAGAGCTTGCCGAGGATGTATTCGAATATGCGGGGCACGATCGCGATAGGGTTGTAAAAGTGTCAACACAAGAGTATAGTAAAGACAAGATTCCGTTTGCACCTCGACCAATGTATAGTGATATGAATTTGTCGAAGTTGCACAACACCGGATTCATCAGTGAGAGCTATCAGCCATTACTGGAAAACTACGTAAAAAACATAGCAGCGGTGGAATAAAGGAGAGAGGCAGGCCATGCCCAGAGTCAAAAAGAAAATCTTAAATGTCTTGTATCAGAGTGACGATAACTATGCAGTGGTCAGTGCGATTTCGATCGCATCACTGCTCGAGAATAACAAGACGCTCGACGAGATTCATATTTTTTATTGTGGGTATAAGCTGAGCAAACAAAGCAAGGACCGTCTCAAGAAGTTGGTTGAAAAATACCCCAACGCCTATTTAACATTTATCAATCCCAACGCGTACCACAAGAAATTACAGAAGCTAGGCGTCAAGCCGTGGCATGGCGTGTATGTGACGTGGCTCAAGATGCTAGCACTGGCCGATCTTGAAATCAAGACCGATCGTGTGCTCTACCTCAACCCACACACGATCATTACCAGCTCACTTGATGGTTTACTGGAGCTTGATTTTGAGAAAAATATCATGGCACTGGCTTACGATACGCTCACTAATCAGCACAAAGCAACGATTGGCCTCCAGCCCACCGATGGTTACTATAACTGTGGTATCATGCTTATCAATCACAAAAAATGGCTCAAGGATGATGTATCGAGTCAAGTCGTTGAGCACCTGTCGAAGAAAAGTGACTATGTCATTGCCGATCAAGACCTCTGTAATGTTATGTTCCGAGGGCAGATTAAGACGCTCGATATCGCCTACAATTTCTCTAGTGCGTTTTATGCTTATCGGCCGCAAGATCTGCTGCGCATTAATAATCTTAAGCAGCCGTATTTCTATAGCTACGACGAGATTATGACCAACTACTATAGTCCCAAGATTATTCACTCGCTCTATGGCATTCAGGGCAAACCGTGGGAAGTTGGCAACAAGCACCCGAACCGGCTGTTGTGGCAAAAGTACTTTGCACTCACTCCGTGGAAAAACACCGAGCTTCCGCATGCCAAGAAAACACTGGTGTGGTATCTGTATGATGTCTTACCTCGCCCAATCTTTATGCAGCTATACATCATGGCAGTGGAGCGCAAATTTGCCGAGGTCGATAAAGAAAAAACCGAGACTACTGAAGCAAACGTGAGGTAGCGTATATAATAAAACAAACCGGCTCGAGGAAATCGAGCTGGTTTTGTCGTGCGCTGCAAAGGGTAGTATTTCTTGATGTGGAATAGCGTCAATTTTCTATGCTCTTACTATCATGTATATTACTCAAAACAGCGTGTTATTCTAAAATTTCTCGATATAAAAATATAAAAAAGTGTTTTATAAAAGTGAAAACCGGTTTTCGCGTCCATTATCTCATCTATAATGAAACTGGAATGAGCTAATAGAGAAAAATAATAAGCGAATTGCTGCTAATGAATGTATTCTCAAGCTCTACCATACAGTGGTACAAGAGCAAAGAGACACTAATTTGCTCACAAAATAACCTCTATTTTATAGAGATTAGAGGATAGTCAAATTGCATTAGCTACGACAACAACTGATGAATGCGTGACGTAATATGGAGTCGCGCCGCCCGAGCGGCTTTATGCCAGCCAACCGATGCGAAGCGCTGAGCATAGCTATTATATACTGCATTTTCTTCTGCAAAGCGCACGCCGTCCTTTGACTTTTCTTTGCTTGAGAGCGACTGGGCAAAGCGTCGGTATTGGAATGTCTCAGTCTGATCAAAAGCAAGTACCGCTCCGTCAAGAATAAAATCAAACACCAAGACAAGATCTTCTAGTATAGTATACGTCGCGTCAAAGGAATACCGCTTGAGCGTCGCTGTCTTCCAGACAATCGATGGGAAGTAGAGCCAGTCGCCATGGCTCAGAGACGTTGCAAGTTTTTCGCCCGAGTAAAGCCCTGATGTATAAGGTTGCAAAAATCGCTTAACACGGTCAACCAATGGGAGATATAGTTGCCCCTTATCATTAATCACTTGCACTCCTGGCTGATAAAAATCTGCCTCACCAATTGTCTGTAGTGCTACTGCTACGCACTCCGGCAAGAGCCGATCATCGCACCCCACAATCATACAGTGCGATGCTGTTACGTACTGGACGGCAAAGTTGAAGTTATTGGTAATGCCGAGGTTTTTCTTGTGTCGGATATAGGTGATGCGTGGGTCGGTGAGCTTTGTGTAATAATCGCGCGCTTCGGTCGATGGGTAGTGGTCGTCGAGGATGGTTAGGTGCCAGTCATCGCTCGTCTGAGCCAAGACAGAGTCAACTGCTTCTTTGAGGAGAGTGAATTCGCCCCAGTAGGGGATGACGATATCGAGTGATCTATTTTTTGTCATGAGCCGAGAGTTTAATTGACAATTCTTGATGGAGGTCGCGCACGCGGCGTTCGTTTTGGTCGATCCGCTGGCGCTGCGTGTTGACGATGTAGAAGAGTAACACAATCGCTGTCGTCTGGACAATATCAAACAAACTTAACTCCGACGAATCAAACGGTGGGTGGCCAATCGAAATATTATACAGCGGGAAGCAGCTTAGCAGCACTGCCATCACCACCAGCCACATCACCACCTGGTGGCGCAGACGAGTGATAGTGATCTTGCGTAATTTATATTGGGTGATGATATTGACGAGCGCCAAGAGAATAATTGGCACATTGAGCAAGACAAGGGCAAAGTATCTCATTCGAAGAGCTCCGTTAAGCGTTGTTTGAATAAGCGTTTGACGATATTGATGGCATTCCAGTTGTTTTGACCTTTGGCGCGGGAATAGTCGGTGTAAATTGCCTTGATTGGATATTCACCGATTGTCATCCCCGCTTGCTTGGCACGCCAGATCATCTCCGAGCAAAATTCGTAACCGGTTGACTTCCAATCAAGGTCATCAATAGCGCGGCGCGAATAAATACGTAGGCCAGACTGTGAATCTGTCACATTAATGCCAAATAAGAATTTGGTGATAAGACTCAAGCCTTTATTGCCGAGCACTTTTGTCTTGGACATGCCCGTGCTGTCGATGAGGCGACTACCAATGAGTAGATCAGCCTGGCGCTCATCGATCTGCGCGATACCTGCCAACACATCCTCTGGCGCGTGCTGGCCATCGGCATCCATCGTGGCGGCAATGTCATATCCATGCTGTCGAGCATACGACAGACCAGTTAAGGTTGCGCCGCCCGCACCAGAGTTAAGGATATGATCGATCGTGATGGCGCCGCCTTTTTTAGCTTGAGTGAGTGTGTCGTCCTTCGATCCATCATTTACCAGCACAACGTCGATCGTATAGCCGGCTGCCTTGGCTTTGGCAAAGACTCGCTTGGATTGTTTGATCACGTCCTTGATGACCGTCGCTTCGTTGTAGGCTGGGACGATCACACAGACTGTCTTGGTATTCGTTTTCATATTGGTATTATTATACTACGCCGAGAGGTAATTTCCGTAGCCTGATTTTTTTAACGGTGCAGCAAGTTCGGTAAGCTGCTCGTCAGTGATCCAGCCATTGGTGTGCGCAGTCTTTTCGGGGCTGCCAACGACTTGGCCGGTGCGATTCTGTACAACGCGCACAAAGTCCTCAGCATCGGTCAGGCTGCTAATCGTCCCAGTATCAAGCCATACATCGCCGTTGTCTAGTGTCTGGACCTTTAGTTTGCCGCGACGCAGATACTCAGCATTCACAGAGGTAATTTCTAACTCACCACGGTCGCTTGGCTGGACATTCTTCGCAATTTCTATCACATCATTGTCGTAGAAATAGAGTCCCACTACTGCGAAGTTCGACTTAGGTTGGGCGGGCTTTTCTTCAATCGATACCGCATGATTGTTATCATCAAAAGCTACAACGCCATACCGCTCTGGGTCAGATACTTTGTAAGCAAAAACCACACCGCCATCTGGGTCGGTGCAGGCGCGCAGTGAGTCATCAAGCGCTGCGCCGTAGAATATATTGTCACCCAAGACGAGCGCCACCTTGTCGTTACCAATAAATTCCTCACCAATGATAAATGCCTGCGCCAAGCCATCGGGGCTGGGCTGAATGGCATATTGCAGATTGATACCCCACTGCGCACCATCACCAAGCAAGCGCTGGAAGCCTGCTTGGTCAGCTGGGGTCGTGATGATGAGAATGTCGCGAATCCCTGCCTGCATCAGTGTAGTGAGAGGGTAGTAGATCATTGGCTTGTCATAAATAGGCATCAGCTGTTTGCTAATTGCTTTAGTAATCGGCCACAGGCGCGAACCCGAACCACCTGCCAAAATAATACCTTTCATACGTAAAACTCCTTATGTTCTAACTATATACTTATCATACCAGATAAAGTAATAGTACCATAATACCGAAGATAATGGGAATATATAACAGTGTACGAAAGAGTTAGTAACTCTAGATAATGCACGAAGTCAAACAAAATTATTCACGTCGTGAGATGATATCCTAAAGCTATGACAAACAGCCAGGGACTACTTTAATGAGTATGTAGAGCAACATATTCACGTAGTGCCTCGCGCCAGTCTTGGCTGACAAAGCCGGTCGCATTGAGTTTATCAAGGCTGAGGTCACTATTGAGCGGCCGTGGTGCGATGCCAGGCTTATTGGCGAAATACTCGGCGGTGGTTGTATCTGTCACTGGTAAGTCATCGCGCCCTGCCAAGGCAAAGATCTGCCGCGTGATGTCTGCCCAACTTACTAGTGGGCCGCTATTTGTCACATTGTAGGTACCATATGGTGTCTTGCTCTCTACCAGGTGGTCAATCGCCCGTGCAATTTCTGGCGTGAAGCTCAGGCGGCCGATTTGGTCTGCTACCACTGTTGGTGCGATATTTTTTGCGGCCAAGCCAAGCATCGTTGTCACGAAGTTTTTGCCGTCGCCGATCACCCAGCTGGTGCGGACAATATAGTGCCGTGGTGTGGTGCTCGCGGCAATGTCGCCTGCTGCTTTGGATGCACCATAGACACTTAAGGGGCTAAATAGCTCATCTTCGGTGTGTGGTGCTGTCTCACCATCAAAAACATAATCGCTCGACACATGAACCAAGGTAATATTTCGCTCGGAGCAGATACGAGCAAGCTGTCCCACTGCTTGGGCATTGATGCGCCAGGCTGCTGCGCGGCCCTCCGATGTTTCTGCGCCGTCAACATTGGTATAAGCAGCAGTGTTAATAATTGTCTTAATACCGGACCAGTCGAAGTTCGCAATAGCTGCTGCGCTGCAGAGATCGAGGTCATTGTGTCCAATCGCCCGAGCGCTAGGGTATTGCTGCTGCATTGCTTTGGCCAATTGCCCGTTGGCACCAATGATGAGGGTAGAGGTGTAATCTGTCATGCACGCTTCCTTTCTTTTTATAATTCCATTGACTGTACGTCGCGCAGGAGTGGGTGCGCAGCATCTTTGTGTGAGATGATCGCCTTATCTTTGCCGAGTGGCCACGCAATATCGAGTGCTGGGTCAAAGAGGTTAACAAAGGTATACTGCGCATCTGGTGACCAATGGGCGTCAACCAGGTAGGTATATGCCACATTATCGTCCAGTGTCTGGTAACCATTAGCCACGCCCTTGGGTACAAACACCGCTGTGCCAGGATTAATTTCTACAGAGAATGTGCGGCCGAAGGTTGGGCCTTGGCGCACATCACACCATGCACCGAACACGCGGCCATTCGCGGTACTAATGAACTTATTCCAGGGCTCGGCGTGTAGCCCACGTGTTGCACCAGCTTTGTCATTAAAGCTAATGTTGTTTTGCACAATGGTCAAGGCAGGTAGTCCCAGCGCTTCCATCTTCTCCTTCTGGTAATTTTCTTTAAACCACCCACGGTTGTCACCATGGACGGGCAGCTTGATGACGAATAGCCCTGGAATTGGTGATTCAGTCACGGTAAGGTCGTTGTAGGTTGATGGGTCGAAATTCATGCGTTCTCCTTTCGCCATATATGATAATAATGGAGGCCAGCTAGTGTCTGGCAGTCGTTGATATCGCCTTGGGTAATAAGCTGGTCGATCTCCTCGTTGGTGAAGAACCGCATATCGCTAAATACTTCATCCGACTGTTCTTTGTTGCCGCCAAAAGACAGGTCTCGTGCCAAGCACACCGCCATTTTCTCTGTCATCAGGCCATTGCACACGTATGCCTCACCGAGCTTCTCCCACGACTGGGCAACAATACCAGTCTCTTCCTCTAGTTCGCGCTTGGAGGCGGTGAGCAGATCCTCGCCATCACCGCCACCACCGGGCAATTCCCAGCCAAAGCTCTGTGAGGGGTAGCGGAAGCCACGCACCAGGTAGATGCGCTCATGCTCGTCGACAGCAACGACCATACACGAGTTTCGCGACTCCATATAGCCATATACCCCCAGATTGCCTGCGTGGTCGCGTGTTTGGTCTTCGTGGATGGTGATCCACGGGTTTTGGTAGGCGATCTTGCTACTCACACGAGTTTTACTGGGGGTATCGGGCATTGGTTATTGTCCTTGCTTCGCGTAGGTTGCTTCTACAGCGGCTTTTTGGGCTTGCCACCAGTCGCGGTTAGTAGTGTACCACTCAATGGTTTGGCGCAGGCCGTTAGCCATGCCATCTTGGTCGGTGTATTGTGGCTGCCAGCCAAGCTCGCGGCGCAGCTTGCTCGAGTCCATTGCATAGCGCATGTCGTGGCCAGGGCGATCGTTGACATGCTCGTACCAGTCCTTACCTTTACCCATTAAGTCGCAGATCATCTCAATCACCGCTTTGTTATTGACGTGGTCGTTATCTGCACCAATGATGTAGGTGTCGCCCAGCGTGCCTTTTTCGAGAATCAAATGCACCGCTGAGTTATGGTCATCGACATGGATCCAATCACGTACTTGCTCGCCCGTGCCATAGAGCTTTGGTTTGATGTCGCTCAGGATGTTAGTAATTTGCCGCGGGATAAATTTCTCGATGTGCTGGCGGGGGCCGTAGTTGTTGGAGCAGTTGCTAATCGTCGCCTTCACACCAAAGCTGCGAATCCAGGCGCGGACCAGCATATCGCTCGACGCCTTCGTGCTCGAGTAGGGGCTAGATGGGTTGTATGGTGTCTCCTCAGTAAAGCGGTTTGGATCGTTCAGTGCTAGATCGCCAAACACTTCATCGGTGCTAATGTGATGGAGGCGCTTGTTATGGTTACGCACTGCTTGCAAAATAGTGTACGTGCCATACACGTTGGTGTCGAGAAAAGGCTTTGGGTCGCGCAGTGAGTTATCGTTATGACTCTCCGCCGCAAAGTGGACAACGATATCCGTCTCGGCAATCAAGCGATCCATCAGTTCGGCATCGCAAATATCGCCCTGCACGAAGGTAATCTGCTCGCGCACTCCATCGAGGTTGTGCGGGTTTGCAGCATATGTCATCTTATCGACGACAGTGATTTCATATTCCGGCTTGTGATGAACGGTATAATGCACGAAGTTCGAGCCAATGAACCCCGCACCACCGGTGATAAGCAGTTTTGTCATAGCTGTATTATAGCGTGAAATAGGGGATGGTGTCGAGATATACAAGAGTAATGGTATAATATAGCAACAGAAGCTTTCTAACGATAAACAACAAGGAGATATAATAATGCGAGTAGTAATTGTCAGTGGCTACTTTAACCCGCTCCATGGTGGGCATATCGATATGATCGAAGCAGCTGCAGCGATGGGCGATAAACTTATTGTTATTGTCAACAACGACAAGCAACAATTGCTGAAAAAAGGCAAAATTATTCTCAACGAAAGCAATCGCCTGCGTCTCATGCGTGCTCTCAGAGGTGTTGATCAAGTGATTCTATCGATCGACGAAGATCCCACACAAATCAAATCACTCGAGATGGTAGCTGGCCAGTATCCAGGCGACCAACTCATCTTTGCCAACGGTGGTGATCGTGACACGGAGAAGGCTATTCCCGAAGCAGAAGTGTGTAAAAAGTACAACATAGAAATGCGCTTCGACGCCGGCGAAGGCAAACCAGATTCCTCAACTCGTATCAACAAAGCAACTGGCCAAGAATAGTAGGCGTCTAAACCGAAACTTGCTATTTTTTGCAGTAACAAAGCAGCCCAATATCTATGGGCTGTTTATTATTTCTATAGATTAACTTTGCAGGCAACAATAGTTTGTATACATTTATTACTCAGAGACACAAACGTATATAGCAGGAAGCTTATGCCCTTGAATAATAAAATTATTGTATGAACAAATAATATATTCATTTTGAATATAATAAATATTTTGTTCATTGCATAATACCCTCATGGGGTATTATCTAAATTTTAAATTCTTATAACCATTTGGGTTGTGAGATTGCCAGCGCCAGGAGTCTTCACAGGCTTGTTCGATGGATAATTCTGCTTGCCAACCAAGCTCTTGCTGCGCCTTACTGCAGTCGGCATAGCAAGCTGCAATATCACCAGCTCGGCGTGGTTTTATCTCGTATGGAATGTCATGCTTGCACGCTTTGCCAAAGGCTCTAATGATTTCCAGGACAGAAGTGCCATGGCCAGTACCAAGGTTATAGGTGTGCTCACCAGGCTGCATGTGCGATAGAGCGGCCACGTGCCCTTTGGCGAGGTCGACAACGTGAATGTAGTCGCGTACACCAGTACCGTCAGGCGTGTCGTAGTCATCACCAAATACACCAACGCTTTGCAATTTTCCAACGGCAACTTGTGCAACATAGGGCAGGAGATTATTAGGGATGCCATTTGGATCTTCGCCAATCATACCTGATATATGCGCACCAATCGGATTAAAGTAGCGCAAGATAGTCGCTTGGAAGTCGGGGTGAGCCGTGCAATAGTCACGAATGATCTGCTCGATCATATATTTCGTCCAGCCGTATGGATTAGTAATGCCGGTGCCAGTGCGTGATGATTCAGTGAGTGGCAATGACTCTGGTGTGCCATAGACCGTCGCAGAGCTTGAGAAAACAAGTCGATGCACTCCATGTTGTCGCATTGCAGCTAAGAGGGTGAGGGTTGAGCTAAGATTGCAGTCATAGTATTCGAGCGGCTTCTCAACCGACTCACCAACTGCCTTGAGTCCAGCAAAGTGAATCACAGCACTGATATCATGCTTGGTAAAAATCGCATCGAGTGCCGATCGGTCGCGCACATCAGCCTCGACAAAGGGGATAGTTGTGCCGGTAATTGTTTCGACACGTCGCAGACTTTCACGGCTGGCATTGGCGAGGTTGTCAATAACGACGACGTCAAATCTTGCCGCAATAAGCTCAATAATGGTGTGGCTGCCAATATACCCAGCGCCACCAGTGACTAAAATCGTTTCTCTACTCATATTACCTAGTATACCCCTTCGTCGAAAAAATGTCGAACATATCGTATTATTCTTTGTCTATAAGTATGAGCATATCAGCTTAACTATTGCTGAGAATGAGCACTGCATTCGTTCTTGCTTATTCTGTCGTTTTTCTCTATATTTTACAGCTGAAGTACTATTAATGTAAAAACATCAACATAATCTAACAGAGAAAAATCATTGTAATTTTTACATTCTTGCAAAATTGTTCAAAAATAAGAGTACACTAGAAGGCAAAGACCAAAGCGCCATAATACAAGAGGAAAGGAAAAATCTATGTGTGGAATAGTTGGATATATCGGAACGCGACCAGCGCAGGGTGTACTGCTGACGGAACTCAAGCGGCTTGAATATCGTGGATATGATAGTGCTGGTATTGTTACACTCGACAAGGATGCTGCGCCAACGTTGCTCCGAACGAAAGGCAAGGTGGCTGCGCTGAATGAACTAACAGCTCGCCACAAGACGACTGATACGGTTGGTATTGGTCACACTCGCTGGGCAACCCACGGGGCACCCAGCAAACGCAACGCTCATCCACATCAGGTGGGGCAGATCTACGTTGTACATAATGGCATTATCGAGAATTATCAGGCACTCAAGACGATGCTTGCAGCGCATGAGTATGAATTTAAGAGTGATACTGACACCGAAGTATTGACGGCGCTTATCGACTATCTGCACAAGCAAGCACCAGACCTCTTGGCGGCAGTGCGAGGTGCGCTCAAAATGGTGGTAGGCACGTATGGCTTAGCAGTTGTTCAAGCAAGTGACCCTGATGAGATTATTGTGGCCCGCAAAGGTAGCCCGCTCATTGTTGGGCTTGGTGATGGCGAAACGTACATTGCTAGTGATGCATCGGCCTTGGTGGGGTATACCAACCAAGTGGTCTATCTGCACGATGGCGAAGTAGGGCGCTGCACCCGCACTGGTCTCGAGCTCCAAACGACGGATTCACAAGTGGTTGATGTACAAGTAGAGACGCTAGAGATGGATTTGCAAGCTATTCAAAAACAGGGGTACGACCACTTTCTCCTCAAAGAAATATTTGAGCAACCGACCAGCCTTGCAGCAACGCTGGCTGGACGAGTGATTGCAGCGCAGCGTTATGCCCGGCTAGGCGGCATAGGCTTAAGTGATGCTGAATTGCGACAGATCAAGCATGTGATGATTGTGGGCTGTGGCACGGCGTATTTTGCGGGTATGCAGGCTAGTTATTTTATTGAGCAACTGACTGATGATGTAACAGTGAGTGTAGAGATTGCTAGTGAGCTGCGCTACCGAGCATATAACATCCCCGAGCATACCGTTGCGCTCATTGTGAGTCAGAGTGGTGAGACAGCCGATACATTAGCTTGCCTGATGGAACTCAAACGGCGTGGTGTGACGTGCCTTGGTGTCGTCAATGCAGTGGGGAGCACGATTGCACGCGAAGTTGACGGTGGAGTATATGTACACGTGGGGGCAGAGATCAGTGTGGCCAGCACCAAGGCCTTTACTTCGCAAGTGGCCGCAATGACAATCTTTGGCCTGATGCTTGCAGCAGCCAAGGGAACAAACCCGCAACTGATAGGTGAGTTTATTAATGAGCTTGAGATGCTGCCAGCTGAGATTGAAAAGACGCTGGCTAAGCAGGCTGATAGCGTCAAAAACATCGCACATAATTATGCTCACTATAATCATGCGCTCTATATTGGTCGCGACACACTCTACCCAGCTGCACTTGAAGGCGCACTTAAGCTTAAGGAGGTAAGCTATATTCATGCTGAAGCCTATGCAGCAGGTGAGCTCAAGCATGGGCCAATTGCCCTGATCGACGATCATTTCTTCGAAGTGTGTTATTTGCAGGACAACTGGCTGTACGAAAAATCGCAGAGTAATTTGATCGAGATGAATGCACGTGGTGCTCATGCGATTGTTATTACCGATACGGATAAACGCGTACCTGCCGAGACAGTGGTGCGCGTTGCAACTAAGCTGCAGCACCTCACGCCAATTTTGTTTAATGTTATATCACAGCTTTTTGCTTACTATATGGCAGTGGAGCGGGGACACGACGTCGACCAGCCGCGTAATCTTGCTAAGAGCGTGACGGTGGAGTAAGGTATAGGTAAAATCTCTCCTTTGCGCTACACTGATACTATGAGTAAACAACCCAAAATTGCCATTGTCTGCGACTTCTTGACAACAATGGGTGGTGCCGAGAATGTCGTGTTGGCCATGCACGAAGCTTTTCCGGATGCGCCGATCTATACCGCAATGTACAATGAGGACAAAATGCCAGCCTTTGCTGAGCTTGATGTTCGGCCGTCGTTTTTGCAAAAAATCCCACGCAAGGTGCGCACGTATTATAAGCTGTTTCCAACACTGGCTGTCAAAGCGATGCGGCGACTTGATCTGCGTGAGTTTGATATCATCCTCACCAGCTCATACATGCATGGTCACCAAGTGAGAAAGACGAGGCCCGATCAGGTTATTATCAACTATTGTCACACACCACCACGATATTACTGGAGCCACTACGATGAATATCGACGCGACCCAGGCTATGGTAATCTCAATCCGCTCATTCGCACGCTCATGCCACTCATGGTGCCGCACCAGCGCAAGCTAGACCTCCAAGCGGCTCGGCAAGTCGATGTTTTCTTGGCAAACTCGACCGAGACGCAACAGCGCATTAAAAAATATTACAATCGAAATAGTATAGTTATTCATCCACCAGTAGATATAAACCGGTTTACGCCTGCTGCCAAGCGGGGTGATCATTATGTGACGATTGGCCGGCAGTTGCCATACAAGCGGTACGACTTGGCAGTCACAGCAGCAACAAAACTTGGCAAGAAGCTGATTGTCTTTGGTAATGGTCCCGCGCACAGTAGGCTCGTTGACCTGGCTGGTCCAACAGTTGAGTTCCGCACCGATCGCTTCGGCGATGCGAGCGATGCCGAATATGAGAAGGCTATTACAACAGCGCGTGGCTTTATCTATCCAGCAGAGGAGGACTTTGGGATTGTCAGTGTTGAAGCGCTAGCGGCTGGTGCGCCAGTGATTGGTTTGGCTCGTGGCGGCACGACGGATATCGTCACGTCGCCCGAAGTGGGTGTGCTGTTTGACCGGCAGACGAGCATCAGCGTTGCTAAGGCAATTGAGCAGGCCGAGAAACAAACCTTTGACCCTGCAGTCTTGCGCCGCACCGCACAGCGTTTTGACAAGACGCTATTTCTGACTAAGCTACGCAAGGTAGTGCGCGATCAGATGATAAAATAACTAAGGGACTGAGGGCTACACGCTTTTTTGTAAGCAGTGCCCAAGCCTGACGGCTTATTGTTGCGATTTTCTGCCCCACACTTCTACTACTTTCTTAGAGACGTTATAAAACATCGGCACCTTCCACTATTAATCTTTTATATTAAAGATGACGTTTTGTTATGAAAACTAATAAACCAAGTATTCCAGCAAATGGAGTGTCGCAGAGACTCCTATAAAAATAAACATAGCTTGTAGCCCAAACAGGAAGCTTATTAATGCTAAACTATTTATCCAATTTTCGCAACGACAGTCGTCTATTTCGCGCCCGTCTTGCGTAGCACCACACCAATCGTCTTGAATAGAATCTTGATATCTAGCCAGAAGCTCCAGTTTTGGGCATAAAATAGCTCAAGCTCGATCCGCTCATCGAAGCTCAGGTTTGAGCGCCCAGATACCTGCCATAGGCCCGTCACCCCTGACTTCACGCTGTGCAAGAGTGCCGTGCGGGCTGAACTAAACTTCACTTCTTGGGGTAGAATTGGCCGCGGCCCAACCAAGCTCAAATCACCACGAAAGACGTTGAAAATCTGGGGTAATTCGTCAAGTGATGTTGCCCGCAAAAAATTGCCAAAGCGAGTGATGCGTGGGTCGTGTTCGACCTTGCGGTTTTTTTCATACTCTTCAGCCAGGTCGTCGCGACCCATTGCACGGAATTCATCAGCCGCGTCTTGCTTGCCATATTGTGCACCCATACTACGGAACTTGATGAGCTGGATTGGCTCGGAGTAGCGACTGAGGCGCTTTGAGATATAAAATGCTGGCCCAGGGTTAAAGATCTTTTGCATAATGATAAGGAGTACAAAAAGCGGGGCAAGGGCAATGAGTAATATGCCAGAAATAATTGTGTCGAAAATCCGCTTTGCGATTTCTCCCCAGCCAATGAGTGGTGTTTGACTAACGGTAATCATTGGGTAGCCAAGAAAAACATCGATGGTGTTTTTGCCAGTATAAAATTCTGGCTCGCCAGGGATGAAGTTGTATTGGATATGGTTGACCTGTGCGGCACCAAGCACTTTTTGATTCTTTTCCTCATTTTCGTAGAGGTTGGTTTGGATAATGGTGTCGATCTTGAGCTCCTTGATCTGCGCAAGGGCAGGGTCGAGTGATGCAAAATGAACAACATCGAGCCCAGGCGGTACAAAGCGCTTGGGGCCAGCCATTGCCACAACACGAAAACCTGACTTGTAGGTGGTCGAGATTGACTCAGCGATGTCCCGCGTTGCCAGCGATGTCCCGATTACCATCACACGGTTCACACCATGGTTGTACTGGAAGAGCCAACTTCGTGTCAGGCGAAACAACTCGCGCACCGTGCCAATTGCCAAAAACGAACCAAGAAAGACATACATCGCCACCAAGCGGGCTGGAAAGATATACATTCGTGTGCCATATTCCCAGCCAATCACCAGCAGAATACCCATGAATGTCCCCAGCAGCAGCCGCCCCCATTCGACGAGTCGCCGGCTATAGACGCTTGCGCTATAGAGTCCAAGTGAGGCATAGAGAATAATCCACACTGGCGCAATGACGACGAAACCAAGCAGATAGTCGCTAGCATAGACAGTATGGAGCAAATCACGGTGATCGATTTGCGTACGGACATAGTATGCGATGAAAAACACCGCCATCAGCACAACAAAATCGAGGCCGATGAGAATGAGACTATAAAATTTCGTATTTTTTGACGGCATAACAACTGTTACTATAACACTTTTTACCCAAAGTTTGCTACACTAGAAAGAGATGAAGCGGTTATTGCGAGAAAAGATACCGGCTTGGTTTTTGTGTACGATATTTTTCGGGCTGGCTATCCATGCACCGCTGACCGTATGGGTAGGCGCACATTGGCCAGATTATGCGCTCTTTGTCAAGGCGTGGAAAGAAGTTTTACTCCTCGTCGTCTTACTTCTTGTTATTGTTGATGTGACGCTGCGCCGGCAGTGGCGGCGTTGGCTGAGTGATCGCATTATCCAGCTGGCACTTGCCTTTGCGCTGTGGCACGGTGTGGTGGCGCTGCTTGTGGCAACGTCTGGGTTGGCCCTGCTGTCGGGTTTGTTGATTGATCTGCGTTTTGTGGCACTTGGTGTGGCGGTTTATGTGTTTGTGAGTAATTATCCGCAGTATCGACGCTGGTTGCTGCGTATGCTTGGTGCGGGTGCAGTTATCGTGATTGGCTTTGCAGCAGCGCAGCTTGCTTTGCCGCGTGATGTGCTTGTGCCGCTTGGCTATGGGCCGACGACGATCGAACCTTACCAAACAGTCGACTCCAATAGTGCCTATGTTCGCATTAATAGCACGCTGCGTGGGCCAAACCCACTTGGGGCGTATGCAAGTACTGTCCTGACGCTTATCGTGGCGTATAGCGCATTGCAATGGCGGCGTATCTCGCATATGCGGCGTTGGGTGCTTGGTGGTATGGCGCTGCTAGCGGCGCTTGCAGTGTGGCAGAGCTATTCGCGAAGTGCGCTGCTCGCGGTGGCGGTTGGCGTTGGCATTGTTGCGATTGTCAGGTCATGGCAGTCGCAGGCATCTCGGCGTGTCGTACTGTGGGGTGCTGGCGCAGTACTTGGCTGTGGGGTGATTGTTGGTAGCATTGGCTACGCTATGGATCCACACTTTATTGATAATGTTATCTTGCATAACGACCCAACGCATGGCCCGGCCCAAACATCCGACAGCGACCGAATCACTTCGTTGCAAGCTGGCCTAACGCGCGCCTTGCAGCAACCGCTTGGCACTGGCGTAGGGAGTACTGGCTCGGCATCGCTTCTTGGCAATGGGCAGAGCTTAATTATTGAAAACCACTATTTGTTCGTTGCTCACGAAATTGGCTGGATTGGATTACTATTATTAGTTGCATTAACCACTGGTGTACTGGTAAAATTATGGCATCGCCGGTCATATTGGCTGGCTTTCGGTAGTTTTGCTGGCGGAATCGGCTTAACTGTGATAGGATTGTTCTTACCAGTTTTTGTTGACGACACTGTGTCGATGCTCTGGTGGGGGCTGGCAGCACTAGCGATAACGGAGGATGGATTATGACAAGCCCAACGCGAAAACAACGTGAATTATTGACATTTATAGACACATTTATCAAGAGCAATGGTTACGGCCCAAGCTACCGCGAAATTATGCGTGCCTTCGACTATAAGTCGGTCAGTACGGTAGCAGCGCATGTCAATGGCCTGATTGTTCGTGGATTTTTGGTCAAAAAGGATAACTCAGCACGTAGCCTGCAAGTGGTACCGCCCACTCAGAATGCTGCGGATGTAGTGGTGGCACCAGTCGAGCAGGTGATTCGTGCAAAAATAAGCGCACTAGAGCAGCAGGACAATGCCGCTGATGATATTGCGGTTTTGCAGCGTGCACTAGAAATTTTGCAAAGCGACCAATCATCATAGATGATATAATATCTACATGATGTATACTCCTCCGCGCGCGCAGCGTCCGTACCCCCGACGCCGCAAGGCAACTATTGCCGAAAAACTTTGTTTTGCCGATTGGCGTGTGCCAGTGTTGCGTATTCGCTGGACACGGCGCAAAACATATATCACTATTGGTATTATTCTTGGGCTTAATGTGCTGTTTCAGCTGGTGTATCCAAGTGATCGACTGCTGCCAAATGCTCGGATCGACGGTGTATCGCTTGGTTGGCAGACAATGCCAGAAGCCACAGAAACCCTTAACCAAGCCTACCAAGGACACTCCGTAAAGCTAGTGGGTGATGGCACAACCATTGCCTCGCCGACGATTGAGCAGCTTGCTATTACAGTAGACAACACCGACCGGCTTACGCAGGCGCAGTATCCCTTGCTGTGGCGAATTATGCCGTTGTCGTCGTTCTGGTGGCAGCCAGATGTGCCAAGCTCGCCAAAATTAACGACTACTACGCGTACTGAGCAATATATTACTCAGACGATCATGCCAGTCTGTAAGCGTGCACCAGTCGATGCGAGCCTCAAAGTCGAACATGGCAAGCTGGTGGTTAATCAAGCGCGGCGCGGTGGTGAGTGTCAGCGTGATGCGGTATCGCATAGCATTGGTGCAATTAGCCCACGTCTCATGCAGGGCACGACCGTTGAGATCCCAATGCGCGGCATCGCCCCGGCTATTACAACCGATGCAGCGAAGGCGCTCGAGCAAAAGATCACGAAAGTTATTGGCAAAGGTGTCGCTCTTAAAGTAAACGAGGAGACGGTGACATTGCCAGCGAATGAAGTTATTCAATGGGTTGTTACTCAGCCAAAGGACAAGGCATTAGTAGCAAGTATTAGTGCATCACAAGCCTCCGGCTATCTCACAAAGCATGTCACGCCAAAGGTGAATATTGACCCAGGTACCACGAAAGTTGCCACGTACGACCTCACTGAAACGTCACGCACAGATGGTAAACCAGGGCGCACGCTGGATATTGACGCAACTGCGCAGCAGCTCTCGGAGTTTATTAATCAAACACGCCCACAGCCAGCCGCAGTGACGAAGACGGTGCCAGCCAAGGTAGAATATGACCGCAATTATAGCTCAACCGAAGACGGGCTCAACGCTCTTCTCAAACACTATGCTGAAGATCACCCCGGAACGTATGGCGTCTCATTCTTAGAGATTGATGGCAAGAAGCGCAATGCAAGCTACAATGGCAACAAGCAATTTGTCACTGCCAGTACATACAAACTATTTGTTGGCTATAGCGTGCTTCGGCGCGAGCAGCTGGCAGGCTGGCGCTGGGAGGACAACCAAGTTTGCTTCAACAAAATGATTAGCCAGAGTGATAACCCATGTGCAGAGAACTACCTTAAGGTTATTGGTTATGACGTTGTGACAAAGGATGCCAATGACATTGGATTCAAAGACACGACCTTTGCCAAGTCTGGCGGGCCATACACCACAGCAAATGACCTTGCACGCTTTATGGTAATGCTTGATGCGGGGCAGAACTTTAGTAGTGCCAACCGTGACCGGTTCCTCTCTGCACTTAAGGCCAATGTATATCGCAAGGGTATCCCTGCTGGCACTAATGGTACGGTGGCAGATAAGGTTGGATTCTTGAATGGTCTCCTGCACGACGCAGCGATCGTCTATGATTCAAACGGCAAATATGTGCTCGCCATCATGACAGATGGCAGTAGTTGGAACAATATCGCTGAGCTAACTAAGCGGATCGAACAATTCCGCAGCCAGCCATAGCATAAAATGCTTATTTTGCGGCGTGACTCTTGACGAACCACCCCTTCAACCGGTATACTTACAGAGTAATCCGGAGTAGCTCAGTGGTAGAGCGGGTCGCTGTTAACGATTAGGTCGCTGGTTCGAGCCCAGTCTCCGGAGCCACGATGCATGATAAAGACCGATGAAAATCGGTCTTATTTTATTAAAGCTTATATTGCCCTTGGGTCGCAAAATTCAAATACCGGGAGACGAAAGAAATTCTAGCAGCGGACGAGAGAGCTTGCACCTATAATGCAAGCTCAACGACAACTGGGTAGTGATCCGACGCCCGGTCTGATAGTGGTGTTTTAACAACATTGTATGAGGTTAATGCAGGCTGCAGATCCTTCGAGACAAAGATATAGTCAAGCCGGCTGGTTGGGTGATCAGGGTGTGGTGGCAGTGGTGTTGGAGCCGTCGAGGTTGCGTGTTGTTGCAAAGCAGCTGCTGTATCGACAAGGCCCGCCTGTGCCATAAAACGAGTGACATCATGAACAATTGTGCCATCACGAGTAAATTTGCGCGTCAAGTTTGCATCGAAAGAATCTACCATATCAGGCGGATATGTATCATAAAACGAGAGTGAATTGCAATCACCCATAACAGCAGTATGAGTGCTATTCTCACCAATATGGTTAATAAGCCGGTGCACCTCTTGTAGCCGGTCAGCTTCGCATCGCGGTGAGAGATGAAGGCTACCAATGGAGAAAACATGATTATCGACTTGAATGCGGCTTACTAAGAGTGATCGACTACACGGGTAGAGCAATGTTGCATCCAGGATAGGATATTTTGATAGCAACGCTGTATGGTACCACGACCCATCGCCGCAGAGCGCAAGGTGAGTATAGGGCATAGCGGTCTGTTCTGAGACGTATGCAAGGCGTTTTCTTGTGTCGTTCTCGAAGCCATTTGCTTCGTTAAGCGTCAGGATATCTGGCTTTACTTCGTTGATAACTGCAATAACGTCATCGATCGTTGTCTCGGCACCATTGTAGATATTATATGTCATGAATGTTAATTTCATATGAAGAGAACTCCTTCTATTACTGATTAATTTAATCAATGATTTACAGCTTGGTATAACTGCTCAGCCTGCATCATTACCACGCGAGCAGTCGAAGGGCGGATATTCATAAAGATACGCCATGGGTTATGAGCTGAAGTTGCGTTAGCTCGTGGGAGAGCGAGTGGCTGCAAGCCGTACTTGCCTGTCAGCGCAGCAATCCACGCCAGTGGTGTTTTACCATAAAGCCCTTCTTCGCTAGCAGAGCCGTCCATGCGCCATGCAGCGTAGGTTTGAGTAATCGTGGTGGTATCGTCTGGGTGAAGAGAATAGCGCTGGGCGCTGCTGCGAGTAAGTATCTCATTGGCATATGGAGGTGTATCCACGCCAGGTGCAACAATAGCAGTAAAGACATTGAGTGGTGTGCCATCTGCCTCTGCTGCGGCGTTGATCATATGCAGAGCAGTGAGTACAGCATAATCTTGATCCGGTGATGAGGTTGTTGGGTCGATGGCGGTATTGGCATGGTAGAGTACATCACCACCGGTGTCGATGCCACAAATTGCATCAGCTCCCGTCTCGCGGATGAGAATCTGCAGGTCGTGAGTAATCTGCTCCGGCTCGATTGAATTAAGCAGATAAACTGGTGCGATTGTCTCGTCCTTAGCAATAATATCCTCGAGGAAGCGCCAGTCACCAACTTTGGTTGTTTCCTTCGTAATCTCTGCGAGTGCGTCACCAATCTGTCGGCCAGTATGAGCAAGCTGTTTGTTGCTATCGGCAGCGAAGTTGCGCACCGACACAATAGCTGTAGGCTGCACGGCATGGTGCTGCTGATGAAGCTTGCTTAGCATAGCAGCCTGGATACCATCCGAGCCACCACCCATCCCAAGGTAGATGATCCGTTTGCCGCGTAGCTTCTCAGAGTCAAACGCTGGGAGTGAATCGATAGCGAGCTCAGGTGTGTCCTGATATTCTGGCACAAGTGTCTCACCACTGTGATGAAAGCGCAGCTCAGCGTGGTGTGGATCAAGTATGTCTTGGTTGGCGGCTTGGGCAATAGTGCTGAGGTCTGCCGTGACGATACCTGTCTCGCCTGCTTTGCGCGCTGCTTTGTCGGCAATGTGTGCCTCTTGCAAAACATGCGCAAAGTAAGTGAGCGCCGTGCCGAGGCTATGATGTTTCTCAAGCCCCTTCAGCAAGGCTGGGCCGTAGTAAGGCAGAGTCGCACGCTGATGAATACCATCATTGCTGAGCTCTTGAGCGAGAATAGCTTGTACAGGGCCAGGTAGCGTATCTAGCGCATTGGTCAGTTGCTGATACTCTTCTGGCGAATCGTAGCGTAGCATACAAGCAAGGCGCACAGTGTGAGTATATGCTTGGCTGTTGATGAGCTGCTCAATAGCATCGTTATCGAGGCCAAAGCGCTGTGCTCGCCGAGCGAGGTAGTGAGTGTAGCGTGCGTTGTCGGTCGGGAGGGTGCTGTCGGTTAAGACGTCGCAGGCTGCTGCCATTTGGTTGTACATAGGAGAAGTGAGGAGTAGAGAACTCTCAGCATTAACATGTCCCGCCGCACCAGCAATATCAAATAGCGTATGCATGATATAGAGCGAGCGCACTGGCTCAGTACTGTCCGCAAAGCTTGCCAGCGTTGCCGCCGGTGCTTCGGCTTGGATAAACTGGCCAAGATTGAGTTCTGTATTGATGACATCGCGTATGATCGTTTGGTCTACTTCGCTTAATTGGCTGAATGTCGGTAATAACTCTGTGCGCTTTGCAGCGTAATCTGACCTGAGTAAACGGCGCAGCACTTCGTCATGATCGACCGAATCAGTGGCATCCTCTCCCATAACGGCACTCGCGAGCGTTTGGTTCTTGCCTAGATCATGAATAAGCATAATGTAGCGCATTACATTGGCGCTATGCTCGCCAGGCAAGTTGCTCGCAACCCACTGATGAAATTCTTCAAATTCTTCACGCGTGAGGCGATTGGCGTCGTTCTGGGTAGCGGTCAGTTTGTGATAATTTTCATCGCCGCCATAGTATAGGTAGTCCATAACGTTGAGCGAGCAGACAGTTCGTTGATATTCTGCGCGCTGATTGGCTGCTTCGTCTGCCCCTTGTGACTCTGGTGAGGCTTTGATATGTTCGCCGATTAGCAGTTTCGCCTCAGGAAGCTGCAGGACCTCAAGCCGCTGCTCCAGATCGAGTGGACTTGAAGAGAGAGAGGTGTTGTTAGGAAGAAATGGTTGTTGCATAGCATTAGTGTAGAGGATTACACAGCGGAATGGTAGCATGAGCGGTTTATAAAGACCCTACTGCTTATATTGAGAATATGACTCGCCAGCGCTGAGCGGATGGCCAAATAGGTTCTTGACCGTGACAAATCTGTACCCTTGCTTTTGTAATGCATCGAGGATACACGGCACAGCATCGACGCTGGTTTTGTGGATATCGTGCATGAGAATAATCGCACCAGGTGCGGCATTGGCAACGGCACGGCTGCAGACAATTGCTGCATCGTGATCGGCCCAATCACGTGTATCGATTGACCACATAATGGCTGGCATAGTAAGCTGCTGGAGCTGCGCACGCACCTTGTCATTCATGCCACCATATGGTGGACGGACCATTGTTGGTGTCACGCCAGTAGCTGCAGCAACGGCACTGTTTGTACTCTCAATCTCTTGGCGGATGACAGCTTCGTCGCGCTTAGGAAGGAGTGGATGATTCCACGTGTGGTTGCCTACTTGGTGTTTGCGTTGAACTGCTTGCTGGAGCGCGATACTGTATGGTGCAACATTTCGCCCCACCACAAAGAAGGTTGCCTTAGCATGATAGCGATCAAGATACTCGAGTAGTGTTTGCGTGTATAACCCAGGCCCATCGTCGAAGGTGAGTGCAATACAGCGATAACGCACGCAGTCGGTTGTTGATGATAATGCTGACGGTGGAATATCAAAAAGCTTCTTGGTGGTTGGGTTTTGGACAAAATGGCTGAGCTGCTTGATTGGCAATTTCAGGCTAATGATTCCATCTACACCAATACCAAGCGAGCGTTTATCGAAGAGAAAGCCAATTGTTTTTCGGTCGTGTACTAAAAAGTTCGTGATAGATTCTGGAGTAATGACTCCCGCTACTTTTACTGGCTCTACATGCGGGTAGCGCTGCTGCACTTGTCTGCGTAGAGCAATAACAATCTCATTGATCCCTGCGATTGATGTATCAACGAGGGCAGACGATGTAATTGGCTGGCCACTCATTTTATCGAATGTCCAGCAGTGAACCGTGTTGGTTGGCAGAGCATGAGGTGTAGTAGTACGGATAAACACAGCGAGAGAAATCGTCGTGTCGTCTTGGTGAATAATGCGATAGGTAATGGTGTTGCTTCGAGCTGCTACATTAGTTGAAGCTGTTTGTTGAGATGGAATAGTATTGTCGATGATCGTGGCAACCGTTTTGTCTATGTTGGCAATACCTGTTTGTGGATAGGTAACGATTGTTTGGTGCGATGCCGATTGATGCTTGATGATGCGTGAGCGAACAGCACCACGAGAAGATAGTGTGTAAGTGTGTATTGTTGATGGTGGTATATGTGTGATGTGTGATGATTTTTGTGATTGTTGGCCATACCAAAGTGAGCAGATTAATAGACTAGTAATAATAAGACAGAGCCATGTATAAAAAAAGCTGCGAGGTTTTGCAGGTGTTGTATTATTTTCGACACCTGAATGATTTCGAGCATCTATTTTTTCCACCTTATGGAACATAGCTATATTGTAGCGCGAACCAAGATAAGAACAAAATGGTATAAGAAGTACCACAGCCAGTAGGGACAATATAATAGAATAAATAGTATTTTATGTTCATTGTAAAATACCCCAATAGGGTATTTTACAATGAATTATATATAAATATCATTCATAAACTAAGATAAATTGCTACATACTCTAATGAGGTAGAAGCCGTTTCCAGAAGATGATGATATAATATAAAAACAAGAGTAAATTACTTGAGTTAGATATAGTTAAGCGAAATCTTGAAAACAACGCTACAGAAAGGAGAAAATATGCGACATCTTTTTATTACACGTGGAATTCCTGGATCTGGCAAAAGTACCTTTTTGCAATCTGCTGGGCTTGGCCCATATACACTATCTCCCGATACTCTACGTTTAGCGTATAGTAGCCCAGTGATGAATGATGCAGGGCGCATCGTTATGCCATATCAGGATGATCGACGGGTGTGGCAGCAGCTTCACGAGTTGCTTGATATGCGTATGGCTCGTGGTGAGCTCATTGTGGTTGATGCAACACATACAACGAGCTCGTACTTTCAGCAGTATGCACAGCTTGCACAAAAGTATCGCTATAAGCTGTACGTTATAGATTTTGCGGATGTACCGCTTGCGGTCTGTCTAGAGCGCAACCGTCAGCGTGCACCACATAAGATAGTCGATGATGTAGTTCTCGAGAAAATGCACGCTCGTCTCTCCACATGTGCCATACCAAAACAATACACTGTCATACAACCAGCGGCAGTAAAAGAGCTTATCGCATCGTACCAGAAACCGATTAATTTGAGCCAGTATAAGCATATTCATCACATTGGTGATATCCAAGGATGCTATACGCCACTGCGTGAATATTTTGAGCAGCATCCCTATACCGAGCATGATTATTATGTCTTTACGGGAGACCTACTTGATCGCGGCACAGAGAATGCAGAAGTGTTGCAGTATGTGTGTGATAATTTTGTCGGCAGGCCGAATGTGACGTTCATTGAGGGCAACCATGATGGTTATATTTGGCAATGGCTGACTCACCAGCCGATAAAAGCGCGAGAGTTTAATGGCCGAACTCGAGCGCAGCTAGAGCGTGCCAACATAGACAAGCGTGCTGTCAGTCGTTTGATGAACTCCATGCAGGACTGCCTCTATTACACATGGCATAACAAGCGTGTATTTGTAAGCCACGCAGGGGTGAGCAATCTACCAGAGAATCCTCTGCTGCTTGCCAGCCAGCAGTATATTCGTGGTGTGGGGCGCTATGAGCAGGTTGGTGCTATCGACGATGCTTTTGTTGCTCACACCTCTGATAATGTCTATCAAGTGCATGGCCATCGCAACGCTCAGAATTATCCAGCGCAGTATAACCAGCGGTGCTTTAATCTCGAGGGCAAAGTGGAGTTTGGTGGCACACTACGGGTTGCTCAGCTTGCCGAGAAGGGCTGGTCGGTCGTTGAGATAAGCAACCAATCGGCTGAAGGCCTCCTCCATCCAGAAAACGCACCACTCATCCACAGCCTGCGCACTAATAAGCTGATTAGCGAGCGGTCACTGCCGGGCAATATTAGCTCATTTCACTTTAAACCAAAGGTGTTTTATGACAAAAAATGGACAGCGCAAACAGTGCGAGCTCGTGGACTATTTATGAATACGCTCACAAATGAGATTGTGATTCGTGCCTATGATAAATTCTTCAATATTGGTGAGCGACGAGAAACTGAATTTGCTGCGCTCAAAGATCAACTTGTTTTTCCAGTGCGTGCTTGGGTGAAGGAGAATGGCTATCTTGGCCTGGTAGGCTATGATGCGACACTAGGTGACCTCGTCTTTGCATCGAAAACAACGACAGAGAGCGATTTTGCTGGATGGTTTCGTCGCTTATTTTTGCAGCGCTATGGTAAGCATGTCGATGAAATTCGTCAGTATCTTGCAGAGCACAATGTATGTTTGGTTTGTGAGGTGATGCTTCCAACGGAGGACCCGCACATCATTGAGTATGCACAGGATCGGATTGTTTTGCTCGACATAGTGCACCGCCAAGCGAAGTTTGCCGCAGTTGACCAAGCTGAGCGTGAGCGATTTGCAACGGAATTTGGCATGGAAACCAAGCGGCTTGCGGCGACGCTCCAGACATGGGAGGAGTTTGCGACCTGGTATGAGCAGGTGCAGGGGCTCGACTATCTGTATGATGGTGTACCAATCGAAGGTTTTGTGATAGAAGATGCTCAGCACTGGCAAGTCAAGGCCAAGCTCGATTATTATTCATTTTGGAAGCGGATGCGCGGTGTACTCGATGGGCTCAAGGCAGGGCGCCGCCCAAAGCGTGCTGCTACCTACCCACACCCTGAATATGCAGCACGCGTCATTACCTATATGCAGAGCATACCTACTGACATATTGGCTCAGATGTCGATTATTGATGTCCGTCACCGTTGGCAGCGAGAGCAAGAAAAAGCCGTGTAGCCATATTACTACCTCACCCTTCGCGGTATAATAGAAGCATGAAAATGACTCGTTGGTTGGTGAAGCGGTGGCACCGCGGAGCGGTAGTGGCTGGGGTGCTTGTTGGGCTGGCCGCATTTCGCCTTGTATCGGCGCAAACAGGGCAGTGGTCGCTGCCTGATCGATTGCAAGACTGGATAACGCTGAGTTTGAGCGTGATGATCGAGGCGCTGCCATTTGTCATGTTGGGGATCTGCATTGCAATTATAGTGCAGGTGTGGCTGCCAGCCGAGCGCTTGCTTACCTATCTGCCGCAGCAGCCATTATTGCGCCGGGCTTGTTTGTCGCTCCTTGGTACTGCACTGCCAGTCTGTGAGTGCGGTAATGTCCCCCTAGCGCGCGGCCTGTTAGCAAAAGGGCTTACACCCAGTGAATCTCTCGTCTTTTTGCTTGCTGCACCAATCCTCAACCCAGTGACAATCATCACAACGCAGCAAGCATTCGCTGGGGATGCAACCATACTATGGGCGCGAGTGCTTGGTGGCTTTATTATTGCTAATCTTGTTGGCTGGGTCTATGCGCGTCGTCCGGCGGAAGAGCTATTGACTAATACTTTTGTCGCTTCGTGCCGGGCAGATCATGTGCAACAGAGCAAGCGAGTAGCAAGCCTTGCGATATTTCGACGTGAGGTGCAGGTGATGCTGCCAGCCTTGGTAGTTGGCGCAGGGCTCGCGGGTCTCGTGCAAGTGCTGGTGTCGCGCGAGGTATTGGTGTCACTGGGGAGTCAACCAGTATGGTCGGTAATTGCAATGGTGGCACTGGCGTTTATTGTTTCAATTTGCTCTAATGTTGATGCGTTCTTCGCCTTGGCATTCCGCCAGACCTTTATGACCGGGGCCCTTGTGAGTTTCTTAACCTTTGGCCCAATGATTGATATCAAGATGCTGAGCTTGCTGCGCACGACATATCGGCCAAGTGTGCTGTTTCAGGTGAGTGCACTCGTTGGACTGGCATCGATAACATTGGGATTGGTGGTGAATTATGCGTTTTAGGCTGGTTTTGTCCCGGATTGCACAGCAACAAGGTATACTACTCCTTTTTGTCATTGCCGTGGCGACGCTGTGGCTAGCTGTGACTGGTCGTTTGACGCTCTATATTCATCAGCGGTATATCGTCTTTACGACTAGTATGGCAGTGGTGGCTCTTGTGATGGCAAGTGCGAGTGTTATTACGCAATCACGCACCCATCGGCATACACACCTTGCTTGGTGGCGTCGCGCTACCGCGTGTGTGATGGTATGTATGGTCGCAGCCATGGCACTACTTGTCCCACCGACAGCACTAACGACAACAACTGCCACGCAACGTGGTATTAACAAAGGGGCAGCAGCTCAGCTGTCTGCAGAGAAGCTATCGCACGCATCTATCTTTGCTCAGCGAGATTATTCGCGTCTCACGATCAAAGAATGGGCAGGGTTACTCGTGCAAACGCATGACAGCGCATTTTATCGTGGCAAGACAGTCAATTTGACGGGGTTTGTCACGCCAGATGCGGCGGATGCGCAGATTTTTTATGTGTCTCGATTTGTTGTGACGTGTTGTGCGGTCGATGCACAGGCGGTTGGCGTGCCAGTCTATGCACCTGGGTGGCGTGAGCGCTACCAGCCTAATAGTTGGGTAACGGTAACGGGCGACTTTGCCGCGCATCCACAGCAACATCGTCAGCAGCCGATCGTTGTTATGCCGCGCTCGATCACGCCAACGACTCAGCCAAAGGAGCCGTATGAATACTAGGGGCTGGCGCTGGATATGCCAGCGGAAGCGATTTTTATTCGCCGTGATTGGATTATTGATTATACTGAGCACACTCATAGCACTCAGCTATTTACAAGGCCCACGCGTACGCAACGCGGTACTCGTAGATGATCCAAATATGGGCTACCAGACGCTCCAGTTGGAATTCAATCAGCCGGTCAAGCCGATAGAACCCCATGCAATACAAATCACACCTCAGGCAGACTTTACAGCTACGACAAACAATGCAACTGTGACGATTCAGTTTCGGCAGCGTTTGCTTAGTAACGCCCAGTATCACGTGGCAATTGCTCAGATAACGGGTGCTTCTATACAGCAGACTACAGCAGCCAGCTACCGCTTTGATACACCGCCAGCACAGCTCTACTATCTCAAGCATCATAGCCTTGCCGAGACAAAAACGGAGTTCTATGCCGCACAAGCGACGGATGCTATCATGCAGATGAATCTGGCAACAAAGCATGAGAAGATACTTTACCAAGCGACGCGAATTATCGAATATGCAGTAGTAGGCTCTCGTATCGTTGTCCACACAATGAGTGATGCAACAACCAGTGAATTGCATCAGGTTGATATAGAGACTGGTACTGTATCGCCATTACCGTTGCCTGGTAAGGGTACGGTGTCTCGCCTGCGAGCAATGGATGATGGGACGGTAGGGTATCTCTTTGCAAAGGCGGACAGCAAAGAAAAGACCACTAATCTCATCGTGCATGATATTGCAGCGCAGCGCCACCACACTATACGTGGCCTTAACGCGCAGCCATTACCAGTGTATGATTGGCACCCAGTATCACGTGGTGCAGCAGTTGTGGTGCGAACTCGCGGTGATGATGTACTGCTTATTGACCCGACTGGCAAGCATGCTATGCAGCCGCTTGGCCAGGCAGCAACGCTTGGCGACGTATCATATGATGGCAAGAATATTATCATGATGAAAGTAGGCGAGGGGTATTTTGCACTCAACTTAGAAAATAGCAAAAAATCGCCCATTACTCACCAACAAGGAAACGACGTCATATCATTAGCTGCATTCTTACACACCCGCAGTGGCTATAGTATGGAGATAACAAGTGTTAATCAACAGCACATATTGCAGCGCCAAACAGTGCTTACCCACCCCACTAGGCAAGTGATTCATCAGACAACACCACCGGCATATACAACAAACATCACTGTGTCGCCAAATGATCAATATACCGCCATTGAGCAAAAAAGCACCGCTGGTAGCTCCACCAAAACGCATATTATTGATAATAAAACTGGCCAGACAGTATACACGCTAGACGGGAAAGCAGTAGTTTGGTCATAACAGATACTACAGTAAATAAGACCTGAAGCAACTGTAAACTGGATCTTAAGAGTAGGAACTGTATCTGCGCTGAATGATGAAAATATATAATTGGTGTTTGCACAATGTTCTGGTATACTATAAAAGGTATAGCATGAAGGGAGAGATGCCAATGCGAATGCGCGACAGACGACCAAGTGACCGCCCGCGAGAGAAACTTGCGCGCGATGGAGCAGCTCGCCTGAGTGACCTCGAGCTCCTTATGGCGATTATCGGCAGTGGTAATGCACAAGCTGACGTTGGTAAAATTGCGCGCTGTGTACTTAAAGCTTTGCGCACACATGGGGGTGACCTAACTCATGAGGAGCTCTCTAAGATAACTGGCCTCGGTGCGGCTAAGGTGACAGTGATTCTCGCGAATTTTGAGCTTGCACGGCGCTATCTGCTCAAAAGTGACCAGCCTATCATTGATGAGCCGAGCAAAGCAGCAGAGCAACTTACCGATATTCGCGACAAACGGCAGGAGCATTTTGTCTGCCTGACGCTTGATGGAGCACATCGCTTGATTGCTAAACGCACGATTACCATTGGCACACTAACTGCGAGCTTGGTGCACCCACGAGAAGTCTTTACGGATGCAATTGCCGACCGAGCAGCAGGGATTATTGTGGCGCATAATCATCCTAGTGGGCAGCTTATCGCAAGCCAGGCTGACCGAGAGACAACGCAGCGTTTGGCCGAGGCGGGTAAGCTGCTTGGCATCCAGCTGCTCGACCACCTTATCGTTACGAAACACGACTATATATCGATCATCGCCGAAACATAAGGAATGATCTGTTAGCACTCTTGCAATTAGAGTGCCAATTGGCTATACTAAGACAGATATGGCGAAGCGAGATTATTATGAGGTGCTTGGTGTTGCCAAAAGCGCCAGCGATGATGACATCAAGCGGGCATTCCGCAAATTGGCAGTGAAGTACCACCCAGATAAAGCGGGTGGGAGTGAAGAGAAATTCAAAGAAATTAATGAAGCGTATGAGGTCCTGAAGGACAAGCAAAAGCGCCAGCGGTATGACCAATTTGGCCATGCGGGCGTTGGTGGTGGTGCCAGCGGTAGTGGTGGCGGTAACCCATTCGCTGGTTTTGGCGACTTTGGCCAGGGGCAGAATATCCACTTTGATTTTGGTGATGGTGGCCTGGGAGATATCTTTGGCCAGTTCTTTGGTGGTGCTGCTGGCGGCAGTGCAAGCCAAGGCCCGTCACGCGGTCGTGATGTTGAGACGAGCGTGACGCTCGAATTTGAAGAAGCGATCTTTGGCAAAGAAGTCGCTCTTGCACTAACGCTTGACGACGAATGTGAGCATTGCCACGGTAGCACCGTCGAACCTGGCTCAAGCCTTAAGAGTTGTCCAGATTGTAAAGGCACTGGCCAGCGCGTGCGGACGATGAACACAATGTTTGGCCCCATTCAGCAGGCGGTAACGTGTGAGACATGCCAAGGCCGTGGGCAGATTCCTGAGAAGGCCTGTACAGTCTGCCAAGGTAGCGGTGTGCAGCGCCGCGAGCAAACGATTACCGTCAAGATCCCCGCTGGTATTGATAATGGCTCGACGATTCGTCTCCGTGGTCGTGGCGAAGCTGTAGGTGGTGGCAGCAAGGGCGACCTCTATGTGCAGGTGCGAGTCAATCCACACAAGACGTTTAGCCGCGAAGGTGATGTAATCCTGAGTGAGGAGCATATCGGTATGGCAGATGCAGCGCTTGGTGCCGAGCTCGACGTTAAGACAGTCGATGGGACGATTACAATGAAGGTGCCAGCTGGTACACAATCGGGCACAGACTTCAAGTTATCTGGCCATGGCGTGCCACACATGCGAAGCGACAAGCGTGGCCCCCATATCGTGACAGTAGTGGTCGATACCCCAACCAAACTAAACCGCCGCCAGAAGGAAATCCTTCGCGAGTTTAATGACACGTTAGGGCGGAAGGGGATATTTGGGCTGTAGTGTAGCAAGCCGATGACGCGATCTACTAAAAGCTCCTTGAGACAGGAGTTTTTAGTAGATTTTATTGTTTTATATATTTTAATAAGTTCACTAATTATCGTATAGTATGTTACTATTGGTACGATATAGATGACAGCGTGTAGTCTGAAATGTCGTGGTGAGTAGGAGAAAACCATGAAAAAGAAGGTTTTGATAATTGTTAGTAAAAAACCAAAGGATGAGAACAGTTTTAATTGGTATGGGCTTAGTAGGTGGCTACAGCGGTTGCTAGGTGATGTAGAGGTGCAGATAACCGCTTTTAATCAACTGGTTTATGTGTCTGGTGGAGGATGTTCTGCAATCTACCACCCTATCGATGGTTATGATATTGCTAACTTTGATCTTGTTCTAATAAGAACAGTAGGTGATGAGCTTGAACGTGGTATTGCAGTAGCACATTATCTAGACCAAAAAGGCACGCCATTTACAGATAGCTATCTACTGACTCAAGGTAAGGGCAAACTAGCATGTTCATTTGCAAGACAAAAGTACCTACCTGTACCTAAAACAGTGTATGCAAGTCAACTATTTATAGCGACAGCGATAAAGAATAGTAAACTGCGACCACCTTTTGTACTTAAAGCAGACAATGGTAAGAAAGGTCGAGATAATTTCTTAATACAGTCTCTTGAAGAGATGCAAGACGTACTACAGCGGCTTCAGAATACTACTATGATTGCTCAAGAATATATTCCCAATAGAGGAGATTATCGGTTCCTTGTATTAGGGGGCAAGGTAAGGTTAATCTTGCTAAGAAAAGGAAAAGAAGGCTCATATCTCAACAATACATCACAAGGTGGTTCAGCAGAGGTAATCAATGCTAAAAATTTTCCACGAGACATCATAGATAAGGCAGAGCAAGCAGCAAAGATAGAACAGCTGGAGGTAGCGGGTGTTGATATTATACAGGACATAACTACTGGTGAATATTATATTCTTGAGGTTAATAGAGCGCCACAGATTGCAACTGGTGTATGTAATGATGAAAAGATGATCGCATATAGCGAGATGGTAGCTGAATATTTATCAAGTAATAAAAGTCTATGAAGCAACGAAAGAGGATTATTATTGGCCGCAATGTAAGGATTCACTTTAGCCAGCGGATGGATGTGCCAGCCAAGGTAGATACTGGTGCAGATAATTCAGCAGTGTGGGCGAGCAACATTAGGGTTGGCAAGGATGGTGTGTTACGTTTTTCTCTGTTTGGCGAAGGTTCGCCATATTACACAGGCAAATTAATTAAACGAACCGAGTATTCTGTTGCTGCTGTGCGAAGTGCTTCTGGGCACCAGGTGATAAAGTATCGTACTTACTTTACGGTACACATTGGAGGGAGGAAACTTCGTGTCTTATTTGGTTTATCTGATCGATCACTTCATAATTTCCCTGTATTAATTGGAAGGCGTACTTTGCATAAAGGAAGATTCTTAGTTGACGTCCGCAAAGGCGAGATAGATAGCGTAAAGCAAAAATACACTCAAAAACTCAACAGAGAGCTCAAAAGAAATCCGCATAAATTCTATAAAAAATACCATAAGGAGAGGTCAGAAAAGTGAAAATCGCAATACTCAGTAATGGCAATGTGAACTACTCAACGCTTCGCCTCAAGGAAGAGGCGGAGAGGCGTGGACATAGTGTGAGAGTGATTAAATACCGCAAATGCTATGTAACGATTGATGAGAAGAACCCAACGGTGATGTATGATGGTGAAGCAATCGATCAGTATGATGCAATAATTCCGCGCATTGCAAGCTATATGACTCGCTACGGTACAGCAGTGGCGCGCCAATTAGAAATGGCGTACCCACGCACACTTTTTGTTAATCGCTCGATTGCGATTACCCGGGCGCGCGATAAACTGCGTTCGACACAGCTACTAGCCCGAGGTGGAGTAGCTATTCCTAAGACAGTGTTTAGCCGCAACTCAGCCGATATAGACGATCTCCTTAACGAACTTGGTGGTACGCCAGTTATCATCAAACTCGCTCGTGGTACTCATGGCAATGGTGTGGTGCTAGCGGAGACGAAGAAGGCGGCAAAGTCAGTGCTTCAGGCGTTGTATCTCACCAACGAGGATGGGACAAACATCCTGTTGCAAGAATTTATTCGTGAGTCAGCTGGAGTAGACATCCGCGCCTTCGTGGTGGGGAGTCGTGTAGTGGCGAGTATGAAGCGCCAGAGCCTAGATGACGACTTTCGATCTAACCTCCATAAGGGAGGCGAAGGAACGCCGATCCGCTTAACAGATGCCGAGCGCCGTATGTGTTTGCGAGCGGCTAAGGCGATGGGTCTGACGGTAGCGGGTGTTGACTTTATGCGCTCGAGCCGTGGGCCGCTAGTGCTTGAGGTCAATGCGAGCCCAGGCTTTGGGATAGAGAAAATTACGCGGCGCAATGTAGCCAAACCGATCATTGAATATATTGAGCGCAATGCGAAGCGGCAGCACAAGAAGGATCGCGTTGGAGCATAGCTATCCAAACGTATTGGCGTTTCTCATAACGCTTATGTTGAATCGATGTCATGGTATAATAGTGGTATGATGTTGCTTGGATTGCTTGTTGGCATGGCTGTAGTTTTGGCTGGTTTGGTATATGTAGCGAAGCGGCATTTTGGGCTACCAGTAATAGGCCTGGCGGTTGGTATGGTAATGACACAGCTGTGGGCGGCAGATGTCGTGCCGTATGCTGCTGGGGTTGGCATAGGCATTGACCGATCTGCTTTGCTTGCAGTGGTGACGATTGTGCTGACGGTGCTACCAGCTGTGGTGCTGGTGTGTTGCGGCTCGGTGGTGAGTCAGCGCTGGTGGCGCATTGGTGGCTCACTGATCTTTGGTGTTGTGGCAGTGTATGTACTGTTTGGTGCGCTGAGTAGTCTCGTACCACCAGTTGATGAGACAAGCAAGACGATTATGGCAGTGCTGGATGGGTCTCATGCAGTGGTTGTAACGATGGGGTTTGCATGTGCTCTTGTTGACACGCTCGTGGCTCGCACAAAGGGCGCAAAACCACATAAGAAAAAGTGACAGATATAGATATCCCTCTTGCGCGTGTCACTTGATAAGTGTGGTTTTACAAAAATATATACGTTGATGTGCCTAGCAAAACAACCCTCATAATAGAGGGTCGTTTTAGTATTGTGATTCGCGTGTAGCTCTAGTGGGTATTACGCCGCGTTCGTTGCAACGTTTGTCACATCATCGAGTGCTTCAAGTGCGTCGATAATTTTGGTAAGCTTGCGGGCGGTTTCGTCGTCCTCAATAGCAACAGTGTTGTTGGGCACATACTGAAGCTCTGCATCTTCAACAGTCATGCCAGCTGCGAGCAAAGCTTCGCGAACTTTGGCAAGCTCTTTTTTGTCGGTGTAGACGGTGAGGCCGCCATCTTCTTCTGTTGCATCCTCAGCTCCAGCATCAAGCACAGTAAGGAGCGCTTCTTCACCACTGGCTGCTACGCGGATCACGCCCTTGCGCGCAAACTGAAACATCACACTACCGCTATCTGCCATGGTGCCACCATTCTTGGTGAGAGCAGTGCGGACCTCTGGGTAGGTACGATTCTTGTTATCGGTTGCTGTCTCGATAATGATGCCAACACCACCTGGGCCGTAGCCCTCATAGACTGCCTCTTCGAGTGCGGCAGCATTTTTATCATTGATGCGATCAATTGCTCGCTGGATGTTAGCGTTGGGCATGTTAGCCGCCCGAGCCTTCTCGATGGCCAATGCGAGACTTGAGTTGGTTGTTGGATCGGTGCCGCCACGGGCTGCAATGGCAATCATATTGCCAAGCTTGGTAAAGGCTGCGCCGCGCTTTGCATCAACCACGGCCTTTTGGCGATGGGTCGTGGCCCATTTACTGTGTCCAGACATAGGTTCTCCTTGATTGTTCTATCTTTCAACTCATTGTAGCATATTGGGTAGTTGTTATTCTACGAGCGAGGCATCGCGCAGCGAGTAGCCAGTTGCTCGCCAGAGCCACCAGCAGAGGCTAATGAGCCCGCCATACCACAGTGCTACACCCCACCAGGGCGGTGTAAAATCGAACTGCGCCCAGGGAAAGGCGGCACATTGCTGGACAACCCACAGCATTGCATCAAGCAGCCATTGTGCTGGTGTGCCAAATACTGTTGCTGCCGCTGGCCACACAAGCGCCCCAACCCCAGCAATGCACGTGAGAAGCATCGCCAGCGGCACCCACGGCACAATGAGTAGATTGGCTGGTAGCGCCACAAGCGATAATTGCCCAAATGCTGCGAGGCTAATTGGTAGTGTAGCAAGCTGTGCAGAGACTGTCTCGCCCAAGACTTGGCGGCCGATTGATGGCTCTACTGGGCCGAAGAAATAGCGCTGCAACAGTGGTGCAAGAATCATCACCCCAGCAAAGGACGCAAAACTCAGCTGCCAGCCAATATCTCCCCAGACATAGTTTGGGTTCCATAGTACTGTGGCGGCACTTGCTACTGCTAGTAGTGTAATGGGGTGAAACGCACGACCATAGGCCCAAGCCCAAATGCTGAGCCCAGCCACAAGACCAGCGCGCGTCATGCTTGGGCTTAGGCCAGTGATGGCGACGAAGCCAAGGACGAGACTTGCGCTGGTAAGCACTGCGAGGTAGCGCGACACCTTAGCAAACAAGCGCCGAGCGAGGCGGACGAGGATCGTGAGGTTGTATCCGCTTGCTACTACGATATGAGTGAGGCCAGTAGTGCGCATTGCTTCTTGGATATCATGTGGTAGGGCGCGCTTTTGGCCAAGGACGTAGCCACTGCCAAGGCTAGCCGCTGGCTCATGAATTGCATGGCGAATATGCTCGGCAAACCAATCGCGTACCTGTAGAGCGATATCACTAGGTTGCGGCTGAACAATGCGCTCCACATGAGCACGCTGCATGACAGCGGCAAAGTTGCCAAAGCCAGGCTTGAGCTTACCTCGCACAACTAGCCAGTCGCTGCGATGGACTGCAGGGTTGCCGTGTAAACTCACCCATACTGTGCTAGGTAGCGAGCGGCCATCGAGGCGGATAGCGCTCAGCCTCACGACGAGTTGATTGCGTTGATTTGTATCAGGATCATCCTGCACCTGCCCGGTGATTGTCGCTATGTGCCCAAATGATGCCGTGTAAGAGCGCTGTTGCTGCTGGTCACTCCCACCGCGCACTAGGCCAATCATAAGCCCAGCAATCAATATGACAATAAGGCACCACCGCCGGCTTTGGCGTAGTGCACAGGCAATGCCACCGCTAGCTACAACAAGCCACCACCACGCAGCATACGGCCACCACTGGGCTAGTGCTACTCCACCAACGATGCCACCGCAGCACATTGTGAGCTGCCATGTTGGGTGAATTCGCCGTTGCCACCACGTCATTTGTTATCATTAAACTATTGTGTTGCTGGTGTGTCAATTTATTACATCCAAATCGCGGCCTTTCTGTCAATTTCATGCTGTTTGTTCTACTTTTTGCAGGGTTTATCAGGGAGGCTAGAATTTTTACGTAATTTGTTTTCTTAGGGTGAAATTATTGAATCTTTTGCGTTTAGCAAGAGATTTTTATATATTCACCAGGTGAGGTAGCAAGGGAGAGTCTCCTACAGAGGAGAAGGGTGAATTTTGCTATAGATAGTAGAATTTTGGAAGAGTGATGATGAATCCAGCGCTTCCTCCGCTTGACAGTCCACCGCGACCAGTGCTATACTCGCAGAGTCTACGGGCCCATAGCTCAGCAGGTTAGAGCACCTGCCTTTTAAGCAGGGTGTCGTGAGTTCGAGCCTCACTGGGCCCTCCATTGACCAATTAGCAGGCGAGATAGCCTGTTTTTTGTTGTATCTGTTTGAAAGCCTAAAGATCCGCATTATACAATCTTAATTCCTATTTCTCGCTACTATTGTGCGGTAGAGAACAAAATCCGACCACCGTATTAGTTTGCGTGATCAACAAAACAATGTGCTTGTGCTTGACCGAGAGGGTTGCTTTGCGCATAATCGTGGCGAGGAGGAAAAACAAAATGCAAACTATGCGGAATTATGCCCGGCGAATTATTGCATATGGGCTTGCCGTAACCATGATGATACCAGGAATAGCCGGAGCTTCTGCGCTTGGTGCTGATTCTTCCACTGCTTATTTTGCCACCCCAGTCGCCGCCATCGGCGATTTTTTATTTGAAGGGGTAGTGGCGCGTGATGATACTGCTAGCAGCAAGTTTCCAGCAGCACAGCCTGTAGTGCACCTTGCTGCTCATACTGAACACGATGCATTGATGATCGGGGCCCTCCACACAACAGACCGGCGTACGGTGAGTGCAGTCGAGCTGCATAATACTGCGCGTCAGTTTATACCGCTTAGTGATGTCGTGCTTGTTGTCAGTGTTAGCACAAACCACACTGACTACACGTGTCGTGTCAATCTACAAGGATATGCACCGCCCCAGTCATCGGTGCGCTACTATCATCCAGCAGTAGCCCCGGCAGATGGCGCACAGCTCCAGGGTTGCCCAAGTGTGCCGGATGGCGAGCAAATCACGCGGTATGATGTGGCACTGGAGCGATCAGGTACGACTGTTGACAAAGCAAATGCAGCCGTGGACGAGCTTGCAGGTGCACTCGTCTGGGAGCGTGCACGCTGGACGGCAGCGGCGCGCACTGGGATATTTGCCAAGGACTTTCGAGCACGAGCTGGCAAGGCTGAGGTAACTGCGCCGTACGAAACGCCAGGCGAGCCATCATTGCAAATTCTTGAGGTCTTACCTCATCCACACGCCTGCGACACAGCACCAGACAATTGTCAAAAATATGTCAAGATCAAAAATACTGGCGACCAGCCAATCGACCTTGCTACCTATCGTTTGCGTAGTGGTACGCTTGGGAGTGATAGTACTGTGCGAAACACCTCGTCTCTTGTGGGAGTTATTGCGCCAGGCCAGGTGCTGACGATTCGTGCTCAAGCAAATGGTGCGGAGCTTGCGGTACTGCGTAGTGGTACACTGTGGTTCGAGGACCAGCATGGTTTAGTAAGCTTTTCACCGCGCATTGATGCATATAGCGGTGCAGGACAGGCTGCGCACCAGGGCAAGTCTTGGGCATATAATTCGCAAACTGGCACATGGCAATGGACAACGCCAAGCCCCAACCAAGCCGATAATATTATCACTGATACACCAGCCTCACCTCATCAGCCATCGGGCAAACCGTGCCCCGTTGGCCAAGAACGCAACCCAGCAACAAATCGTTGTCGAAAGATCAACAGTGGTGAGAAACAGTCAAAACAAACAGTCGGCAATGCAAAGGTGGCGCGCAGCACTTCTCATGCTCAAAAGCTAACCATCTGCAAACCAGGCCAAGAGCGTAACCCCACGACGGGCCGTTGCCGCGCAGTATCTGCCACTGGCCAGCAATTGGCTGCGTGCAAAGCGGGGCAGTATCGCAATCCTGCCACAAGGCGCTGCCGAGCGCTCGCTGGCGGTAAGGCACCAGCTGCTATATGTAAAGCAGGGTACTATCGCAACCCAGCGACTGGCCGCTGCAAAAAGCTTAGCGCAGCAAATAGTCGCCAGCTGACGCCCTGCAAGCCAGGCTGGGAGCGTAATCCATCGACCAATCGCTGCCGCAAATCGACGAGCAAGAATAGCAAAGCACCAGCCGCAGGCTACGCTGTTGAGCCGGGTAGTAATAATGGACAGACAGAGATTGTCTGGTGGATGATTGGTGGGGTAGCCATCGTGGCAGTGGGCTATGCTGGCTGGGAATGGCGCAGTGAGATTGGCCAGTGGCTACGCCGGATGATGCGCAAAGGTTAGAGTCTCATTAGCTATACCATAGCGGTATATAGCAGAAGCTCTCAGATTCAGCTATACTAGCATCATGCGAATCATTGGTATAGATCCAGGTACTGGTATCCTTGGCTTTGGCGTCATTGACGCTCATGGTGGCGCAACGCGACTCGTCACGGCGGGTGTTATTACAACGCCAGCACACACTCCAATACCAGAGCGCCTTAGTGAGATATTCGATGGCCTTACGAGTATTATTGCAGAGACACAGCCCACGATGATGGCGATCGAGAAGCTTTTTTTTACTCGTAATATAACTACCGCTATGAGCGTAGCCGAAGCACGTGGCGTAGCGCTACTGACCGGTCAGCGAGCGGGTCTGCGGATTGAGGAATATACACCACTCCAGATCAAACAGACAATCACTGGCTATGGCAAAGCAGACAAAAAGCAAGTGCAAGAGATGGTGCGGCTCCAATTAGGCCTTCAGACGGTACCCAAGCCAGATGACTGTGCAGATGCTCTCGCGGCAGCGATTATGGCAGCATTTATGACACGGTAGAGATAGTGAGCTGCTACCGGTGTAACTACACTAACAAGGCTAGAAATTAGATTATAAAAAGGCTTATGCTTGTGCTCTATCAGAGATGAGAAAGAGAAAAGCGCTAAGATTGGTGTTTTCAGCACATTGCACCAGAACGATGGTATAATTAAACTATGCAACTACCTCGAGGAAGACAACAACCAGCCCGAATGGGCAGATATGCCAACTTTGGAGAGGTTCGCCAGTCGAAGCCACCGCGCCGAAGACGCGAGCATAAACATTTCTTATGGTTTTGGAATATGAGCAAAAAGAAGAAGGCGATGGTGATTCTGACGCCGTTTTTGCTGTTTTTGCTGATTGTGCCGATCTTGACATACCTATATTATGCACGTGATATTTCTGACCAAGAGCGGCTGATGAACCGCAACAACACTGGTATTGTCCTCAATGATGTCAACAACAAGCCACTCTATAGTGTGGGGCGAGCTCAGCACCGCAATATGGTGAAACTAGCTGACATCTCAGACAGTATGAAAAATGCGCTACTGGCTAGTGAGGATAAAGACTTCTATAAACACCCTGGGTTCAGTCTAATCGGTATCTTCCGGGCAGCCTTCCAGCGTCATGGTGGTGGCTCGACCATTACGCAGCAGCTCGCCAAGAACACCGTCCTCACAAGTGAACAGACCTTTATGCGTAAATATCAAGAGCTGTTCGTAGCACTAGCGATCGAGCAGAATTATACGAAGGACCAAATCCTCGAGATGTATCTCAACTCTGTGTACTATGGTGAAGACTCATTTGGTATTGAAGAGGCAGCCAAGATTTACTTTGGTAAAGCACCGAAGGATCTCACGCTAGCCGAGAGCGCTATGCTTGTTGGTGTCCTACCAGCCCCAACTGCCTACTCACCAATTAGCGGTAGCCCAGAAAAGGCCAAGCAGCGCCAAAAGACAGTGCTCGGCCGCATGGTTGATGTGGGTGCTATCACTAATGAGCAAAAAGACGCAGCATATGCGCAGCAGCTCTCGTATGCATCGACGGCAAATACCGTTAAGTCGATTGCACCACACTTTGCGCAGATGGTTATAAACCAACTCAAACAGAAACTATACAGTGCGGACGATAAAAATGCGTATGGTAAGTTAATGCGCTCAGGTTACCAGGTGAAGACAACGCTCAATATGGATACGCAGCAGATGCTGATCGATAACGTCTCCAAGCAGATTCCATACCTCAATAACCGTGGTGGGACGAATGCAAGCGGTGTTGTGATAGACGTTAAGACAGGCCGGGTGCGCGCACTAGTGGGCAGTGCCGACTACAACAACCCACAGTGGGGTAATGTCAATATGGCCACAACGCCGCGCCAGCCAGGCAGTAGCTTCAAGCCGATCTACTATGCAGGAGCACTAGCCGAGGGGGTTATTACACCAGCGACAATTTTCCAAGATAAGCCAACGGACTTTGGCGGTGGCTACCAGCCGCTCAACGCTGACAAACGTTGGCACGGAAGTGTGACGACACGTCGAGCAATTAGCTGGTCGCTCAACATTCCGAGCGTGGAGATCATGAAGAAGTTTGGTATTAGTAAGTCGGTTCAAACGGCTAACAATCTTGGTATCTCGTCGATTACTCAAGCAACAGGTGAGAAGAATGGTTTGTCTCTCGCACTTGGCTCGGGTGAGGCATCGCTAACGCAAATGACTAATGCCTACGCAGCATTTGGCAACCAAGGGCAGCAGTTTGAGCTGGGGCTCATTGAGCAAGTCAATGACAAATACAACAAGAAAGTTAGCTGGCCCAATGCGACAAGCAAGCGGGCAATTAGCGAAGGCGGGGCCTACTTGATCTCAAATATTTTGTCCGATAATTCGGCACGAGCGAGCGTATTTGGTTCAACCCTCACGGTGCCTGGCCACACCGCGGCCGTCAAGACAGGAACGACGAATGACAACAAAGATGCGTGGACGATTGGCTATAACCCAGAGTATGCCGTTGGCGTATGGGTTGGCAATAATGACAATACACCAATGAAAAATGGTGGCTCAGACATGGCAGGGCCAATCTGGCGCAACACAATGACGAAACTCTTAGCAGGTCAGTCGAACACCCAATTCCCTGTGCCAAGTGGTGTTGTGCAGCGCTCGGTCTGTACGAGCGACGGTGGCCTGGCTACTACCGAGAATGCCAAGGGGACATACAAAGAATACTTCCTAACTGGTGCATTGCCAACTAAGCAGTGTAATGTTGTGCGTACCAAGATCGAAGTCTGTAACCTCAGCGATAAAAAGATGGAGTCTATCTACGAAGATGACTTCGACAGTACGAAGTACTCAAAGAACAGCTCAGACTGCTCTACGACGAAACAGCAAATCCGTGTCTGCGACGTTGAGCAAAAGCGCATCATTACCATCGACGAAAAAGACTTTGACAGTAGTCATTACTCAAAGAACATCGCAAGCTGCCGGTCGTCAAGTAGCAGAGGGAGCTCTGGTAACACAAGCGACGACAGTGATAATAGCTCAACTATCAACGGTAATACTCGCCGCCGCAATAATACCGGCAACAGTGGTAACACCGGTGGTACGAGTGGTGATAGTTCTGGTACCGGTGGTACGAGCGACGATGATAGCTCTGGGCAGAATAGTCAGAACAATACTGGTGGCAATAACAACAACTTCTTCAGGACTAACTTTTAGTGCTTTGAGGAGACGCGGATGATTGCTCATATTGCTGGCCAAGTTGATGAGAAGTTTGCGGGTAGTGTCATTATTGATGTGCAGGGGGTTGGCTACGAAATAGCGGTTGCAGCGCATGATTATGATGCGATGCAGCTTGGTGAGGCAGTCAAGCTCTATACATATCACCATATCCGGGAGCAAGCTCAGGAGCTGTTTGGCTTTTCATCGCGGGCAGCCAAGAAACTGTTTGAGTTGCTCATCACAGTGCAAGGCGTAGGTCCCAAGGCGGCACTGGCTATCCTCAGCCTTGGTGAGGCTGAGCAGGTGCGTAATGCCTTAGCCAATGCCGATGCGGCCTTTATCCAAAAAGCCAGTGGGGTGGGCAAAAAGACTGCTGAGCGTGTGGTGGTAGACCTGCGAGATAAGGTGGGCGTGCCAACGTACTATGCTGCTCACGACGCGCCTGTGCAGGCAGAGCTTGATACAAACGACGAAGCACTCGAAGCGTTGGTTGCGCTAGGCTATACGTTGGCAGATGCCACCAAAGCACTTGCTCATATTGATACGAGCTTACCGACGGCGCAGCGAGTGACAATGGCTTTGAAGCAGTAAGCCGCATTGATATCAACAGAGAATAGTGTTGTAAATTGCTAAAACTCTTGGTGATGAAAAACATTTCTTGCGTTGAACAAGCAAAGCGTTACCTACTTGAACTAATATTTTCTTTGAAATTCCTTTTAGGGAATCAATCGTCTTTCTTAAGATACCAATCTCTGAGTGCTAGAACCAAACCTCGTTATTATGTAAGGGAATCATACTCTATCGAGAAAATAGTGAGAAGTGTAATAGTTGCTGAGGATTTGGCATAATATCAGTAACTTGACATACTGACAACAGTGTAATACGATAGTGACTATTATGAATAGTACCTCTTTGTTGTCGGCTACAGTGCAGCGTGCTCGTCAGGCTTATCCATCGCTACCATACCATAACGCGCAACATATGGATGATGTGGTGCAAATGACAAAAGAACTGATACGCCTTGTACCTCGATATACATTTTCGACTCAGCAGCATGAACTTCTCGTTATAGCAGCGGCCTGGCATGATGCTGGTTACGACCATGCTGCAGCCAAAGAATACTGGTGCAAAGAGGCATACTCAGTTGCATTGTTTGTACAAGACAGCCAAAGAGAAGGGCTTGAGCTAGATAGCGAGGCCTATGCCTTTGTGGAGCGAGCAATACTTGGTACGATCGTTGTGCCACCACTGCAGCGCAGCACCCTTGAGGCTAAGTTGCTTCATTTGGCCGACATCGGGTTTCTCTTTGCAGATTGGCAAACATTTTGGCGGGGCACGATGGCTTATCGGGTAGAGGAGCAACCAGATACCCCATGGGTAGAGTTTTTGCAGAGGCAGCAGCGCTTCTTTGCAATATGTTTAGCAGAGATGCAGACAGATGGTTTGCTGCTAGGTATTGCTCCATCTGTTATTGGCCAGTATTGTGCGGCACTGCAGCAGCATATGGAACAATTTGTGCGTATGCCAGAGCCAGTAGCTCATACTGCAAAATAATATTGCATGCAGTAGCAACAATGCAAAAAATATGAGATACTAGCACATAGTGTGAGAAATCCTGAGCAGAAAAATTCGGAGAAGCCTGATACGCATCATGTATCTCGCCTAAGAGAAATGGCGAGTGTGGGACTAACGGCCCTGCGCTATGGTGGCGTAGAATATATTGCCCGGCAGGCACGTGACGGCAAGCCGATTGGGCCTGCGCTTGCAGCTTTTATGGTGGCTGATGTTGCTGATGGGCAAATTCTTGATGATACGCCACTGCGCCGTGTGACTGACGGCGTAGTAGACACAGCTGCTGTGGTGCGTGTAATGTATGAGTTAGGCAAGCGCTATCCTGAGGCGCGAGCGGGAATTGCTGCCGTTGCCCTTGGGCAGGCAGCAACTGGCGCAGCCAATGCCTACCATCTGGCAAAAACTGGTGAGGTGACCAAGGGTGGGCGCTACAAACGAGCCGCTAATATCGCTACGGCGGCTTTTGCCATTGTAGCGGCACGCGGTAAACCCGGGCGGACGCGCCTCGCAGGCGGTATAGCGGCTGGCGTTGTTGCAGCTACAACAGTACCGCATCTGCGTGGAGTTGGCAAGCCGACTGGCAAAAAAGTTCGTCGGTTATAATACCCACAGCTGAGGTGTATAGGCACCTCTGTTGACAACTGATGAATTTACCCATATAATAGGACATCTATGTTTGATAAATTTCCTCATTCCTCTAATTCTCAGGTTGATAGTGTACATGAATCGATTAGCCAGTCAAAGGAGCATTATACAAAAGCCTTTGAAGGGTCAGTAGATCGCGCTAGTGAGCGCTATCCTAAGCTACCTTACCACCATCCTGGCCACATGAAAGATGTGATGGAGGCAGTTGGCGAGCTTGTAGAGCTTTTGCCTGATGATAGCTATCCACGTGTGATCACTCCATGGCAAAAAGACCTCCTTGGCTTAGCAGCGGCTTGGCATGATGCCGGTTTTGACGATGATGAGGCTCAGGCGTATCCGACGAAGGAAGAATATGCAATAGCACTCATGAAGGAAGATATCAAAAGCAATAAGATTGACCTGACTGATCACGATATTGCTTTCCTCGATCGAGCCATTAGAGGTACAATTATGGCGCCCTCACTCCAGCAACGTGATACACCCGAGGCGAAGCTACTCCATCACGCTGATATGGCCTATATGACAGCTGATTGGGAGACATTCTGGCGCGGTGCTGAGGCATTTCACGATGAGGAGCACCCAAAAATGTCATGGGAGAACTTCCAGAAGTTTGAGGCAGATTTCTTGCCAAAATATATGGAGTCATTGGAGAATGACTTTCAATCACTTGGTATTGCTGAGGACGAAATCCAAAAACGATTGGATACTCTTAAATCTCACCTTAAGCGCATTATGGAAATGAGCAACCCGTGGCTTAAGCGACAGAATAATCAGTAATGACAAGCAGCATCTTCTCCTCTACAATAGAGCAAGAGAAGGAGGTGATAAAAATGAAAAACTGTGACATCTGCCCATTTGTGGCAGAGCAAACAATTGATGACCCAGCGGTGGTCATGCGAACCGATCGATGGAATGCGGTGCTCGATCGTAATCAGCTATATCTAGGCAAGGGGTTTGTGACGCTACGTGAGCACAAGTCATCACTTAGTGAGCTCGATGAGACCGATTGGCGCGAGCTCCACGTAGTGATCCGCAGCATGGAGCACGCAATTACTCAGGCCTTTGGTGCAGACGTGTGCAACTGGGAATGCCTGATGAACAATGCCGTCAAGGCTGGGCAGTCGACCCATGTGCACTGGCACCTCTACCCGCGCTATGCTAACGGTACACACTTTGCGGGGGAGGAATTCCCTGATCCAAAGTGGCCACGGCATCTAGAGAGTGGTGAGCACCGTGTGAGCGAGGAGCTGTTTGGCAAGATTGTCCTTGCGGTGCAAGAGAACTTACCACAGTCTTAAGGCAACCAGCGGAAGTAATACAAGGTACTTTGTTTATCTTCGTAAAAAATCGCATAGATAATTTATCATGCATCACCAATGATATAATAAACCTATGGCGATAGAACGAATTGTTGATACTAGTAGCCACGCGGATGATAGCGAGGAGCAACGCATTGAGGTGACGCTGCGACCACAGCGCTTTGCGGAGTATGTGGGGCAGGAGCGACTGAAGAAGAATTTGCAGTTGGCAATTGCGGCAGCCAAGAAGCGTGGTGAGCCGATCGACCATGTCTTGCTCTATGGCCCACCTGGCCTTGGCAAGACGACGATGGCGGCGGTGATTGCCAACGAAATGGGAGCTGGCTTGCGAGTCACCAGTGGCCCTGCGATCGAGAAAGCGGGCGACTTAGCATCGATCTTGACTAACCTCAATGATGGTGATGTGTTGTTTATTGATGAGATCCATCGCTTGGGACGGGCCGTGGAAGAGATTTTATACTCGGCAATGGAGGATTTTAAGCTCGATATCGTCATTGGCAAAGGGCCAGCGGCCCGCAGTGTCCGGCTCGATCTACCACGCTTTACAGTGATTGGCGCGACGACACGGACGGGGAGTCTTGCAGCGCCATTGCGTGATCGGTTTGGGCATATCTATCGTTTGGAGTTTTACACTCCAGAGGAGATTGCGCAGATTATCACGCGGGCAGCGACTATTCTCGAGACGCGCATCAAGCCAGAGGCGTCGCGATTACTCTCCACGAGAGCGCGCCTCACACCACGGATTGCTAACCGCTTGCTTAAGCGGGTGCGTGACTATGCGGATGTAAACGGCGATGGTATTATTGATGTAGTAACGACAACACAAGCGCTAACCCTGCTGGAAGTTGACGAGCTTGGCCTCGACCCAGCCGACCGTAACCTGCTGCTCTCGATGCTCGATACCTATGGCGATAGCCCGGTTGGTCTGACGACAATTGCTGCTCTGACAGGTGACGAGACAACGACGATCGAAGACTTCTATGAGCCATATCTCTTGCAAATTGGCTTTATTGAGCGGACGCCGCGAGGCCGGCGGGTGACACCACGAGCACGACAGCATCTTGGCCGCGCAATGGAGTAAGAGGCGTGAGGTGATGAGCCCAAGATATGCTACAATATACCCATGAATTCACAACGATTGCAACGCAATGATCCACCACGGCCCGTCGCCTATGATGTCGATGGTAACCCACTCTATGCCGAGCCGCCCACGGCACCACGCGCGAGCAGTACACTCTATGATGTGAGCGGCAAAGAAGGTGCTCCTCACTACCATGCGCCGCGCCCAGAAGCGAACCTGCCACGGATGTCATCAGAGGTGCGCCGCCGCCATGATGAATCAGTCATGGCTTTTCCGAATCTCAACCTGAGTGAGCAAGAATACATCATTAGTGTAGTGCGTCGCCACCCAATTGGCATGCTGCCAGCGATTGTTATGTCGACCTTGATGACGAGTATTGTCTTGGCACTGATGTTTAATTACGATTATATTTTTGACCTCCTCCACCTACCAACTTCTGCTTCTGGGTCATTTATGTTGCTGTGTATGGCGCTCATCTTGGCCTTTATTCTTGGTGGCTATGTGTCGGTCTGGGTTTATACGCGCAATATGTTTTATCTAACAAATGAGAGTGTTATCCAAGAGATCCAGACCAGTATTTTTTCACACACCGAGCAAACGGTCAGCCTGATGAATATCGAAGATGCCAGCTACAACCAGCGTGGTGTCCTCCAAGCGATGTTTAATTATGGCTCTATTCGCCTCAGTACGGAGGGCGATGAGACGACCTATCGCTTCTCATTTGTAGCCAACCCCAAGCAAGAAATTGCGACGCTCAATAATGCGGTGGAGGACTTTAAGAACGGCCGGCCAGTGGCAAATGACTAATACTAGCAGACGTTGATGATAAAAACACCGAGCAAACAAAGCTTGGTATTTTTTGCATATCTATATAATAGAGACTTAGGTATTATTGCGGTTAGTCTTGGTGTAGTCTGCCTCACGCTCTAAGTTGGCGGTGAGTTTGTAGCCTTTGCACTGGTTGTCGGTGGTGCAGTCGGTTCCACTGTAGTGGTAGCTAGACTGGGCGCTGCCAAGCTTGTGGCCATTTGGATCGGTAAAGAGCGATGGGTCAACTGAACGTAGCGTCTTGCTATCGATCGTGTTGGGGTAGTGGTTATTTTTTTCAAAATACACTTCTTCCAGGCTATAGTACATTGCGTTAATGGCGGTCTTGCGCTGGTTGTCACGCTGCGTCGCTTCGGTCGCGATTTTCTCGCTGAAAAAGAGCCAGCTGCCCGTTGCAAGCAGAGCGATCACGACGATGAGCTCAATAACGGTAAATCCTTTACGTGCCTTCATAGTGTTATTATAGCATGTCTACCACGAAAAATGTCTTCAAAAGGCCCGTTGCTGTTTAACGCTCCATACCGGTAGAGTTGTGGAAGCTAGAGGTTATATACAATAAATAAATCGGTGATATTGAGGCTTCGTAAATGCAAACCAATCTCCACGCGGACAACGGCAAGAGATTCTGGTATAATAAATTCTTGAAGGAGAGGGGACGTATGACCAAACAATCGAATACGACACAAACCACAGACGACGGCAAGCTCAAAGCGCTTGGCCTCGCGATGGATCAGATTACAAAACAATTTGGCGATGGTGCCATTATGAAGCTTGGTGAATTCCATCAGGCAGATGTAGCAGTGATTCCGTCTGGCTCGCTGAGCCTCGATCTTGCGCTGGGCGGTGGCTACCCCAAGGGGCGCATTATCGAGATTTATGGGCCAGAGAGTAGCGGTAAGACGACACTCACGTTGCATGCCATTGCCGAGATTCAGAAACAGGGTGGCACGGCGGCCTTTGTTGATGCCGAGCATGCGCTCGACCCAAGCTATGCCAAAAAGCTTGGTGTCGATACAGACAACCTTTTGGTGTCGCAGCCAGACAATGGTGAGCAGGCGCTGGAGATAACAGAGACGCTGGTGCGGTCGAACGCTGTTGACCTTATTGTCGTAGACTCGGTGGCAGCATTGACACCCCAAGCCGAAATTGACGGCGACATGGGTGATTCGCATATGGGCCTCCAGGCTCGCTTGATGAGCCAAGCACTACGTAAGCTAACGGGGATTATCAACAAGAGCAAAGCAACCGTCATTTTCATCAACCAGATTCGCATGAAGATCGGCGTAATGTTTGGCAATCCTGAGACAACGACCGGTGGTAATGCGCTCAAGTTCTATGCCTCGCAGCGGGTGGATATCCGCCGGATTGGGCAGATCAAAGTGGGTGATGACATTCGCGGTAACCGCACGAAGGTAAAGGTGGTAAAAAACAAGATTGCGCCGCCTTTCCGCATCGCTGAGTTCGACATTATGTATAATGAAGGCATTTCTAAGACTGGCGACATTCTGGATTTGGCAGCTACGCACGGCATTGTTGAAAAATCTGGTGCCTTTTACAAATATAACGGCGAGACCATCGGTCAGGGTCGCGATAAAACTAAGTTGTACCTGAAAGAACATCCTGAGGTCCTGACGGAAATTGATCAGAAGGTTCGCGACAAAGTGAAAGAAGGAGAAAACTAATGCGCGCAGCAGATACTGCATATCCAGTCGAAAAACATATGGCGTCAGTCAGTCTGGTCTTTGATGATGAGCAAAACGCGTATCTTCGCGAGTTGTCAGAAACAATGAACCTTGACTTTGGTGAGTTTATCCCACACGTGACATTGATTAACGTGACTGAGCGGGATATGCCACGTCTCAAAGCAGCCGCTGCGGCGCTACCCGTCCTCGATAAGTTGGTGCTTGATGGAGTTAATTTCCTGCCAGATAAAGCAGGCAACTGTGTTTGGGTGGAGCTGCGCACGCAGAAAACTGCCTGGATGGTTGAGGCGCGCCAGCAATTACTCGCGGCACTGGATGGTATTCACCCAGGGCTGGATGTTGATGGGTTCCGCCCGCACATCACGCTTGGTTGCGTCGAGGCCGGTACGCTGGACGACGTTAATATGAGCGCTATTCCAGGGCAACTACCGGTCATCACCGAGCCGCGTGCTGCTGCTTGCTACAACGGCGTGTACGGTAAGGTTGTCAAAGTAGTCGAGTAGTCTTTGCCAGTAGCGAGCTCACCGTCTTCGCGGTATAATAGCTTCATGAAAATCACTAACATCTCCCTCCAAGCTCGCGATAAAAACCGCGTTAACGTGAGTGTCGACGGCGAGTATCGCTTTAGCCTCGATGTCTTTCAGGCGGGCGAGCTGGGGATTAAAGTTGGGCGCGAATATAGCGACGACGAACTGACAGCGCTAGAGGACGAGAGCCAGTTTGGTAAGTTGTACGCCCGGGCCATGGAGTATTGCTTGACGCGGCCGCGCTCGGTTAAAGAAGTGCGTGACTATCTGTGGCGTAAAACTAGGCCGACTAAGAAACGCTCGCCAAAGACTGGTGAAATTACTGAGCGTCCAGGCGTGAAACCGGAAATTACCGAGCGGGTGCTGGCGCGGCTGATTGAAAAAAAATACCTCGATGATGAGAAGTTTGCGCGCTTTTGGCTGGAACATCGATTTATGCAAAAAGGGGCTAGTGTTAGGCGGCTAAAATTGGAACTAGCGCAAAAGGGAATTGAGCGCGAGACGATAGAGCAACTAATCAGCGAAAATATCCGCTCTGATGACGAGGAGCTGCAAAAAATTATCGCTAAAAAACGCTATAAGTATGCTGGCGATCAGCAAAAGTTCATGGCGTATCTAGCCCGTCAAGGATTTTCGTATGACGATATCCGGGTGGCGCTTGGTGGCGAGTCTGACGAATAGGCCGGCTACTTGTGATCAAGCGCTGCGGCCTAACTGCTCGCGCAGCCACCCGTCGATTGTCCCGGCACCCATACCGAGTACCAGCGCACCGCGTGCTCGCTGCTGCTCAATCGTGTGCCACAGCGCCTCATCCAGCTGCGCGATATGTACCTTGTCCGTCGTTAATTGGCGCGTCAATTCCTCCGGCGTCAGCACCGGCAGGCTCGGGTCTTCGCGGGTCAAGTACGTCGGCAGCCAATATATCTCGTCAGCATGGATAAAAATCTCATCAGTGTAGCGCTCACGAACCTCGTGCTGGCGAATATTTTGGTGTGGCTGGTAGACGAGCACCACGCGGTCATTTAGCTCATGAGCCAGCTGCAGCGTAGCGGCAATCTCCGATGGGTGATGGCCATAGTCGGTGTAGAGATTGTCAGCTAGCTTCTCGAAGCGTCGGCCGGTGCCTGGAAAGGCATTGAGCGCCGCGATAATCGCTTCAGCCTTAATTTCAAGGGCAGCCGCCTCTCGCACCAGCATTGCTGCCCGTGCTGCCAGCGTGCCGTTACGCCGGTTGTGTTCGCCAGCCAGCGTTATGTGTGGATCAGTCTGTTCAAGCACCGTCACATTAGCCGGCGTAAATACGCTGGCATCTTCTCGCCACGCGACTACCTGCACCGATTGCTCACCAAATTGCCGAAACGCCGCTCGGTAATCATCTGGCGTCGGAAAGGTGTCAGGATGGTCATAATCAACTGAAGTAATGAGGCTTAGCCACGGCGAAAAGTGGAGGAAATTGCGGTCAAATTCATCGCATTCATACACCAAAAACTGACTAGCCGGATCAAACCGACCGCTCGGGCCAAAACTAAGTGTCGAGCCAACCAGATAGCTCACCGGCACGCCAAGCTGCTGCAACGTCCACACTAGCATGCCAGTCGTCGTCGTCTTGCCGTGCGTACCGGTGACGGCGATGAGCTTGAGCTGCTTGTCGGCAATAATCTGAGCGAGTAGCTCGTCACGCTTGCTGGTGCGAATCCCCAGCTGCCTCGCTAGTACCAACTCTGGATGATCCGCTGGCAGGGCCGCCGTATAGACGAACCAGTCAAAGGGCGCCTGCTGATGTTCGCTACGTAAAAACTCGCCTGACTGATCAAACGACACCGTGATGCCGGCTCGCCTGAGCGCCTCCGTCATCAAGCCGGCCGCTCGGTCAGAGCCACAGACCTCGTGCCCAGCGCCGATGGCCATTTCTGCTAGTGGCCCGATCGCTACACCACCAATTCCCGAAAAATAAATCCTCATAGCGTCATTATACCACTGACGCCATCCCCGTGTCGCATTCACCCAGCATCTTTGGTATAATGGACTTGAGAAAGGTGGGGAATGGCAGATAAGCGAGGCACGCGTCGGGCGATCCGGCGGCTGGAAGAAATCAAGACATGGCAGCTGGTCATTTTACTGGTGATGGCGTCGTTTGTCAGTGCGACATTCCTCAGGCTAAATAATATTGGCATGATTGAGCGCCGTGACGCCGTCGTTAACGCCGACAAGGAGGGCGACGAGGGCGCGCTGGAGCGGCGGGTGTATGACTTGCAGCGCTATGTGGTCGCGCACATGAACGCCGATCCGGGACGCATCGCGCTGGAACACTCGTACAAGCGGGCCTACGAAGCAGCCTGGAAAGAATTCGAGTCAAAGTCGGCCTCTCGTTCCAGTAACGACACGGTTGCTAAAGTCCGCCAAGTGTGTGACGCCCGAGCACAGGCTGGCGGCTGGGGGCGATTTTATGCTACGGCCGATCCGCGCTACGTCAGCTGCATCAATGATGAATGGGCGAAGTACCCGGCTGCTTCGTCGCTTGACCTCAAATTTACGCCGCCATCCACCGCGCCGTATTATCAGACATTTGTGCCGCCACTCTGGTCATCGGACTTGGCGGGCTGGTCATTGGTGGTAACAGGGGTAATTGTGTTGATTATCATTGCTCGACTGGTGGCTTTGGCGGTATTGAAACTGCTGCTTCGGTATCGTCAAAAACCGCTTTAGGCTTGACAGGGGTCAACAGAGACGCTAATCTAGAATAGTATAATACTAACAGGAGGTATACGAATGGCTTATAAGCACACAAACTCAAAAGGCATTACATACTACTTGCATAAAACCGAAGTCACGCTGCGCGGTGGCAAAACGCAGACGATTTATTTTTTCGCCAAGGTTGAAAAGAACGCCAAGGGCGAGCCATGCGATTTGCCAGATGATCGGATCGTTACCGAGAATCCACGCAACGGCTTTTTGACGATCAAAAAGAAGAAATAAGCACTTGCATTATACACCTGGTTACCGGTACAATGGTATCAAACAAACAGGTGCCTCAAAGACTCTCGCTCATGCGGGAGTCTTTTTGTGGTGAGGGGCCGTGGCGCTGAGATAGCTTTGCTTTTATGAGTAAAATGTGATATTTAATAATTATGGATGAACTGTTGCAGGTTGGCGATGAGTGGGACTGTGAATTGACCGTGGAGGAGTGGGAGCAAATTGAGAGGGATGTTGACATGGGCTACCTGTCATATGATGATGCGCGGAGGAAGTTGGGGGTTGAACCGCCAGTTGATCAGAACGCCCCCTCGAATAGCCAGCTATCGTCTGGTCAGAGCGTCCCTGCGGATGAGAAGCCGTGACCTCGTCGGCGCTGTTATTTTGCAGCATTTGATACACGTACTGGGGATGCTATGCTGGCCTATGCATCAAAGCAAGAGCCGTCGGATAAGGAACGGGGGATAGATTAGTAGGCGTGGGGCTGCAAGGGCGCGCGCTGCACTCAGGAAGGCATGAGCAGCTTGACGGTTGGTAGAGGAGGAAATTGACGGCACTTCTCACTCGGCCGCTTTTACGGTATAATATCGCTCATGGGGGTGTAGCTCAGCGGTTAGAGCAGCGGGCTCATAACCTGTTGGTCGCTGGTTCGATCCCAGCCACCCCCACCACGAATATAACCCAAGCGAACGGAGATAGGAGATAATATGGAGGATTTGGAGCTTCCAGAGCAAAAATATGCCATGGCTTTTGGTGCTATTCCCGACAAAGCAGAGGAAAGAACCGTAATGCGGAATATCGAGGACATGTTGTACGAGGAGAATAAGCTTTATGCTAGCTTGTTTCAGGCTGCAACTAGGCTGTTGGATCAGAACCCCGGTATGCACTACAATGATTTGACTGCCGAACTCAAAAGAGAATTTCCAGAAGCGAGTATGTACCCGATCCGCTTCGCCGCTGATGATGCGCAGGAGTCTTTGAGGAAATAATTCCTGGGCATCGCGAATTTTGAAGTAGCTAAGTCGGCATATTCCAGTGAAGTTACTGGTGGGGGAAGGTCGGGGCAAGTTATAATATGTCGAGCAGGTTTATCATCGCTGCTGGCTGCTATGCCGACCTTCTTGGCGAAGCTTTGGATAAGGTATAGTGGGCTCAAATACCACTTCTTCTCTCCCATCATCACCCCTCTCGAAGATGACTAGGCGCTTTCCGTCGGTACGACCGCTCTCTAGGGCGTTGATGGTGGCAACGCCGATATTCGAAAAAGTCTTATTGTTGCGCTTCTCGATAGCCCTATTTGCGCGCCATACTCGAAAAACCTTAACAAGCCAAGGAATTCCAGGTTCGTGGGCCTTGCTTTTAAGAGCTTCGATGTGTGGCAAGTTATAACTTGTCCATGACTCAGCTGTTGCAACATCACTAGTCATCGCTGTGTTCTCCTTCTTGGAGTCGTCCAGCGGATTGGGGCCAAGGGGATGTGTTTGTCCTAGGTCGAAACGCGGCAATGGCTTGAAGTCTGAGCTCATATTTACTGTAAATATAAGCTAGCTGTGCAAATAAAGCAATAGCTGCTCGGATCTTTGGGTGCAAGAAATGGTGTCCTTAAGCTGGAGTCTTGTGCTATCAGGATTCGTAATGTTATCCCTTTAGGTAACCATTTTCTAAAGCCTTGGTAAAAGCATCTATGTGAGTTAAAATCGTCTCTAGGAGAATACGTAAGTCGATGCACTTGAGAACAAATTTGCAGTGGGCGGAACGCCCGTTTGGTGAGCCAGAGCGCCCGTTTGGTCGGGAACGAAGTCTCGTGGCTGCGCTCGATGTTGAGTGGACAAAGAACTTCCGGGTTCGGGGAGCATCAAAGCCGTTTTGCTACTCATGGGCCATCATTGACCTTGCACATGTTGATTCGCTGGAGGATCAGAGCCTACTTGAATTTGGGTTCAAGTCAGTCTATCTGGAATCAGAAGACGAGGTGCCGCGGCTTCTGGAGATGATCGAGTCAGATATCGCTTCCTCGCGGACATTGTCCAGCGTGACCTTTGCAGGCCACCAACTCTGTGCCGATTTATCAGTGCTCAAACGGTCGTCGCCAATTGCAACGGGATGTCGGTGGTTGCGAAGCACTGCTATTGTCCGTCGTGGAGGGCGGAGAGGCATTGGTCTGGTTGACTGTCCCTACTGAACTTACGCCTAGTCTACTTGCATCGAGGGGTAATGATGTAGGCAGCAATCATTGCTTGATCAAGGCGGTTTGTTGAGGCGGCTCTTGCAAGCGGTAGCGCATATGGTGTTCCGCGCATCTCTGCAAGGATTTCTCGTCTTCTTTCCTCAACCACGCGCTTGACCCCTAGCGGCACTGGATCACCACGCAAGTTGTCAGGGATCGGGGGTAGTTCCTGTAACATTTCTTCGACAGTGGGAGCTTCTGTCATCTCAAGGCCATCCTCTTCTGGGCCGACCGGATAGTTATTGGCTGTAGGCGAAAACTCCATGTACTGCTATTATAGCACGCGTCGCCGATAATTTTCATTAGTTTACTAACTAATGTTAAGTAGGTTGCGCATGCTCTTTTTCTGAGGATGCTCCTGCCTGATGCTGCCGGCTCTTCATTCCTTGGCTCCTCCTAATTTTTAACCATCCATGCTATAATCAAGTATTATGACGGAGCATTTA
>CALIXX010000001.1 GCA_938046115.1 uncultured Candidatus Saccharibacteria bacterium | reverse complement strand
GCCCGGTAACCCACCCCAAACAAAGGCTTTGCGGCCATCATCAAGCGTGCCGAGGGCTTGCCCACCACCGACGATTTTTTCGAGCTGGATTGTTACGAATGTTGGTTTTCTCATTGCATCTATTATACCATTTATAGTAAAGTGATGGCGGTATCGATAGGTGTTACATAGAGTCTCTCTACTGTCCTTGCTGCCACTACCAGGTGGTGACCATCGGGTGGTCGGTGTGGTGCTCGCGTGCGTGGGCAAGGCACTGCTCAATCGCTGCGTGGCAGTGCTCCGTGAGGCGCTGAGCATCGTCTGGGGAGATAACACCTGTTGCGCTAAGGCACGTTGCGGCGGCAATGGCAAGATCATAGCGACTAGCCTGCTGATGAATGAGGCTCATCATGAGCGTGTCGCCGCACGGTGCCAGGCCGAAATTGTGGATATCAAACTGCCGACCATCGACCCCGTAAGCAAAGAGCGTTGCCGCGAGAGAGCGTTCTTCGCCCGGGTAGGCAATAATCACCGGCTTGGTTGTCGTCACGGTGCGCGCGAGCGTTCGCCGCGAGACAGGTTGAGCGAGCGTGCCAAAGCCACGCGGCGTGAGGCTCGAGATATTGACGCAGCGCACCCGGGCAGCCGGGCAAGAATGAGCGATGAGCTCAATAGCGGCCAGTACCTCTGTGGTAGCAACGTCGCCACACGCGGCAAGTACAATATCTGGGGTGGCGTGGCTGGCGAAGTTCCACGTGGCAAGACCCGCGTGCATCTGGGCTCGAGCCGCCTTGGTGGTGAGCCAGGTAGGCTGCGTAGTATCGCTGGCATGCAATATATTGATCACCTGCGCGCTCGACAGCATCATATCGAGCGTCACCACCGCGCAGTTGCTATCGGCTGGGAAGTAGACCGTTGTGGGGGCGTCTCGCTGATCAAGCGCATTAGTTACCTGCTCGGCACTCTGGTGCGAGAGGATGGTGTTGAGGCTAGGTAGTGGCGCGCTGCTTGGCTGGCTCGATAGGGCTGCGGTATACGAGCAACTTGCCGCGCTCATGTCTTCATGCAGGGACGCTCCAACGAAGACGCTTTGCCTCCCCTGCTCCAGATAGCCAAGCTGCATACCGCGTAGCGCACCTGCTGCTGGGTAGCTCATTGTGTAGCCATCTGACGCATGTGGTGCTATGCTTGGCTGACTGCCCCACTGCCAGGCTCGTGGGTGTGATGCAAAACGCTGAGCGAGCGTACCGCTCTGTAGCGACGGACTTATAAACAGCCGGAAACTATCTGGCGCTGCATCCTTGGCAAGATCGGCCAGATACGAACCAACACGAGAAAGCGTATTGCTGCGCTGTGTGCCGGGTGGCGTCGCAACGACCGCATAGGGCTCAATAGCCGGCCGGCGTAGTTGCGTGGCCGATAGGGCGGGCTGTGTAGCGGTGAGCTGAGCTGCACCTAAGGAGAAGTCGTTATCGGTATGAGCCGTAGCCGTGTGCGGCAGGGCCTTCGTCTCGGCGAAGGTGAGATTGCCTGCTGCGTCAAACAGGTCCTCTGGCTCACACCACGCAAGTATCTGAGCAAGCCACGCCTGCGTGTGTGCCTGGCTCGAGTTAGCACCATCTGCTTTGCGGTGAGCAAGCGCTGCCTGTGCCCGGGCAATGCTTGATGGCTGAACATCGCCACTATCATGCTCGGCTGGAGCGGGCGCGTTCTCTTGTGCTTCGTGCTCAGCGAGTAACGCCTCAAGCTGTTCTGGAGTACGCACAAGCAACAGTGGTCGGCGGACTTTGTGTGGGCGTAGCTGGGCTGGCTGGCGCAAAGCAGTAGTGCGCTCAGTTGCCCAGGCGAGCGCAGCAGTATAGTCTGCGTCTGGCTGGCGCGGGTCGGCTGTGGTGCAGTCAACGATTCGTGGCTCATACCCATAGCCAATGAAAAGTGCAAGCAGCTCGTAGGTGGAAAGCGTAGCGAGCAGTGTCTTGGGCCGCAGCTGGATGATCGGGATAATCGTGCCGTCAGCTGCTGGGCTAAGGAGCTTTGCCAGGTGCCACGGGGTATCGTCTTGGGCGACCGCGCTATCAACCAAGCAGTAGATCATTTGCTCTGGTTGGCCAAGTGCCCTGCCGCTTGCCTGAGCGAGTGCACTACCAAGACGAGCGTCACAGAGGTGTATTGCGTTAGACAGTGAGGTTTGCGGGTTGTGTGTTAACGTGCAGAGCACATCAATCCCCGCTTGTGAGCGAGTAATATCGCAGCCAGGTTGTAACATATCATAGACGAGCGCATGAGCGCGTGCTGCCGCCCATCGCTCGCGATCGGTAATAATGAGCGGCGCTGCGCCATCCGACTGAGCATACTCCGCAATCTGAGCCAAGCTAAAGCTCAGCGCGAAGTCTGCCGCAAGTGCTGCCCGGAGCTCATCCGAGTAAAGCTGCTTTATATCGCTTGGCTGTAACGGCTGACCAGCTGGCAGTGTGCGCCAGAGTGCATGCTGTGCTAGCACAGTATAATAGGCCGCTTGCCGGTAGCGCATCGTCATCCCACCATTCGTATCCATTGCTTCTAGTATACACGCTTGTGCTTGCTGACGGAATAGGCCGAAGTGAGATTATGTACATTTACGGCGCATAGCCTTATTTGCTACACTAACAGTATGAAACGACGTGTTGCTAGCCATGGCCAACATTTTTTGCGTAGCCCCCGCGTGGCGGCTATCTTGCTGGGCCATAGTACTATCCGCCGGCGCGATACGGTTTATGACCTCGGGGCAGGTAGCGGCGTCATTACAAGCGCCTTAGCGCGGCGTTGCCAGCAGGTAGTAGCGGTCGAGAATGAACCACGTGCGCTTGATGCCCTGCGCAGACATACCGCAGCCGTGCCACATGTCCGCATCATCGCGGCCGATATCCGCCAGCTTGCCCTTCCTGCTGAGCCGTATAAAGTATTTGCTAATATCCCCTTTGCACTCAGTGCCGATATCGTGCGGATGCTCACCACTGCTTCCACCCCACCACAGGCGATCTATCTTATCGTCCAGCGCCAATTTGCGTCAAAGCTTGTGCCGAGCGACCGCCACTTTACGGCGGCACTGGGCGCTCAGCTGGCACCGTGGTGGCAGGCGCGGATCCGCTACCGCTTGCGCCGGACAGATTTCACGCCGCCACCCGCCGTCGATACGGTATTGCTCGAGCTCTTGCCACGCACCGAGCCCTGGCTGCCCCGCAATCAGCAGGCAGCGTACAGCCAGTTTGTCGCGCAGCACTACGCCAAGCCGCGGCGCTTTGCTGCCCTGCCGCGAGCCCAGCTTGGCATCAACCCTGAGCGTAAGCCATCAGAACTCCAGTCTAGGCAGTGGGTGTGGCTCTACCAAGCAATGCAGATGAAATAATAAACCTTCTAAACCAAGGGGTGAGTAGCCTACTGACAAACACCTCACGACGCCTATAGTGGCTCGTACTGATAAAACCGGTTGCTGTCGTGTGCACGTGCATTGGTAATAATATGTGCCGGGCGCGTGAGATCTTGATGTTGCTGGCGGTAAGCACGCGTTGCGGTAAAGACGGTTTGCTGCTCGGGCACAGTGGTAACAACGCGCAATCGGTCGTTATAGCGAGCAATCATTTCATACATTGGTCGCTCCGTCTCAGTCACGGCAAGTGTCATAGGGCGATCGACGCGCACATTGTCACCCTGGAGTTGGTCGTTGAGAAGCTTAACATCGCTCGAGTAGTGAGCAAGAACATCTGGATTATAGCGATACGTCTCGGCATAGCGCCCAATACCAGTAAGGGCAAGCCCACCAATTAAGAGTGTCATAGGCAGCAGCCCAGCCACCCGGGCATATGGGTTGCGCGGAAACATCTGGTACCAGTGGTTAATCAGCCACGCCACGCCAAATGCAATAATGATCGCCACTACCGGAAAGAGCGAGGTCACCAGCTGTGGATTACTAATCACCACACCCAGTAACGGCAATCCTACCAGGAGCGCTGCATAGCTGCGTGCTGTATAGTAGTGGCTCAGGAGCGAGGCAAGACCAATCAGCATAATCAAGATCATACCGACCGAGTACAATGGCTGCACGAGGTACGATTTGTTTGACGTAAAGAGCCCAAAGAGTGTGACACCAAGGTGGCGAAGATTTGCCCCCACATTGATTGATTCGAGCGGCAAGCCAAAGAGCTGCTTGAGTACATCATGGTTAGTGATGCTTGCGTAGATAAGTGGCAGCATCGCCACGAGGCCAATGACGGCTGCCAGAGCAAGGCGGCTGCGCTGCACGCGCAGAATTGTATAACGAGCATGCGGGTGAGATACCCCCAGAACTCCAAGGGCAACAACGACATAGATACCAAGTGGCGCATACAGCAGGAGTGCCGCCAGCACACAGGCCGTCACTTTCCAGAGAGTGGAGAGAAACTTCTTCGTCCGAATGGCGCGCGTTGCGGCATAGAGCAGCCACACAGTGAGGCAGCTAAAGAGTATAGCTGGCGTGCCATCTTGCGCCAAGAAAAGAAACTGCGCCGTCATCGTCACGAGAATCGTTGTAATAAGCGCAATGTTCCGCGAAAACCAGGAGCGAAATAGAAGAAGTAACCCAAGCGCTGTCATCAAAGCAATCGCCATAGATGGTAGCTTCACCGACAGTGGTGTCACGCCGAGCACTGCAAAGCTTAATTTTTGCAAGCCATGATATGGCGCATTGATAACCATAGCAGGAGTAAGATTCTGGAAGGATAATTGGCTGCTTTGTAGTGCGCTATCGAGCTCACCCTGCCGCAACTCACCGGGGATAAACAGCCCAGCCAGCACAACTGCCGCAATAATTGCTACCACTACAAAACCATAGCCGAGGCCATACCGCCAGCGGTACAAATGGTAGTCGACAACTTGCTTTGCCATATTGCCCTATTATACCCGAGTTTGCGGGGGTGCTCAAGAGCGAACCACCTGCCCTTTGCGCGTTCGCAGCAGCACATACCACAGATAGAGTGAGCCAAGACCAGAGATAGTGAGGCCAAGAGCAGCACCAGCCGTCGTCTGGAGGAAGGTGTGTGGACCGAACCCATCTTGAACGAAATAGTGGTGGTAGAGATACGCAGCGGCTAGGGCAACAAAATAACCAAGAATGGCCACACATGCCACCGCCTGCTGACGATATGGCGCAATCGCTGAACGCAACGTGCGAATAATGACATAGGTAGCTTGCACGGCGAGGTTGATTGAATAGACAAGTATACTAAACATGGTGATATACACATGTGGCTCTGTCCCCTCAAAGCCAGTTGACGTGATGTAGATACCCATTGCTTCGACAAGAGTGAGAAAAACGCCGATGAGGATAATCCCGCAGCAGGCAAGAATGATAGCGAGGCGCTCGATGATTCTGCGCGGCGTGGATTGAATTTTCTGCGCCGTTACAGTTGTTGTCTGAGCTGTGGCCATAAGGCCTCCTTCATTGCGCTAAGGTATTTATAATTGTATTATAGCATAGCTCAATGGATGAACTCGCTCGATATCATAAATAGCATTTATGTGAGCGACACAGCTTCATTATTCGCCTGCCGCATTGATGCTGACCGTCCCAACTGATACCATAGGTATATTGCGCCGAGTGTGATCATGATAATACCCATCAGTACCGCTAGAGGATTGGCAAATGCCATGATATCCTGCTGTGATTGACTCTGTATGAGTGCTTTGTATCCCATCTCAACACCTGCGAGCAGTGGATAGAGCAGCGTAACGCCGAGCCCAAACCCTTCCTCGTGGTAGCGCTGCCCCGAGCGACGGGTGTAAGTATGGATAAGCGCAATTGCCTCAATAATGAGGGCAATCCCGAGTATCCAGAATAAGCCTACAACGACATATTCTATCCAAATTAGGAACGCAAACGGCCCAATGGCAGAGACTGCTACTGTCCAGCCAAGATAGATGAGCCACCCAGCAGTACCAAGGAGGCCAAGTGCTCCACCGACCATCGCACAGCGGACCAGTGGTGAGCAGGACGGCGAAGGCGAAGACGATTCTTTAGTGGGTTGTGTATGTGGTGATGTCGTGCGAGCTGCCATTGCTGTGGTCCTCCTATGTGTAATAACTATAGCATAGCATTAATCATGTCGCCTGTCGAGGCTCATGAAGCATAGGCGCTCGATGATTCTGCGCTGCCCCAGTGGAGGATGCTTGAGCTGGATTGCTTGCACTGGGGTGGTTTGTGTTTGAGTTGTCATAGTATTCTCCTCGCTATATATGTGCAATAATCGCTAATGTGGTACGTCTATAAACCTAAAAGTCTTTTTCGCACAGCTTTGCTGTGTATTAGTGCTGAGTATCCCATCGAATACCACATACACACAGCACTCAGAGTAGTTACTATAATGCCGAAGAAACACAACTGTGGGCTTGACGAAAACACATGAATTTGCTGCGCAGACAAAGCATTATAGACCACCTCACCCGCTATCAGTAATGGAAAGAACAGTGCCAAGGCGAGCCAAAATCCCTCTTCGCGATAGCGTTGGTTGCCCTGGCTGGTGTATGTGCGAATAATTGCAATTGCTTCGATAATAAGCGTAACACTCAGCCACCAGAAAAGAGTTATCAAGCTAATATGTAACAAAAAATATGATGTGAAGAGAAAAACTACGAACATCCAGCCAAGATATATCAGCCACCCAGCAGTGCCAAGGAGGCCAAGTGCTCCACAGATCATCGCACAGCGGACTAGTAGTGGGCAGGATGATGAGGAAGAAGACGATTCTTCGGTAGATTGTACACGTGATGATGTCGTGCGGGCTGCCATTGGGACGGTTCTCCTACGTATAATAACTATAGTATAGCATCAATCATGCCGCTTGTCGAGGCTCATGAAGCGCAGCCGCTCAGGGTGGAAGTAGAGTTGGATCTTGCCCACTGGGCCGTTGCGGTGTTTGGCAATGATGAGGTCGGTGATATTTTGGAACTCAGGATTGTCCGGCTCGTAGTAGCCTGGCCGGTAAATAAAGGAGACGATGTCAGCGTCTTGCTCGATCGAGCCCGATTCACGCAGGTCAGCCAATTGCGGCACTGGCGGCGTACGCGACTCCACCGAGCGGCTCAGCTGGCTTAGGGCAATGACCGGTACATTGAGCTCGCGGGCAATCAGCTTGAGTCCGCGCGATATCTCACTCACCTCTTGAACGCGGTTGCCATTATGGTTGCCATTGGCCTGCATCAGCTGCAGGTAGTCGACGATCACTAGCCCAAGCTGCTGGTCGTGCATGGCGCGCCGTGCCTTAGTGCGCATCTCGAGGACGCTTAGGCCTGGCGTATCATCGATGAAGATTGGCGCTTCGGCCATCTCACCCATTGCCTCGGAGAGCTTAGCCCAGTCATCATCACTGAGGTTACCAGTGCGGATATTCCAGCTATCCACGCCACTGGCATCAGCGAGCATGCGGTCGGTGAGCTGCTCCTTGCTCATCTCAAGTGAGAAGAAGAGAACGGGCTTTTTCTCGATCGTTGCGACATTGTAGGCGAGGTTTGTCACCAGTGTCGTCTTACCCATGGCGGGGCGCGCCGCCACGATGATCATCTGGCCGGGGTGGAGCCCACCGGTGAGCTCGTCGAGCTCGATGAAGCCGGTCGGCACCCCGGTCAACGCCCCGTTGTCGCGGTTCTGGGCGGCCTCGATCTCCAGGTTGGCCTCGCCCAGCAGCTCGGAGACGGCAACGTAGTCCTCCTTCTCCCCCTCGTGGTGGGCCACCGAGTAGACCTCAGCCTCGGCCAGCGTGACGAGCTCGGCGATGTCGCCGGCGTCGGTGGAGTATCCGAGCTGGGTGATGCGGGTGCCGGCCTGGACCAGGCCGCGCATGAGCGCCTTGTCCTTGACGATGCGAGCGTAGTAACCGGCGTTGGCGGCGGTGGGGACGGTGGCCATGAGGGTGGCCAGGTAGGGGGCGCCACCAATGCGCTCGAGCTCGCCGCGCTTGGAGAGCTCGTCGGCGACGATGAGCGGGTCGGCGGGCTCGGAGCGGTTGTAGACCTCGACGATCGCGTCAAAGATCGACTCGTGGGCCGAGCGGTAGAACTCCGGGCCACGCAGGACGTCGATGACGTCGGTGATGGCCTCCTTGCTCAGGAGCATGCCACCGAGCGTGGCCATCTCGGCCTCAAGGTCCTGGGGCGGGAGACGGTCGAAGGCGGAGCTGTCGGTGCGGACGCTTCCGCCGTCAGCGCCGCCCGAGCCGGCCTGAGCGCCCATGCCGTTGTCCATCGGCCACCTCCCGCACTGTCACGCCGGTTGGTCCCGGCTCGTCCTACTGCTCCCGACGACAGCCCGCGGCGTCAGGAAGACACTCGCCCGCGTGGAGCGCGCGCGTGACGATAACGCCATCGGGCAGACCCCGCAAACTCTCAAGTTCACCGGCCTTGGGGATATCCGCACCGCCGCTGTGGGAAGACCCCCAGAGCCTGGGGACAGAGGTGGGCAGGCTGTGGACACAGATGTGCGCACTGGTGGCGACTCCCCCACAGGAAGGCGACTTTTCCTTGGTATACCAGGAATCTGAGAGTTCAGGGTTCCTATAGGTTCTTCCCACGACATCACAATGTGATCTGTGGACAAGTGGGTAAACCTGTGGACAAACATCATCTTCGACTTGAGGTCCGCACCGTTTGTGACTCCCCTACAGGGTGGTCCGTTCCAGTTATCCCCAACCCCCGCCATCTCGGCCGAACATCGGCTTCATCAGGCATATCCTCAGCAAATATTCAGCCTTCTAGTACTTTCCTGGGGCTCGAATAGTTGTGCGATCCCCCAGGACAATCCCGGCGATCCGTAGCCTCGGTCACGCCCAGGCTCCACCGCCGCGACCTCACCTCAACCTCATCCTCAACCTGGCCGTGAGGACCTCCCCGGACAGTCTCCCTCCGTGCTCGGAGCCGGCACCCGGCCCCTACCCTCGAGCACTCCGCGGTGGCGGACACGCGCTCCTCCTTGCGCGGTGCCGCCCGGGGACCGCCGAGGCGCTGATGCTCCGGCGCGGACCCCTGGTCCACAATGGGCCCGTGCCCAACACCAGTCGCCCCGCCTCCTCCGGCCTCAACCGTCAGGTCCTGTCCCTGGCCGTGCCCGCCCTGGGGGCCCTCATCGCTGAGCCGCTGTTCGTCCTGGCGGACTCGGCCATGGTCGGCCACCTCGGCGCGGTGAGCCTGGCGGGCCTGTCCCTGGCCTCGACGATCCTGACGACGACGCTGGGCCTGTTCGTCTTCCTGGCCTACGCCACCACGGCGACGACGGCGCGTCTATTTGGGGCCGGCCGGCGAACCGAGGGCCTGCGGGCCGGCGTCGACGGCATGTGGCTGGCACTCCTGCTGGGACTGGGAGCGGGCGCCTTCCTGGGACTGACCGCCCCCTGGCTGACCGCTGCGATGGGCGCCGACGGCGCGGTGGCTCAGGCGGCCGTCGCCTACCTGCGCGCCTCCTGCCCGGGGTTGCCAGGCATGTTCGTCGTCCTGGCCGCCACCGGCGTACTGCGCGGCCTGTTGGACACGCGCACGCCCTTCGTCGTGGCCACGGGCGGGGCGGTCTTCAACGTCGTCGTCAACGCGATCCTGCTCTACGGCGTCGGAATGGGGATCGCGGGCTCGGGTGCCGGAACCGCGATCGCGCAGACGGCCATGGCGCTGGCGCTGGCCGGTCCGATCACCCGGGCGGCCCGGGCAGCCGGAGTGGGTCTGCTCCCCCACCGCGAGGGCCTGCGGGCCTCCCTGGGCAGTGGGGCTCCGCTACTCATCCGCTCACTGAGCCTGCGGGTGGCGATCCTGGTGACCGTGTGGGCGGCGACCGCGCTCGGGGAGGTGTCGCTGGCCGCCCACCAGGTGGTCAACGCCCTGTGGACCTTCGCGGCCTTCGCCCTGGACGCACTGGCTGTGGCGGCGCAGGCCCTCATCGGCACCGCCCTGGGACAGGCCCAGAGGGCGGACACGGACTCCGCAGCACCGGAGGCTGAGGCCCTCACCGAGGAGGAGGCCGGGACTGCTGCGGCGACCGCCGGCTGGTCCATTGACGAGCTCCTCAGGCGGATGCTGGCCTGGGGCGCCGGGACCGGTGTCCTCATCGGCGTGCTCATGGCAGCGGGCGCCGCCTGGCTGCCCCGCGCCTTCACCTCCGACGCGGGCGTCATTGCGGCTGCCACCCCGACGCTCCTGGTTGCGGCGAGCGCGCAGCCACTCGCCGGCGTCGTCTTCCTGCTCGACGGCGTGCTCATGGGCGCCGGCGACGGCCGCTACCTGGCCCGGGCGGGTCTGGTGACGCTGGTGCCCTACGTGCCGCTCGCGCTGCTCATCGGGGGCGGCGTGCTGCCGGGGGCTGACGGGGCGACGTCGGGCCTGGTGCTGGTGTGGATCGCCTTCGCCTGGGTCTTCATGGCCGCCCGCGGCGCCACCACCTACCTGCGCTCGCGCGGCACCGCCTGGCGCCACTGACCGGCCGCCCTCGCCGCCAGGTCTCTTCCCCGTGCGTTCGTACCTTGTGTCGTGCGTTCGAGGGGTAAAGGGTACGACCTCGCGACCTACCCTACGATCCGGACCGCCGGCACGACGCTGTACGACCCAGCACGACCCACGACAACGCCGTCGGGCCGGAGCCCCCACGGGGAGGACCCGGCCCGACGGCGGAAGGATGCCCGGCGCTCAGCGCGCGGGAACGACGTTGACCTCGAGGGGGGCCACGACGTCGGCGTGCAGGCGCACGGAGGCGC